>NZ_DASRSY010000422.1:0-48286 GCF_035656215.1 Paraburkholderia sp.
GGTCGGGTTCATCTTCGAACTGAAACAGGAGGCCCGGCATCTGGTGGTGTCACCGGTGGAAATGCCCTGGCTGAAAGACGCGTAAAAACGGGCTATTGGGGTTGGAAACGGGCACGACCAGATTCAGGACCGTGCCGGCTAAAAGCCAACCGTTTCCTTGGCGCGCGAAATGCAGCAGGCAACGCACCAGGCCATCGCCCCGGCCAGTGTCAGATACGTTTAGCCAGATAGGCGTCGACCAACTCGACCAGCCGTTCTCGCCCGAAGCTCCCGTCGTGTCCAGCGTGCACCACTTGCACGGGCAATTCGCGCAGGCGCTTCATGGTGCGCACATAGGTCGGAATATCCGCGCCACCGATCTCATCCAGCAACGGGCCGTCGTAGATCGCATCGCCCGAGAACAGCGTGCCGGACGCCGCTTCCCATAGACCGATGCTGCCCGGTGAGTGGCCGGGCAGATGCAGGACTTCAAAATGCCGGTTGCCGAGATCCACGATGTTCCCTTCCTTGACGATCTCCGTGACCGTTGCAGCCCGCACGCGATAGTCGGTCATCGAATAATCAGCGCTGGGAAGGGCCGTGATCAGATCGCCGTCGAACGGATAGCCTGCTTCGCGATACCGGCGAATGGCTTCGTCGCCCAATACCGACGCCAGAAGGGTGCCCTGCTCGCGCGGCGCGCGCAGGTTGTCTGCCTCTAATTCGTGAACCAGCGTGTGTTCGAATTCATGATGGCCGCCAATATGGTCCGAGTGCGTATGCGTCGCAACGGCGGTGACGTCCTTCTGCAGCAAGTGCTTTGCGGCTTCCTGCAGACTGACGATGCCCATCCCCGTGTCGATCATCAGATCCCGGTCACGGCCACGCACATGCCAGATATTGCAACGCATCAGCGGGACGACATGAGGCTCCCAAAGTAGCGTGATGTCGTCGCTGATGCGTTTGAGTTCGAACCATCGGTCGGCAATCGGTAGTCATGCGGGGTCGCTCCACGAGTGAGAGTCGTTTAAGTCGCGTACACGCCAAACGCCGATGCGTGCCGGGCATGCGGCTTGTGCGTGACCGTTTGCCCCGAACGCGCCATTACATTAGCCAGGAGGGGGGCGTCATAAAGATACGGATCAAACGAGCAACGGCAATAGTTTAGCGTAAGGGAAAACCCGTATAATGACGAGAGGTCAGACAACTATAGGACGTAGTTGTCGTCACGACCCTGGCCCGCGCACTGCCCGCGCAGCGCCTGCCCTGAAAAGCCCTTCTCTCTCAGACCCGTGAATCCGACTGCTGCCCTGCCTTTCCGAAATGCCCTGCTAGCCATGCTGGGTATCGGCCTCGTCAACATGCTGGTCGCACTCGACCAGACCGTCGTCAGCACCGCGCTGCCTTCGATCGTCGCCGAACTGCATGGCTTCGAATACTACGCATGGATTGCCAGCGCGTACTTGTTGGCGTCAGTGGTAACGGTCCCCGTGTTCGGCCGTCTCGGCGATTATTTCGGCCGCAAGCGTTTCGTGATCGCCGCGGTCATCACGTTCACGATCGCTTCGGTGCTCTGCGGCGTCGCGAACGACATGCTGTTCCTCGTGATCGCGCGCGGCTTGCAAGGGGTCGGCGGCGGAATGATGGTAGGCACGGCGTTCGCGTCGATACCTGACCTCTTCCCCGATCCACGCGCACGGGTGCGCTGGCAGGTTGTGATGGCGGCCGCGTACGGGATCGGCACCGCGGCGGGTCCCTCGCTGGGTGGCTGGATGAGCGAGCACTGGGGCTGGCGCTCCACCTTCCTGATCAATCTGCCGGTCGGCGCCGCGGCACTCTATTTCATCTGGGCGCATCTGCCCAACCTCCAGCGGCCGCACGAAGGCGAAGTCAAGATCGACTGGCTCGGCGCAGCGCTGGTCGCCGCCGTGCTGGGCGGCCTTCAGGCGCTCATCGAAGCCGTGCCGAAACACGGTCTGACGGCCGGCAACCTGGCCCTGGCGGCTTTCGTGGTTGTGGGCGCCATCGCGTTGCTGGTGTGCGAGAAACGCGCCACGCATCCGATCATTCCGCTCGACCTGTTCAAGGATTCGCAACTCGTCACGCTATTCATTCTCGGCTTCCTGTCCGGCTTCGTGATGTTCTCGCTGATCTTCTTCGCGCCGCTGCTGTTGCAAGGCGGCTTCGGGCTGTCGCCGCAACAAGCCGGTCTGCTCGCTACGCCGATCGCCGCCTGCATCGCACTCGGCAGCCTGCTCAATACGCGCATCGTCATTCACATGAAGAAGCCCACGCGGATCCTGTCGATCGGTTTCGCGCTGCTACTGTTCGCATCGATCGCGTTGGCGTTCGCCAATCCGGAGACACCGCACGTGTGGATCGAATTGCCGATGGCGGCCGTCGGCATCGGCCTGGGTTTCATCCTGAACAATCTGAATGTGTTCGGCCAGGAAATTGCCGGGCGCGAACGCTTCGGCATCACGACAGCGCTGCTGCAATCCACGCGGATGGTGGGCGGGATGCTGGGCACCAGCATCGTCGCGACCGTCGTATCGCACCACTATCGCGACGTGGTCACGCGCACGATGAGCGTGCTCGGCGAGCCGGCGGTATCGCAATGGCAGCCGCGCTTCGCCGATCTGCGCATCCTGATCGACGAAGCATCGCGCGCGAAACTGATTGCGGATATGAAGCCGTCAGGGCTCAATACGCTGGCGCTGATCGACACGGCACGCGATGCACTGGTGCAGTCGATTCATATCGGCGTGTGGCTGACGGCGGTGGCGGCACTGGTGGCCGCGTTACTCGTGCAGCGTATTTCACACGTTGTGTTTCGGCGTAGTTGACTGCTTACTGCGCGCCGAGCTTCCTGATCAGCACGTCGAGTTGCGCCACCTCTTCTTCGGTCAGATCGTTCAGCGGTGCGCGCACCGGACCTGCGCTACGTCCGACCAGCTTCGCACCGGCCTTCACGATACTCACCGCGTAACCCTGGCGGCGGTTGCGAATCGCCAGATACGGCAGGAAGAATTCGTCGAGCAGCTTGCCCACGGTCGCATGATCGTCCGCGGTAATCGCGCGATAGAAATCCATCGCGGTCTTCGGAATGAAGTTGAACACACGGACCGTCGCTCAGATCATAAGAGGCACAGCGTAAGAAGCTCAGCGCACCAGACACGGGCGCTTGTTATCGAACTTCCAGTTCGGAATCAGATACTGCATGGCAACGCCGTCGTCGCGCGCGCCGAGACCATGTTGCTGATACAGCGCGTGCGCCTTCTCGATCTCGTCCATATCCAGCTCGACACCGAGGCCCGCGGCCCGCGGCACTTTGACCTTGCCCCCGACGATCTGCAGCGGCTCACGCGTCAGACGCTGACCGTCCTGCCAGATCCAGTGCGTGTCGATCGCCGTGATCTTGCCGGGTGCCGCCGCCGCGACATGCGTGAACATCGCGAGCGAGATGTCGAAGTGATTATTCGAATGCGAGCCCCAGGTGAGACCCCATTCGTTGCACATCTGCGCCACGCGCACCGAGCCCTGCATGGTCCAGAAGTGCGGATCGGCAAGCGGAATATCCACCGACTGCAACTGGATTGCGTGACCCATCTGGCGCCAGTCGGTAGCGATCATGTTGGTCGCCGTCGGCAAGCCGGTCGCACGGCGGAATTCGGCCATTACCTCGCGGCCCGAATAGCCGTTTTCCGCGCCGCACGGATCTTCCGCGTAAGCGAGCACGTCGTGTTGGTCACGGCACAGACGCACCGCTTCCGCGAGCGACCATGCGCCATTCGGGTCGAGCGTGACGCGGGCGTTGGGGAAGCGTTCAGCGAGCGCCGTAACCGCTTCGATTTCAGCGTCACCGGGCAACACACCGCCCTTGAGCTTGAAATCGTTGAAGCCATAGCGCGCTTGCGCAGCCTCGGCAAGTCGCACCACGGCCTCGGGCGTCATCGCTTCTTCGGTACGAACGCGCTCCCAGTCGTCGAGTCCTTCTGCGCCACTCGCGTACGGCAGATCGGTTTTATTGCGGTCGCCGATATAGAACAGGTAACCGAGCATTTCCACTTCGTCGCGTTGCTGGCCTTCGCCGAGGAGTGCCGCGACGGGCACGCCCAGATGCTGGCCAAGCAGATCGAGCAGCGCGGCTTCGAGCGCGGTCACCGCGTGAATAGTGGTGCGCAGATCGAAAGTCTGAAGACCGCGCCCGCCGGCGTCACGGTCAGCGAATTGTGTGCGCGCTTTGTTCAGGATAGCTTGAAGATTACCGATTGACTGACCGACAACCAGCGGACGCGCGTCGTCGATCGTCTTGCGGATGCTCTCACCGCCCGGCACTTCGCCGACGCCGGTATGACCGGCACTGTCGCGCAGAATGACAATGTTGCGCGTGAAGAACGGGCCATGCGCGCCGCTCAGATTCATCAGCATGCTGTCGCGGCCGGCGACGGGCACGACGCGCAGTTCGGTCACGATCGGCGTAGCGTTCGATTGAGATGAGTTCGTGGACATGAGAATAGGCCCGGTTGAGTTAGTGAGCCAGCAAGTGGGCGTCCGCGCGTTGGACAAGCGCGCTAAAGACCCGTGCCGGACAGAAAGTGAGAAATGCGTTATTCATAGTCGACGATTTTCGCCGGTCAGTGGGCTTTGCTATGAAGCGATTCCGGCAACACGTCGTGATTCACACGGCGATTGCGGGTCAGGAAGCCGGCCGCCGCCGCGATCAGCGAAGCCACGCCCAAGGCATACAGGCCACCGGTAATCGAGCCGGTATGCTGCTGCAGATAGCCGAACGCGGCTGGCGCGAAGAATCCGCCGAGGTTGCCCACCGAATTGATCAGCGCAATGACCGCAGCGGCCACGCGTGCATCCAGATAACCCTGCGGAATCGGCCAGAACAGCGAAGACGCTGCCTTGAAGCCGATCGCCGAGAAGCAGATTGCCACGAATGACAGTACCGGATTACCCGAAGTCGAGGCAAACAGACCGCACGCCGCGATGACGAGCGCCACGGCCAGCCACGCCTGCTGAAAACGCCATTTCGCCGACAACACCGCGAAACAGTACATCGCGACCATGGCGATGAGCCACGGGATCGCGTTGAACATGCCGACCTGGAAGTCCGAGAGCCCACCCATCTTGCGGATGATCGTCGGCAGCCAGAAGGTAGCCGCGTAAATGGTCAATTGAATCGCGAAGTACAAGAAACAGAACAGCAGAATCTGCGGGTCCTTCAGCAGCTTCATCGCGGGCAGATGCGCGCCGCCGTGTGCGTCGCGCTCGGCCTGCTCCGCCGCAATCGACGATTCGAGAACGGTCCGCTCTTCAGCCGTCAGCCACGAGGCATCGCGAATGCGCGACTTCAGCAGCATCCAGCTGACACCGCACAGCACGATCGAGAAGGCGCCTTCAATGAGAAACATCCATTGCCAGCCGTGTAGGCCGAATCCGCGAATGGACAGCAGGCTGCCGGTAATCGGACCGGACAGCACCGAAGCGAGTGCAGAACCGCCGAGAAAGACCGCCACCGCCTTGCCGCGCTCTTTTTGCGGCAGCCATTGGGTGAAGTAAAACACCACGCCCGGAAAAAAGCCGGCCTCGGCGATGCCGAGCAGGAAGCGCAGCAGGTAGAAGGACGTATCGTTCCAGACAAATGCCATAGCGGCCGCGACCAGCCCCCAGGTGCCCATGATGCGGGTCAACCAGGCGCGCGCCCCGTACTTCTGCATCAATACGTTCGACGGCACTTCGAACAGCGCGTAGCCGATAAAGAACAAGCCGCTCCCCAGTCCGTATGCGGCCGCGCCGATGCCGAGGTCGGTCTGCATATGGGAATTGACGAATCCGATATTCACGCGGTCGATGTAGTTCGCAATGAACATGATCAGAAAAAGCGGCAGCACGTGCCGCTTGACCTTCGAGACCGCGGACTCAAGCGGGTCGGCGGTCGTGGTGAGAACAGATGTCAAGGTTGTCTCCAGTGTCGGCCGCTCCCGCGGCCTGCCCGAACGCACCACGACGCATTCGAACAGGGTGATCCGGTCTTTAAATGCGTGATACGTTGTCTGACGACAGTCTACCCTCTTCCCCTCATTGACTCAAACGAGGTGTTTACCCTGCTATTCGAGCCCATATTGATCAGGATACAGCGACCAACATAACGACCAGCCTCCTCAAATAGCAATTCAAAATAAGACGTCTGATGACATAATAAAATCGGTTCTGGCTACGCCAGCCGTAGTTGGGGCAATGAACCATCCCAACCGGCACCGGGCGCGCGAGACTCAAGCCGCTATCATTCCGACTGACGCTATGATGGCTACGTCGATACGTCACACGACGCCACTCGCACACGCAACGTGTGTATTTCCATCCGATTAGTCAATAAGCAACAGAGATGAGCAGCCTAACTGAGAAGGTGGTCGCCACCCTTTCCGATGAAATCCGACGCGGCACCTTGAGGCCGGGGGATCGCATCCCGACAGAAGTCGCGATGATGAAGCAACTCTCGGTGAGCCGCTCCGTGGTTCGCGAAGCGATCTCGCGCCTGCAGGCGGCCAAAGTGGTCGAGACGCGCCATGGCATCGGCACCTTCGTTCTGGAGCCGGTCACGGAACAGTCCATGCAACTGCCCGCCGCCGATCTGTCCAGCATGCTGGACGTCATGGCCATTATCGAATTCCGTATCGACGTCGAGGCAGCTTCGGCGGCGCTCGCCGCGGCGCGACGTACCGAGCAGAATCTCAAGCAGATTCGTGCCGCGCTGGAGCGTTTCGAGTCCGAACTCGAGCGGGGGAGTACGGACACGCTGGCGCACGACATCGAGTTTCATCTGCAGATCGCGCGCGCAAGCGGCAACCGCTACTTCTTCGATGTTCTCAGCCAACTCGGCCGCGCGGTGAGCCCGCGCACGCGCCTTGGCTCCGCCGAGATCGCGGAGCTCGACCATATCGAGCACCTGCGCAACGTGCTCAGCGAGCACCGGATGATTTATCGGGCAATCGAACGCCAGGACGCGGACGACGCACGCGCCGCAATGCGGATGCATCTGAGCAACAGCCGCGAAAGACTTCGGCGCGCACACGAGTTGAGCAAGGCGAGCGGCTAACGGTTAGCGCTATCGCACGGGCTCAAACCAGATCTACGGCGTGGCCGCCTCGACATCCAGCGCCATCAACGCCGAACTCAAGGATTTGCCGTGTGCGTCGAGCGCAAGCGAACGCGTCACGCCTCCGCCGAGCGCATGGCCGAGTACGAAGTTGAACGCGGCGATGCCGGACAGTTCGTAACGCACCACGTCACCTTGAACGACGTCGCCCAGATGCGCCTTGACCCGCTCCGGTGTCAACACCGCGCGCAGATGCTCATAGTGCTTCGCGTCGTAACAGATGACGGAGATGTTCAGCGTATTGCCCTTGTCGCCGGTACGCGAATGAGCAAGCTCTCGTAGTTTCATATCACGCCTCCACCAGCGAGAAAGCCGGCTTCACATGCTCGCGCGGCAGCAGGACCGATTGCACCGCAACGACTTCGCGCGCCGACTTCGTGACGCCGCCACCGCCCGCGGGTCCATTGGTGTAAAGCGTCTCCACCTCGTTGCCGATCTGCACCGCTTGCGCCAGCGATGTAGTGCGCCCTGCCACCCGCGCTCGCACCTCATAAGGCTCGGCGTAACCCGCAGCCACCGCGTCGCCATGCAAGGCATTCACGCCGATCAGATCGAAGCGCAACTCACGCGTTTCCACGCCGGTCAGCGCAAGCCGTTCCCGCACGATATCGAGTGCCAGCCGGGCACGCGCCAGCGCGCCGGGTCCGCCGTAGGAGATCTGCCCTTCGCCGATATAGCCGTCGAAGTAAGCGACCGACACCTTCAAGGTATCCGTACGCGGCGTGCCACGTCCACCGCTCACGTGAACGCGGTCCGGCGCTTCCTGCCTGATACGCACCTGGGTGAAATCGGCGACCACGTCCGGCTGCAGATAGCGCTGCGGGTTGTGAATCTCATACAGCAGTTGCTCCTTGCACGTCGCCTCGGTCACTTGCCCGCCGGATTGCGCGAGCTTGGTGATGACCACCGAGCCGTCGAGCGCAACTTCGGCGATGGGAAAGCCTAGTCTCGCCAGATTGGGGACGTCCTTGAAACCCGGATCGGCAAAATAACCGCCGGTGATTTGTCCCGCGCATTCGAGCAGATGACCGATCACCGTCGCCTGCCCGAGCGTCTGCCAATCGTGCATCTGCCAGCCGAATTCGTGGATCAGCGGCGCCACGAACAACGACGGATCGGCGACGCGTCCGGTCAACACGATCTGCGCGCCTGCGGCAAGCGCATCGACAATCGCCGCCGCGCCGAGATACGCATTCGCGGATACGAGTCGATCCTGGTACGAAGCGACGCTTTCACCGGACTCCTCGAAACGGAAATTGCCCTGACGCACGACGTCGAGCACATCGTCCCCGGTGACCGCGGCAATCTTCACATCACCGAGACCGAGCGCGCGTGCGATCTCGGCGGTCTTGCGCGCCGCGGCGAGCGGATTTGCCGCGCCCATGTTCGAAATGATCCGCACGCCGTTGCGTATCGCTGCGGGCAACACCGCCTTCATACGCGTTTCGAGCAACGGGTCATAGCCGAGCTCAGGGTCTTTGCTGCGCGCCTGCTGCGCAATCGCAATGGTGCGTTCGGCGAGGCATTCGAACACGAGGTAATCGAGCGCACCATATTCCGCCAGTTCGACTGCGGGTTCGATGCGGTCGCCGGAATATCCGGCGCCCGCGCCGATTCGCACCTGGCGTCTAGCTTGAGTGGTCATCATGCTGGTCGCATCCATTCAGTGAAATAGTCAAGCTCACAACGAGAAGATCCCCAGCACGACGCAGGCGATCGTCATGACGATCGACGCGCCGAACAGCAGCGGGAACGTGAATTTCTGATGGTCGGCGAGATCGATACCGCACAGGCCCACCACGAGAAACGTCGCCGGCGTCAGCGGACTGACCGGAAAACCCGTCGTCATCTGGCCGAGCAGCGCGGCCTGACCCACATGCACGGCGGGCACGCCGAGTTGGCCGGCCACTTCGGCGATCACCGGCAGCACGCCGAAGTAAAACGAGTCTGGGTCGAACAGCATGCTCAGCGGCATCGACATCAAGCCGAGCGCGACGGGGATATGGCTCGCCATCGCGGGCGGCACAAAGCCCACTGCTGCCTGCGCCATCGCTTTCAGCATGCCACTGCCTTGCATCACGCCGGTGAACACACCGGCCGCGAGCAGAATGCCGGCCATCATCAACGCGGCGCGCGCGTGAGCGTCGATACGTTTGCGCTGCATGTCCACGTTCGGATAGTTCACCATCAACGCGATACACAGCCCAACCATGAACATGATGGCCGGCGGAATCTTCTCGCCCATTACGACCATCGTGCCGAGTACGAGCAGCGTCAATACGATGTTGAACCAGAAGTTTTTCGGTCGGCGCAAGGCTTGCTCCTCGGGCGTCAGCTCACGCTTCGGCATCGGCACGGAACCGCTCGCACCTGTGAGGCCAAGCCGCTTTTCTTCGCGCCGCCCAAGCCAGAACGCCATGCCGAAGACGAACACGAGGCCGATTGCCTGCACCGGAATCAGCGGATTGAACAACGCCGAAATCGGCAGATGCAGCGACGCCGACGCGCGGATCATCGGGCCCGTCCACGGCAGAAAGTTGATGCCAGCGGCCATCGAAACGGCTGCGGCCAGCACGCGCCGGTCCATCTTCAGGCGATCGTAGAGCGGCAGCATGGCGGGAATCGTGACGAGAAAGCAGACCGCGCCGGAGCCGTCCAGGTGAATCAGCAATGCGAGCAGCGTGGTACCCATCACAATGCGCGTGGGCCGCGTGCCGACAGCTCGCAGAATACGGTCGATGATCGGATCGAGCGTACCGGCGTCGGTGATGGTGCCGAAGTAAAGAATCGCGAACACGAACATCCCGACCACGGGCGCGAGGCTCTTGAGCCCGTCGATCACGAACTTGCTTGTCTGAAAGCCGAAGCCTCCGATGAGCGACGCCGCGATCGGCACGATGATGAGCGCCACCAGTGGCGACATCCGTTTCGACAGGATCGCGCCGAGTAGCACGACGATGGTGGCCAGCCCCAGCAATGGCAGCATGTGCTTGTCTCCGATGTTGTTTTTTACTGCGATCCAGCGTAAGTTCGAGCCAGCAATAAATCAATCGAAATGATTTGATCGCAGCAATTACAAACCATCATGGATCTGAATCTTCGGGACATTCGCGCGTTTATCGCCGTCGCGCAAACGGGCAGCTTCACGCGTGCCGCGACACGGCTGCACCTGTCCCAACCGGCCTTGACGGTGCAGATTCGCCGCATCGAGGAAACCGTGGGCATACGGCTATTCGACCGCAACAGCCGCAATGTCGCGCTCACGCCGACCGGCCGCGAACTGTTGCCCCTGCTGCAGAAGTCGCTGCACGACATGGAACACGTGCTGATCGACGCGCGTGCGCTCGGCGAGGGAACCAGCGGCACGGTCCGGATCGCATGCCTGCCGACGTTCGCGGCCAGCGTCTTGCCCGAACTCGTCCAGGAGATGAAGAAGGGGGTGCCACGCGTGAGCTTCCATGTGCGCGACGTAGTCGCCAGCATGGTCAACACGCTGGTGCGCAACGAGGAGGTCGATATCGGGCTGACCGGCGGCGAACTGGACGATGCCGGCTTCGAAGTGCTGCACGCGGGCATCGACCGGCTGGTGGCGGTTTTTCCGAAGCGCCATGCGCTGGCACGGCGGCGGCGCATTACGCTGGCCGACCTCGCCGCCGTGCCGCTCGTGTTGACCGCACCCGGCACGAGCGTGCGGGCGGTGGTCGATAGTGCCTTTGCAAATGCTCGCTGTGTGCCGGAGATCGCCTGTGAGCCGACCTACATGATGAGCGCTGTCGCCATGGCGCGCGCCGGGCTTGGCGTGACCATCCTGCCCGAATCGGCTCGCGAGGTCAGAGCGGAACCTGAACTGGTGGTCCGGCCTGTTGACGATCCCGCGTTCACCCGCCCTATCGCGCTCATCAAGAAACGCGGCAGGACGCTGCCGCCCGTTACGGAAACCTTCATTGCGGTGTTGATCGAAAAGCTCGGCGACGCGACCGCGACGTCCGAGTAGATACATCGTGCGCCGCGCGGTGGATATCGGCAGCAATGTCGAAATCCACCCTGCAGGGCAGGAATATCTCCGAAGGGCCTAATAAATCCCCATCGCGCCTTCAACACTGCGCACCATCGAAACCAGTCGCGGCCCGATATCCCCTTCGAGCTGATTCTCCTTCAGCAGGTAAGAAGGCACCCCGCAGTTGAACACCAGAATCTCGCCGTCGGCCGACGGTTTCATCGGCACGGCGACGGCGTGCACTTCCTGCCGCAAGTCCCCGTACGAGACGCAGAATCCACGCTCGTAGAAGTAATCGATGCTGCTCATCACGCGCTCGCGAAACGTATTCCATTCATTCGGCGCCTTGACCGCAATCTCATTGCAGAGCGCCTCGCGCCGCTCGGCCGGCAGCGCGGCGAGCAGCGCGCGGCCCATCGCCGTGCGCACGATCGGATAACTCAGGCCGATATCGGCCGGCAAGCCCAAAGGTGTCGTGCTGCGGCTGCTTTCCAGATACACGACATTGAGCCGGTCACGCATGCCGAGCGAGACAGAGCCGCGAATCTGATCCGCCAGGTCCTTCATCGAAGGCCGCGCGATCTGCCGCACACTCATGCTCGCGAGCAACGGATAGCTCAATGACAGCACGGCCGAACCGAGCTGAAACTTGTTGTTCATACGATTGACGCGCAGGTAGCCGAGGCGCGTGAGCGTGTAGGTGAAGCGCGAAATGGTGGCCTTGGTCATGCCGGTACGCGCCGCCAGCTCCGCATTGCCCAGCTGCGATTCGCGCGGCGTGAAGCAATGCAGGATGTCGAGGCCACGCGCCAAAGTCGTGGCGAACTGCCGGTCGCCGTCGAATTCGTCGGGCACATAGCGCGCCTTCGAATCCAGATAGTCGCTCGTCAGCGCTGCCGCCTTGGAAAGCTTGTTGTTGGCTGCCATGATCGTCTTCCTCCAGATAGCCCATTCTGCCCTCCCTGTTCAGCATATCCAAACTCTGTTCTGCAGAGTCGAACAAATCACACCGTCAGCCTGTAAATCTTCGATAGTGAAGCCATAAATCGACTCACATGACGGAGACAGGCATGACAAGCACCCCCTCACATTTCGACTCGATGCTCGCGGACGTCGCACGTTTCGTTCGTGAAGAAGCAATGCCGCGCGAAAACGAGATCGAGAAGGCAGATGCCGTGCCGGCGGATCTCGTCGAACGCATGCGCGAACTCGGCTATTTCGGCTGGAGCATTCCGCGCGATTTCGGCGGCGCAGGACTTTCGACGGAACAACTCGTGCGCGGCGCATTCGAGCTTTCGCAAGCTTCGGTGGCGTTCCGTGCGCGGGTCGGCACCAATACCGGCATCGGTTCCGAAGCGCTCGTCGCCGATGGCACCGACGCGCAGAAGCAGCACTATCTGCCGCGTCTCGCCTCGGGCGAACTGACCGGCGCTTTTGCGCTGACCGAAGCGGACGCCGGCTCGGACGCCACCGCGTTGCGCACCACCGCGCGACGCGACTGCGATCACTACATTCTCGACGGCAGCAAGTGTTTCATCACCAACGCGCCGATCGCGGACCTGTTCACAGTGATGGCCCGCACCGATCCTGCTACGCCAGGCGCCGGTGGCATTTCCGCCTTTCTCGTCGAACGTGGCATGCCGGGTCTCTCCACCAGCGCGCCTTACGACAAGATGGGCCAGGCCGGCTCGCCGGTCGGCGACGTGGTGTTCAATGCGTGCCGCGTGCCAGCGGCCAATCTGATCGGCGGCGTCGAAGGCCAAGGTTTCCGTACCGCGATGAAGGTGCTGAACAAGCAGCGCATTCATCTGGCCGCGCTGTGCACGGGCCCTGCCATGCGGATGCTCGAAGAAGCCGTTGCCTACACATCAAAGCGTGAGCAGTTCGGTAAGCCCGTAGCCGAGTTCCAGCTCGTGCAGGCGTTGATCGCCGAATGCCAGACCGAAATCTTCGCCGCGCGCTCGATGATTCTCGAAACCGCGCGCAAACGCGATGCGGGCGAGGACGTGGCGCTGGAGGCGTCGATGTGCAAGATGTTCGCCTCGGAGATGTGCGGACGTGTCGCGGATCGTGCGGTCCAGATGCTCGGCGGACGCGGCTATCTCGCGGGCAATGCGGTCGAACGGTTCTACCGCGATGTGCGCGCGTTTCGTATCTACGAAGGCACCACGCAGATTCATCAGCTGAACATCGCGAAGATCACGCTGCGGCGCGCGGCTGAACGGGATCAGGCGCAACAGAAGGATAGCGGAAAGGACAGCGTTAAAGCCGACGCTGCGCGTGCAGCATGAGTGCAGCCATGAACACCATCATAAAGTCCGCCATGAAGTCCGTCACCCGCTGCGCAAACACGCTCGACATTGAACGGCTCGTCGATCCGCGCGCGATTGCGATCATCGGCGCCTCGAACGATCCGAAGTCGATCAGCGGCCAGCCAATGCGCTTTCTCATGCAGCACGGTTATCAGGGCGCGCTGTATCCGGTGAATCCGAAATATGCGGAGATCGACGGCGTGGCGTGCCATGCCAGCATCGCCGCTTTGCCCACTAAGCCCGATCTCGCACTGATCCTCGTCGCGGCGCGTCGCGTTCCCGACATGCTGCGTCAATGCGGCGAAAAAGGTATCGGCTTCGCGATCATCTACAGCTCCGGATTCGCTGAAGCGGGCGAAGCCGGCGCCGCGTTGCAGCGCGAATGCGCGGAAGTCGCAAAGGCTTTCGGCATCCGCGTGATTGGCCCGAACTGCCAGGGATTCGTCAGCACAGGCGTGGGCATCTACGCCGGATTCGGCGCGCCGTTCGGCGTCGATTACCGGCGCGGCGGCCTGTCACTGATTTCGCAAAGCGGCGGCTTCGGCTGCGCGCTGCTGCTGATGGCCGACGAACTCGGCATCGGCTTGCGGCATTTCATCACCACCGGCAATGAGGCCGACGTCAGCCTGCTCGATCTCGTCGATGCCTGTATCGCCGACCCGCAAACATCGCTGATCGCTGCATATATTGAAGGTTTGAAAGATGCGCGCCGTCTCGTCGAAGTCGCCAACCGCGCGCTCGACGCCGGCAAGCCGTTGCTCGCATGGAAGGTCGGCAATACCGCCGACGGCGCGAAGGCAGCCGCGTCGCACACGGCGAATCTGGGTGGCGCATCCGCGCTCTATCGCACGGCTTTCCGCCAGACCGGCGTGATCGAAGTCACGGATGTCGCGGACCTCGGCGACTACGCCAAGGCGTTCGAAGCCAAACGCTTGCCGCACGGCAACCGGATCGCTGTCGTCACGCTCTCAGGCGGCGCCGGCATTCTGATCACCGACGCCTGTGCTGAACGTGGCATGTCTGTGCCCGCGTTGTCGGCGACCACGCTCGAACGGCTCAAACCGATCGTGCCCACGTTTGCCTCGCTGAACAATCCGATCGACCTCACTGCGGGCATCCTCGCCGAGCCGAAGATTTTTGCCGACGCATTGCAGATCATTGCCGACGATCCGAACATCGACGCCATCGCAATCATGGCAGCCGCAGCGAGCGGAGAAGTGGCACGCACGATGGCCGAGGCGATCGTGCGCGTCTACGAGAGCACGCCCAAGCCGATGATGCTCGCCTGGAACGCGCGACGCGATATGGCGCGCGAAGCGTACGAGATGATCGAGACGCATGGCGTGCCGCTGTATGCAACACCGGTGCGTTGTGGACGCGCGTTCGCGGCATTATCGGACTATGCGCAGGCGCGGCGGACGCGTGCAGCGGCGTGCAGCGCCGAACCACTTGCACCGCCGCAATACGATGTCGAGCAAGCTCGCGCGTTGCTGGCTGTTAGTCGGGGCGACCTGACCGAACATGCGTCGCAGTCGTTGCTGCGAGACTACGGCATCGAGACGCCCAGGAGTGAACTCGCGCATACCCGCGACGAAGCATGCGCCATCGCGAGATCGATCGGCTTTCCACTCGTGATCAAAGTGCAATCGCCCGACATTCCGCACAAGACGGAGGCCGGCGCTGTGCGGGTCGGCATCCGCGATGAAGCGACGCTCGCCGACGCCTTCGACGAAATCATCGCGAACGCGCGCCGCCATGTGCCTCACGCGCGAATCGAAAGCGTGCTGGTGCAGGAAGAGATCCGCGATGCGATCGAAATGATCGTTGGCATCGAGAACGATGCGTCGTTCGGACCGGCTGTGATGTGCGGCCTCGGCGGGATCTATGCCGAAGTGCTGAAAGATGTGACGTTCCGGCTCGCGCCAGTCTCGCATGCCGACGCCCACGCAATGATCCGCGAACTGCGCGCCTTCGCGATGCTCGACGGTGCGCGCGGCAAACCGCCTGGCGATATCGAGGCGCTTGTCGAAACGATCGTCGCGCTCTCTGCGATGGCGCTCGACCAGCAGGCGATCCTGAAGGAACTGGATATCAATCCGCTTTTCGTGCTGCCCGCAGGCAAGGGCGTGCGGGCCGGCGACGCGTTGGCGCGCTGCATGCCGCGCTTGGCCGACTCCGCAGATGTTCCCGGCGCCGCCGACAACATGCACGAAAGCGAGCATTGCGCTCCGGCTGTCGTAGACGGATAGTGAAGCGGTGCCAGGCCGCTTTGAGACCGGACGTCGCTGATTTGCCGCGGTACATATAGCGCTAACCATCGCGCTAAAACCGCACGACGCGTGGCAACATGCATCGCAACACGCACAGCGACGTTCACCGCAGTTGGCATTCTTCGCGAGACCATCATGCACGGCTATTCGCATTCAGGCATATCGACCACAGACGACCTCACGCCCGTCGAAGTCGAACGCACTTACCGCAAGATCTTTTTCCGGCTGATTCCGTTGCTGTTTCTCTGCTACGTGATCAGCTATATCGACCGCGTCAACATCAGTTTCGCCAAGCTGCAGTTCATGCACGACCTCGGCTTCTCGGAGTCGACTTACGGCTTGGGCGCGGGGCTTTTCTTCATCGGCTATGTGCTGTTCGAAGTCCCGAGCAATCTGTGGATGCAGCGCGTCGGCGCACGCCGCACGCTGTTGCGCATCATGTTCGCGTGGGGACTGGTGTCGAGTCTGATGATGTTCGTGCGCACGCCGACGCAGTTCTACGCAATGCGCTTCCTGCTCGGTGTGACCGAAGCGGGCTTCTTCCCCGGCATCATCTACTATCTGAGCTGCTGGTTTCCCGGCGCGCGGCGCGCCCGCGTCACCGCATTCCTGATGATGGCGACGGCGGTGGCGGGCATTATCGGCGGCCCGATGTCCGGGTTCATCATGACGCGGCTGGCGGGCGTCGGCGGCTTGCCGGGCTGGCAGTGGCTGTTCCTTCTCGAAGGCGTGCCGGCCGTGACGCTCGGGATCGTCGCGTTCCTCGCGCTCGGCGACAAGCCGGAAGACGTCAACTGGCTCGACGAACGCGAGAAAGCATTGGTGTCGCGTGAACTCGCCGCCGATGAGAAGACCAAGCAAACCGGTCATCTCGACGGACTGCGCGGCGCGCTCGCGAACCCACGCGTGTATTTCGCGGCGCTCGTCTATTTCGCGGTAATGATGCCGTTCAACGCGATCGGCTTCTGGGCGCCGACCATCATCCGCGACATGGGTGTTGCCAACGTGCTGGACATTGGGCTTCTGTCCGCGCTCGTCTTCATTGCGGCTGCGCTCGGTACCTATGTAGTGGGCGCCAGTTCCGACCGGACCATGGAGCGGCGCTGGCACATCGCGGGCAGCGCCTGCGTGACCGCGCTGGCGTTCGCGCTGCTGCCGGCCGCCGGCCATCACGTCGCGCTCGGTGTGAGTTTGCTGGCGCTGGCGGCGGCCGCGTCGTACAGCTCCTTTGTGGTGTTCTGGACGATTCCGCAAACCTTCCTGCCGCGCTCGTCGGCGGCGGGCGGCATCGCGATGATCACGAGTCTCGGTGGTACCGGCGGCTTCGTGAGTCCGACGTTCGTCGGCTGGGTCAAGACGCAGACCGGCAGTGCGCAATATGGGCTGATTGGATTGGCGGTGGTGCTGCTGGCCGGGGTCGTGTTGATGCTGGTGGTGTTTCCGGCGCCGGGGAGAGGCGTGTCGAATGCGGCCGTGACCGGCAACGCGAATGCGCTCGCGCAACACGGGCTCGAGCAAACAAATCATTGAACGTGTCTGGCGGAGGCGGCCTGTCTGCCCGCTCCTCGGACTTGGGGCGCGGGCAGATAGACCGCCCTCGCCAGACAACCGCCGTCCGAGCGCGAAAATCCGTAGCCTGGTTGATTTTCTGGTGGCGACGCTGGCAACCTAGTGGATCCTTGGGTTGCTGAGCTCACCAGGAAGGAACCGGTTATGGAATTCCACGACGACGACCTCACCCATTTCGAAGCAGACGGCGCGGCCCCATTGCCGGTCTCGAATGACCACGGCTACGTGGAGCACGAAGGCGCGCACATCTGGTACGCGTCATACGGCACCGGCGCGCCGGTGATCCTGCTGCATGGCGGCCTGGGTCACAGCGGCAACTGGGGCTATCAGGTCCCGGCGCTGGTCGCTGCGGGGCATCGCGTGGTGGCGGTCGACAGTCGCGGCCACGGCCGCAGCACCCGCGACGCACGCCCCTATATGTATGAGTTGATGGCCTCCGACGTTCTGGCCGTGATGGACACGCTACAGCTCGACCAGGCGGCGATGGTGGGTTGGAGCGACGGCGCGTGCGTCGCGCTGGTGCTGGGTATCCAGGCCCCGGAACGGGTTGCCGGCGTGTTTTTCTTCGGCTGCAACATGGATCCGACGGGCACGACAGAATTCGTGCCGACGCCGATCATCGATCGCTGCTTTGGGCGGCATGCCAAAGACTATGCGCAACTCTCCGCGACACCCGCCGACTTCGACGCATTTGTCGGCGCGGTCAGTGAAATGATGAGAACCCAGCCCAACTATTCTGCGCACGATCTGGCCGGGATTCGCGTGCCGGTTGCGATCGTCCAAAGCGAGCACGACGAGTTCATCAAACCGGAACACGCCGAATATCTCGCCCGCAGCATCCCCGGCGCGGCGTTGACTCTCCTGCCTGGGGTGAGCCACTTCGCCCCGCTGCAAAGGCCAGCGCACTTCAATCGCGTGATGCTCGCTTTTCTGAAGCGGGTTCTTCCCTGAACGGAGCGATCGCGCACGACGTTTCGCTCCGCCGCAAATGCATGACGCCCCACTATTTGGCCACAACGCCAAAATTTCACGATGTGGCATGAGCCCTTGCTTCGTAAAAAATCGTGGTGCGTGGCACAAATTCGCCATTTCGCAATGTCGCCCCACGTTGCACATCGTAAAACGTAGGTTGCAAGTCTTTATTTTTAAACGATATTTTCTGATCGAATGAACCGTCTAACAGCCCCTTACGCCATGACCCACTGACGTAGACTCTTTTACAAGAGCCGACGCTTCATAGGACGCAGCGAAAAGGGTGCAGCGAAAGACGGGACGAAAACGCAGTCGCAGCGAGTCCCCCACCCGTACATGAAGCCGTCACGGCATCGCGGTTTTTAATTGGCAATTGGGAGACTAAAAATGAAAGGCTTTCGCTTTGGATCGACCCAGGGAGCGTTCTACATTTTGCCGGGCCAGGGTGGTTGGGAGGCAACCTACGGCAACGAAACGCTCGGTGAATTTTCCAGCCCGCAACAGGCCGCCGATGAAGTCGCACGCGGCCTGACCTGCCCGCAGCTGACCGAGGTGGACACGTCGACGCTCGAGATTCCTGAAAAGCTCTGCGATTGGGAAATCGTTCACGTGTGAGGGCAGGCATGACCGCCACTCACGTACGCGTAGAAACCGTAGAAACGACGATGGCGCTCCTGAGGAGCGCCATCGTCTTGCTTACTGCTTACTTCTTTGCCTATTCGAATGCGTTTGGCAACTGCCTCGGTGCCTCATACAGCACTGCATTGCGCACCTCATTCAACGCATTACGCAATCGCGTCCACGATCTTGTTCAGCGTAGCGCTCGGGCGCATGGCCTTGCTCGTCAGTTCGACAGTCGGACGGTAGTAACCGCCGATATCCACCGGCTTGCCTTGCGCTGCACCCAGCTCTTCGATGATCTTCGCTTCGTTGTCGGCCATGGCCTTCGCCACGCCGGCGAACTGCGCCTGCAAGGCGGCGTCTTCGGTTTGCGCGGCGAGTGCTTCAGCCCAGTACATGGCCAGGTAGAAGTGGCTGCCGCGGTTGTCGATACCGCCAATCTTGCGCGCCGGCGACTTGTCGTTGTCGAGGAACTTGCCCGTTGCCTGATCCAGCGTCCTGGCCAGAACCTGCGCCTTCGGGTTGTGATACGCGCCGCTCAGGTGTTCGAGCGAAGCCGCCAACGCCAGGAATTCGCCAAGCGAATCCCAACGCAGGAAACCTTCTTCGACCAGTTGCTGAACGTGCTTCGGCGCCGAACCGCCAGCGCCCGTTTCGAACATGCCGCCACCTGCCATCAGCGGGACGATCGACAGCATCTTCGCGCTGGTGCCCAGTTCCATGATCGGGAACAGGTCGGTCAGGTAGTCGCGCAGCACGTTGCCGGTGACCGAAATCGTGTCCTTGCCGGCGCGGATGCGCTCGATCGAGAACTTCGTCGCTTCGACCGGCGTCATGACGCGGATATCCAGACCGCTGGTGTCGTGGTCCTTCAGGTATTGCTCGACCTTCCTGATGATCTGGGCGTCGTGCGCACGGGCCGCGTCCAGCCAGAAAATAGCCGGCGTGTTGGTAGCGCGAGCGCGGTTCACCGCGAGCTTGACCCAATCCTGGACCGGCGCATCTTTGGTCTGGCACATGCGCCAGATGTCACCCGCTTCAACCGCCTGCTCGATCAGCACCTTACCGGCTGCGTCGGTCACGCGAACCACGCCGTTTGCCGGGATCTGGAACGTCTTGTCGTGTGAACC
This sequence comes from Paraburkholderia sp., assembly GCF_035656215.1. Taxonomy (GTDB): domain Bacteria; phylum Pseudomonadota; class Gammaproteobacteria; order Burkholderiales; family Burkholderiaceae; genus Paraburkholderia. The sequence goes on from NZ_DASRSY010000422.1 coordinate 20,019, forward strand.
GTATTCTTCAGCCGCTTGTGCCATCAGGCCGACGTTCGGCACCGTGCCCATCGTGACCGGGTCGAAAGCGCCGTTCTTCTTGCAGTCTTCGATCACAGCCTGGTAGACGCCGGCGTAGCAACGGTCCGGTATCACAGCCTTGGCGTCGTGCAGTGCGCCGTCCGCGCCCCACATCTTGCCCGACTCGCGAATCATGGCCGGCATGGAAGCGTCGACGATCACGTCGCTCGGCACGTGCAGGCTGGTGATGCCCTTGTCCGAGTTGACCATGGCCAGTTGCGGGCGCTGTTCGTACTGCGCCTTGATGTCGGCTTCAATCGCTTCACGCGTTTGCTCCGGCAGGTCCTTCAGGCGCGCGTACAGATCGCCGATACCGTTGTTCGGGTTGAAGCCGGCTTGCGCCAGCGCGTCAGCGTGCTTGGTCAGCACATCTTTGTAGAACACCGACACCACGTGACCGAAGATGATCGGATCCGACACCTTCATCATGGTGGCTTTCAGGTGCACCGAGAACAGCACGCCCTTGCTCTTCGCATCGGCGATTTCTGCTTCGATGAAGCTGCGCAGCGCGTTCTTGCTCAGCACCGAAGCGTCGATGATCTCGCCCGCTTGCATGGCCGTCTTTTCCTTCAGGACTTTCGTCGAGCCATCGGCCGCGATCAGTTCAATCTTCACGGCGCCGGCGGCTGCGATCAGCGCCGATTTTTCGCTGCCGTAGAAGTCGCCGCCGCTCATGTGCGACACGTGCGACTTCGAATCCGCGCTCCATGCGCCCATCTTGTGCGGGTGCTTGCGTGCATAGTTCTTGACCGACAACGGCGCGCGGCGATCCGAATTGCCTTCGCGCAGAACCGGGTTCACGGCGCTGCCCTTGATCTTGTCGTAACGCGCCTTAACGTCTTTTTCAGCGTCCGTATTCGCTACGTCCGGATAAGGCGGCAGCTTGAAACCCTGGTCGCGCAGCTCGGTAATCGCAGCCTTCAGTTGCGGCACCGAAGCGCTGATGTTCGGCAGCTTGACGATGTTCGCTTCCGGACGCGTGGTGAGTCCACCCAGTTCCGCCAGATCGTCGGAACCCTTCTGTTCCGCGGTCAGGTAGTCCGGAAATGCAGCGATGATCCGGCCAGCAAGCGAAATATCGCGCGTTTCAACGATCACGTCGGACGAGCGCGTGAACGCCTTGACGATCGGCAGCAGCGAGTAAGTCGCCAGAGCAGGCGCTTCGTCGGTCAGGGTGTAGATGATCTTAGGCGATGTGGACATGTTTGATGCTTTGCTAAGTGAAGTGGTAGACAGAGCGTTCGTGGCGCTGAGCCCGCGGGTGCGACGAAGCAGCAAAAACGCAGCGCGACCCACGGCACTACTTTTTACGGCCCGACCGTGAAGTATATGCGCGTTTTCCAGCAGGCGCTGCTAAACAAACATATCGCCACCACGCCCCAAAAGGGGCCGAGCCCCGCCACTCAAGGCTTACAGCCCATTACCCTAAGACTTAAGACAGATGTCTTATAGATGACCTACGATGCAAAATAGATTGTTAATGCGAATCAGATGCATTACCATTCGTACGACATTGCAGTTTGGACCATCCGTTTAACCACCACTCGCTCGAATGCTGCCGTTGCGCACATCTTTGGTGCGCGGCGGCGCCACCCTGCCCAATTCAAACAACATGCAGAATCTATTTGTCGCCAGCCGCCCAGCGCGGCCAACGTTTATGCGCGGCCAACGCCGCACTCCGTCGCTACTCAGTGCGGGGCTCTTCGTCAGCGTCGGTTTATCGTTGTCTACGCTGTCGTCATCGGGATGGGCGCAGGCTGTGCCGGTAAGTGACGCCGCCGCCACGCTGCCAGCCGTGAGTGTCTCGGCAACGAAAGACAGCGCCGTGGCGCAGGCCGCCACGGTCAGCGCCGGCGCGCTGGGTTCGCGCAAGCAGGTGGACACACCGTTCTCGACACACGTCGTGACGAGCGACGAGGCGCAGGACTTGATGGCGGCCACGGCCAACGATCTGTTCAAGTACGACCCGGCGGTAGCGAGCATCAGCGAAAACGGGATCAGCGAGAACTCCATGTTCACCGTGCGCGGCATGCCGATCGACACGTTGAACAGCGTCAAGGTGGATGGCCAGACGTTCCCCTCGTGGGACACCGATCTCTCGCTCGAGCCGTTCGAGCAGGTCGAATTGCTCAAGGGCCTGTCCGGCTTCATGTATGGCTTCGGATCGCCGGGCGGCATTGTCAACTACGTGCTGAAACGCCCGACCGACGATCCGTACCGCAGCATTTCGATCGGCTACAAATCGGCCGGCGTGTTCAGCGAGGCCGTCGATCTGGGTGGCCGTTTCGGCAACGACAACCGTTTCGGCTACCGCCTGAACCTCGTCAATGAAGACGGCAACACCGCTGAAGACCACGGTCACGTGCGCCGCCAGGTGGCCTCGCTTGCGTTCGACTTCCGCATTACGCCGGACCTGACCTTTAGCGCCGACGCCTTCTATCAGAAGCGCAAAACCAACGGCACGCTATTCGGCCTGATGTTCGGCAGCGGCCTCGGCATTCCCGACGCAAGCACCGTCACCCATGCGCTGACGCAGCCGCAGAATTACTACCAGACCGAAATGGCCTCGTTCGGCACGGGCCTCGATTACCGCCTCTCCGAAAACTGGCATGCGAGCGTGAAATACCGCTTTGCCAAGGAAAACCGCACCAATTCGGACAGCTTCCTGTATGTCACAGATGACGCGGGCAATTACTCGAACACGCTCTATGCGGCGATGACGCGTTACTTCTACCAGAACGTCGACGCAATGGTGCAGGGCAAATTCAACACCGGCAGCATCAAGCATGACGTCGTGATCGGCGCGGGCTTCGAGACGCAAACCAGCGAGTACAGCAACAGCGAAGGCTGGAACAACGGCTACTTCCTCGGCAATGGCAATCTGTATAACAGCACGCTGTTGACCAACGACGAAGTCAGCATCGGTTCGGAACTATACCGTCAGCAGCGCACCACGCAGGCCGCCGTGTACGCCAGCGACACGGTGCAGTTCACGTCGCGTCTGTCCGCGCTGGTCGGCGTGCGTTACACGCAATACCGCGAGCACGTGTACGACCCGAGCGGCGCCGTATCGTCGCAATACAGCGCGGACCCGGTCACGCCGACCTTCGCGCTGATGTTCAAGACCGATCCGTATTCCACGGTGTACGCGAGTTACGTCGAATCGCTGGAACAGGGTGGCGCGGCATCGAACACAAACCTCAACTACCCTTCTACGTTCGGCCCGCTGAAGAGCAAGCAGTACGAAATCGGCTTCAAGACGGACCACAGCAAGTGGGGCGCCAATCTCGCGCTGTTCCGCGTCGATCAGGGCTACAACTATACGAACTCGGCCAACATCTTCGTGCAGGACGGCACGAAGCGCTATACCGGCGTCGATGCAAGCGGCTGGCTTGCGCTGACCAACGAATGGCGCGTGATGGGTGGCCTAATGTGGCTCGATACGAAGGCAGTCGATGTGGACGACGCAAGTGTTGAAGGCAAGCGCGTGTATGGGGCACCGAGATTCACCGTGACCGGTCGTATCGAATACAACCCGTCGTATCTGCGTCCACTGACGCTGGCGTTTGGTGGGAAGTATGTCGGCAACCAGGCGGTCGACGCGGCTAATACGCAGTTCGTGCCGGCTTATGTCACCTACGATTTGAGCGGCCGGTACGAGACCAAGATTGCTGGAAAGGATGTGACGTTCCGGGCGGGGATCAACAATCTGTTCAACCGCCGTTACTGGACCACAGCGTGGGGCTACTACGTGGCGCCTTCGCCAACGCGGACTGCCGTGGCTAGCGCCACGTTGCAATTCTAGTCACGACGCACAATGGGGTGCGCCTGCGGCAGGCGCACCCAGCATAGCGGGAATCTCCGCAACCAGCGCGTCGATCGCGCAGCGCGTTTTCAAAGGCAGATATCGACTTTTCGGCCACACCACATGGATCTCCTGAGAAGGCCGAAAGCAGTTCTCCATCACCGTCACCAGTTCGCCCGTTTCCGCATAGCGAGCCAGCAGCCAGCTCGGCAACCAGGCGAGGCCGAACCCGGCAATCGCGGCATCGACAATTCCCTGCATGTCGTCGAAAGCAAGCTGCGGCCGAACATCCGCGCGACGGATTTGCCCATCGACGTCGAGTACATCCCACGGGTCAGCGGTCCCTGCCCTCAAGTAAGCGACACCGACGTGCCCGCGCAATTCGTTCACGTTGCCCGGCGTCCCATGCCGCGCCAGATAGGAAGGGGCGGCGCCAATACTCGCATACTGCATACCGAGTTTTCGCGCGGCGAGGCTGACGCTGTCGACCAGCGGACCGATTCGCACAACGAGGTCGAACCCTTCTTCCACCATGTCTACGAAACGATCGCTAATCGAAATATCGATCCTCAATTGCGGATGCCTGCGCGCAAGCCGAAGCAGCACCGGCGCCACACAATGATGACCGAAGGCCTGCGGCACGCTCACCCGCAAACGCCCTTTGGGTTCACGCCGGCCTGAGTCGAGATCGGCTTCCGCGGCCTCGAGTTCAGCGAGCGCGCGCACGCAGCGGTCGTAATAGGCTTGCCCGTCTTCCGTGAGACTTTGACTGCGCGTCGTGCGATTGAGCAGGCGCACACCGAGACGCTTTTCGAGCCGGACGATCACTTTCCCGACGGCCGAGCGCGTCAGGTTCAAGCGTTCCGCGGCCAACGCAAAACTGCCCGCCTCCACGACGCGCACGAACGTCGTCACACCATCCAGGATGTCGCTCATCACTTCACCTAATTGGTTCCTCATAGGACGCATTTCTGGGATTAATTCGCGTCAATCGGGACCTAAATTCCCACTATATTACACAGTCCATGGTGGCTAAGGCCATCGACTATTGAGGTGAATTTCTATGTCCAGGTATCCCAGGTATCGGATCGCTCCGCTAGGGCGCGACAGGCAACCCCAGGCGGCCGCTGCGACAGAACGCCCATTGACTTCGCGTAAGACGCCGGCCGCGCAGGCGGCCAGCCCCTTCCCCATACCGAAGAACATGCTGGCGCTGGCCGCCGTTTGCCTGTCTTCATTGATGTTCGGCCTGGAAATCTCCAGCGTGCCGGTGATCCTGCCCACACTCGAACGACTTTTGCATGGCGACTTCAAGGGCATGCAATGGATCATGAACGCCTACACGCTCGCAGTAACGACCGTGCTGATGGCGACGGGCACGCTTGCGGACCGATACGGCCGCAGACGGATATTCGTCATCGGAATTGCGTTATTCGGTATCACGTCATTGATTTGCGGATTTGCGCAGAGCGTACCGACGCTGATCGTCGCGCGTCTGTTGCAAGGCGCGAGCGGCGGCGTGATGTTGATATGCCAGGTGGCCGTCCTTTCGCACCAGTTCAGCGAGGGACCTGAGCGCGCTCGCGCGTTCAGCACGTGGGGCATTATCCTCGGCATTGGGCTTGGTTTTGGGCCGATCATCGGCGGAATGATCGTTGCGCTGTCGGGTTGGCAATGGGTCTTCTGGGTGCACGCGCTACTCGCCGCCATTACATTGATGTTCGTCTTCAGCGGCGTGCAGGAGTCGCGCGATCCGCAGGCGCATACGCTCGACATTGCTGGCATCGTCACGCTCTCGCTGGCAGTATTCGGCCTCGTTTACTTCATCACGCAGGGATCTGGCATGGGCTTGACGAGTCCGCGCGCGATCATCATCGTCGTGGCGACGCTAATGGCCTTTGCAGCCTTTCTCTGGGCGGAGCAACGCAGCGCCCGCCCCATGTTCGATTTTTCGGTCTTCAGGATTCCGCAGTTTTCCGGCGCGCTGATGGGTTCCGCGGGCATGAATTTCAGCTTTTGGCCGTTCATGATTTATTTGCCGATCTATTTCCAGATCGGCCTCGGCTACGACAGCGTGAGCGCGGGATTGGCGTTACTCGCATATACGCTGCCGACGTTGCTATTTCCGCCGCTTGGTGAACGGCTTGCGTTGCGTTATGGCTCGGGAATCGCCATCCCTGTTGGGCTCTTTACGATCGGCCTCGGCTTCATCCTGATGCGATACGGCAGTCATGCCGCGCATCCGGGCGTGCTGGCCATGCTGCCAGGCTGCGTACTCGCCGGCGCCGGCCTCGGCTTGACCAACACACCCGTCACCAACACGACGACCGGCGCGGTTCCCGCCGAGCGCGCGGGCATGGCCTCCGGCATCGACATGAGTGCACGAATGATTACGCTTGCGATCAACATTGCGTTGATGGGCGTGATCCTGGTGGCGGGCATCCTGTTCAGTCTGAAGTCGAAACTTCCGTCGACGTTCGACACCGCGCCACTCGGCCATCTGGCGGAGAAGATCGCCGCGGGAGATGTCCAGGCAGTCAGAGCAGGAATCCCGGCGTTGGCGCAGATCGATCCCGCGGGGACAGCCGTTCACGCGGCACTGATTGATGGCTTCGGCTGGGTGATGCTATACGGCGGCGTGGGAGTATGGGTACTCGCGGTGCTCAGCTTCGTGGTATCGGGAAGTGCTTCGAGGAGACTGAAAAAAGTAGAGACGGCGCCAGCAGGACAGTCCATTCAATGCGACTCGTGCTGAACCGCAGAAACACGCGGGCCGCAATGCAGCCCGTGTGTGCATTCGCATAAAAACAGTACTTTCGCTTCTACCGAAATCGGTGTTGAGAAATGCTCTTCGGCGCGCGCAGCGCCGCCGGAAGTATGACTGCCTTGTCACTAACGCGAAGTGTGCGCGAACACAGATTCCAGATGCACCACTACTGCAACTGCGCGAGGGCCCCGCTTATAAGCTCGCGGTGTGAGCCGCTTTCTTTTGCCTACTTTTCTTTGCGGCAGGCAAAGAAAAGTAGGTGCTTGCCCCGCACAGGGGCGACGCTAATAAACCAATAAGAATTCAAGGAAAGGCCAACACCATAGGCAAACAGACAAAACCCAACCTATTGAACATCAAACCTCAACCCGAGCATCCTGCGCAGCAGCCAACATAGCAAGCCCCTCATTCAACGCAGGGAACAGGCTGCGATTAAAATTATTCCAGCGCAATTCCAAAATAGAATCGTCCTTATCGATCTCGGTGCTCAGCACATCATGAATCACTTCACCCGAATCGATCCCATTATCGACGTAATGAAACGAAGCCCCGGTAAGATAAAGCGGCGCCACCTCCACAGTTTCCATCGTCTTCCAGTCGATCACCTTCTTGCCACGCGCCCCATACAAAGCATCCAGTGTCGCATACGCCCCACGCCGCTCATAAGGCGATTCCGCTCGCGTCACCCCCGGATGAATATTCACAATCTTGCGATAGAACGGCGCCCCCGGCCGCACCAACTCATCGAGAATAATCAACAACCCATCCAGCACAACAATATCGGCCTTAAGCTCAACAAGCGTATCGAGCAGATGCTTTTCAAACCGGCTCTTACCCGCCGCACGCCCCGCCGCGCCAAGCGGCTCACGCCGATAAGTCGAAGGAATAGCAAGCAACAGATCGTTTACAGCCTTACCCTGAACAAGCAAATTCGGCGGATAGAACCACCGCTTGCCCGGCTCATACGAGAACCCATACTCTTTCAGCTTCTCGCGGTCCAACGCGGATCCCGCATCATCGTCGTAGATCACCTTCTCCAACGAGTACTGCTCACCGAGTTCGGTGTCATTGAGTGCTTCCACGAGCGATTCCAGCACCGATTTCATATAACGCGTGCCGCCTTTGTACGCGACTTCCTGCCCCGCTCTGTCAGCGGCTGCGTTTCTCAGAGACCAGATGTAAACGAGCTTTTTCTTCGGCATAGTCGGATCGAATGAGTATCAATAGTTGCGAATAAGATCAAAACAATGGGTGTTCGGACAGCACATAACCTCACAACAGCGATCCGAACACCCTTGCCTTACCAGTCGTACCTCGCCGTAGCGATCACCGTGCGCGGATTCCCATAGAAGCAGGTATTCACTGACTGGCAACCGCTCACGAACCGGCGATTGAAAATGTTCTGCCCATTAACAGCGAAGCGCCAATTGCGCATTTCGTAGTGAATCGCCGCGTCGAATACGGTGTAGCTCGGTACGTACAGCGAGTTGTCGGCGGCGCCCGCTGCGCCGCTTTGATAACGAATGCCGCCGCCGAGTCCCAAGCCCGCCAGTGGCCCGACGTGCCACGTCCAGTCGCCCCACAGCGAAGCCATCTGACGCGGTCGTGGAATATCAACGGGCCACTTACCCAGCGTGTCGTCCCCGGCCTTGATGTTTTTGACGTCCTGATACACGTACGCGGCAATCACCGAGAAATTACGCGTGACGTTACCCACCCCGCTCAACTCGATGCCGCGCGAGCGTACTTCGCCCGTCTGCACTGAAGTACTGCCAGTCGGGTCGAGCGCGAGATCGGGCGTGACGACGTTGGTCTGATTGATCTGATAGACCGCGGCATTCAGCATCAGATTCTTCCCGGCCGGTTGCCAGCGCACACCCGCTTCGATCTGCTTACCCTTGGTCGGCTCGGCGATGCCGCCGCCCGCAATCTTCACGCCGACAAGCGGATTGAACGAGGTCGAATAGCTGATGTACGGCGAAAGCCCGAAATCGCCGAGATAGACGAGCCCGACGCGTCCCGAGAACGCATGATCGTTCTGCGTGAGGCGTGTGCCGCCCGCGAGATCATTCTGCGTGGTATCGCTCCAGTCCTGGCGACCGCCGAGCGTCAACACCCAGCGCTGCCACTTGATCTGATCCTGCGCGTACACGCCGAACGAATTGAGCGTCGATTTCGTATCGGTGCGAGGAAACGCGTCGGGGCCGCCGAAGATCGCGTTGGTGATCGGCGTATACACCGGGTTGTACATATTCAGGCTCGGCCCGGTCGCCATCGCCTCGCTATCGGTTGTCGACTGCCGGTTATATTCGAAGCCGAGCAGCACCGTATGGTCGAGCGGGCCGGTGCGGAATTTGGCCAATGCCTGATTGTCGACGTCGAAGCGGCTGTAGTTCAGCTGATACAAGCCGACGTAGCGCAGCAGCGACGCCTCGGTCGGGTCCACCGGGTCAAGACCGCCGCCGAATACCTGCCCCTGATCGAGCGAGAGGTGCATCAGGCGTGTGTTCTGACGGAACGTCCAGACCGGATCGAGTTTGTATTCGAACTGATAACCCACCGACCACTGCTTCTTGCGGTAGTGAGAAAACGCTGGATCGCCCGTATAGAGGTCCGGCGAAATCTTGCCGTTCGGATTCGGCAAAATCGTGCCTTGCGCCGGCAGAAAGTTATTCGACGCGTCGCCCCAATCCTGCAGATAACTCGCCTCCACGGTCAGCGAGGTCTTCGCATTCGGCTGCCACTTCACCGAAGGCGCGATCGCCACCCGCTGCTCTGGATTCGGCCCGGTCTGCGAATTGCCGTCACGTCCCACGCCGACAAAACGATACGACAGCGTGCCGTCCTTATCGATCTTGTCGCCCACATCGAAAGCCACTTGCTTGCGCGCGTAGTCGCCCAACTGCATTTCGACTTCACGCGTGCGCTCGCCGTTCGCGAGCTTGCTCTGCACGTCGATGATCGCGCCTGGATCGCCCTGCCCGTAAAGCACAGAAGTCGGCCCGCGCAGCACCGTGATGCTGTCGATCATGTACGGATCGACACGCCAGCTCGAAAGATTGAGCGTATTGGGCACCTGCAGACCATCGACGAAGACGGTCGGTGTAAAGCCGCGCAACACCGAATACCAGTCGGAGCGCACGTCCGCGCCATACGTCGAAAAACCCGGAATGTAGCGCAAGGCCTCATTGATGGAGGTCGCGCCGGTTTGCTCGATCTGCTGTGCGGTCACGACGTTGATCGTCTGCGGAATTTCCTTCAGCGCAGTGTCGGTCTTGGTGCCCGTGCTGCTGCGGCGGGCGACGAGGCCCACCGTCGGCTCGCTCTCAGCCGCCCCTTTGACGCTGATCGAAGGCAGCGTATTGGCAGGCGTTGCGTCCTGTTGTGTTGTGTTGGTTTGCAGTGCGTCGCCCGCTGGCTGTGCAGCAGCTTGAGATACCTGCTGCGCCTGCGCATGCCCGGCTGCCGCCGCGTAAAACGCCATGCTTGCCGCGGCTGCGATCGCACGCCGACGCTTGCCTATTGCCCACTCCATCTCTCGATGCTCCAGGTTGTTATGCGGCCAATTGGCCGCGCTTTATTAAAGAGCGAAGGCCATGCGGCCCTTGCTCGTCCCGTTTTCTTCTGTTTGTGTGGTCCGGCTGGCCAACCGGTCTTGTGATGTGTGGCGAGCGAGCGACGCGACGATTTCGTCTGAGCGCAGCGCGAGAACCGACAGCAGCGTGTCGGAAAGCCCGTGGCTGTCTTCACAGCAGCCTTGCAGGTAAATGCGTGGCTTGAAACCCGTGGGCGTGGCAAGCCGGTAATCGCGTTCGACGTTGCCCTGCGCGAGCGCATCGCCCAGATGCGGCGCCAGGCCTTCGAGCAGTTCGAAATGCGTGTCGCGGCGATACCCCGTCGCCAGCACAAGCGCATCGAATTGCTCGGCACGCGCGTGACCGTTCAAGCGGTCACGCAGCGTGAGTTCGATCTGACCGCCCGCCGTGCGCACCGCTGTCTCGATGCCCGTGTTCGCGAGCAAGCGATGGCGCGGCTCTGCCGCAACATTCTGCATATAGAGGATTTCGTAGATCTGCTCGATCAGCGGACGATCGACCACGGCATAGTTGGTGTCGCGAAAGCGGTCGATCAGCGAACGGCGGCCGTCTCTCGGCTGGGCGTAGACAATGTCGGTAAACGCCGGGCTGAAAATCTCGTTGACGAACGGACTGTCGTCCGCGGGCTTGAGCGCACTCGAACGGATCACGAGACTCGCGTCGACGTGCGGAAAGCGGCGCGTCAGATCGACGAACACTTCCGCCGCGCTCTGCCCGGCACCGATCACCGCCACGCGTTTGCGCGGGCCGCCGGCATCACCCACCACGCGGTCGATCGACGTCAGATACTTCGACGAGTGCACGATATTGTGCGAACCGAGTGCGGCGAAAGCCTCCGGCACCTGAGCACCGCCACCGATGCCAACCGACAGTGCACGCGTCACGCGCTGCCACTCGCGGCCCTCTTCGTCGCGCGAAAACACGCGCAGCGCTTCGACTTCGTTCACGTTACCGGCAGATTTGACCGCTTCGATACCGATCACTGTCTGGCCGTAGTGCGCGCGGTCATCAAAAGACGCCGCTACCCAACTGAGGTAATCGTGAAACTCGACACGTGTCGGATAGAAACTCTTCAGATTCACGAAATCCGCCAGACGTCCCCGCTCGAATAGATAGTTGATGAACGTGAAGCGGCTCTTCGGATCGCGCAACGTAACGAGATCCTTGAGGAAGGAAATCTGCATCCGGCAATCGTCGAGCAGCATGCCGCGATGCCAGCCGAACTCGGGTTGCCGCTCGATAAAGCAATGCGCGAGGTCGGATACGCCGGCCTCTTCGGCGAGGCGCACGGCAAGCGCCAGATTCGACGGCCCGAAGCCGATGCCGATCAGATCAAATACGGTGTCTCTGTGCATGTCGCAGGTCCTTATCGGTGTGAGCCGGCGCGCAAGGTACGCTGGCCGGAGAAAAATGTTTGTCGCGTGACGTGAGCTTTAACCGGCATCCCGTACCTCGACAACGGTCGATGCCCCTGCAACGATCCGCGCGCCCAGGCCGGCGAAGCTCGGCGCGGCGAACACATCGGCAATCGAGAGTGCATGACCGGCTGCTTGCGCGGCGTCGACAAAGCGCACCACGTCGAACGAAGTCGCACCGGCTTCGAATAGATCGTCGTGATGTGCCGGCGTGTTGCCTTCGAAGAGATCGCTCCAGACGCGATCGAGCGCCTTAGCGAATCGGGTTGCTTCAGTGTGAAGTGCGCCGGGAGCATTCATGCCTGAAGTAACGGCACGTGTTGCAAGTGCAAACCGCGCTCGCGACGTGCCGAGCGCTTCATGCGGTTCATCGACGAACTGCTGCACCACGTCCAGATAGTCAGCCGTCAACGCCTCGACGAACCGGCCGTCGACCAGTTCATCCGCATACGAAAACGCACCCGTCACGCGGCCATCCGGATGCTCGACCACGTCGAGTTCCAGTTCGAACACGACGCGATGCCGGACGTCGTTGAAATCGGCGAGCGTGAGACCCGCCCAGTCACGCTCCGCTGCGCCCGCGGGGCGCAGATAGTTGAACATCACCGAGAACAGCGGATTACCGGGTTGCGGGCGCGGCGCGCGCACTGCCGCGACTACATCGGCGAAGGGTGTGTCCGCATGCGAATAGGCCGCGAGGGCCACGTCGCGGACTTCAGCCAGCAGCGTGGCTGGCGTGTGTGTTTCTGCGAGCCGGGTGCGCACAACTACCGCGTTAATGAAGAGCCCGAGCGCGCGGCGTGCGGTCTCGCCCGTCAATTCACGTGTCGATGCCAGAACGCCGACCGGCTGATCGGTCGCGCCGGTTGCACGATAGAACGCGACGTTTAGCGCGGCGTGCAGCAGCATCGGCAGCGATGCGTGGACTTCAAGCGCCATCGCGCGGGCACGTCGCACAACGTCCGGGGAAAATTCGAACGCCAGGCGGCCTGCGGACCAGCTTGGCGCTGCGGATCGGCCCGACGGGGGCGCAGGTAAAACGTGCGCGGGCGCGTCGGCAAGCACCTCGCGCCAGAAGGACAGGCGCGCGCGCGGTGCCGCGACTGGCAGGACCAGCGCGTGAGGCAACGGCGACGACGGGCTCGAAGCCGCGGGCGATGCACCGCGCACGATCGCCACATAGATCGTGCGGACCTCGTCAAGCCACAGGTCGATCGACTGTCCATCCGACACGATGTGATGCACGACCAGCGACAACACATGATCGTGTTCGCCGAAACGCAATAGCCGCACGCGCCAAAGCGGCGCGTCGTCGAGCAGGTCGAATGGCGTCAGCGCATCTTCGTCGGTGAGCGTAACCGCTGCGGCCGCGCGCGCACTGTCTACGTTATCCGCGGTGCCTGCCGTTTCGAGCGAAAGCAGATCGATCACCGGCAGTTCGAAAGGCGCCATCGCTGCAATCCGTTGGCCCGGCAAATCCCCTTTCCGCTCGACGAGACGCATGCGCAACGCCGGATGCCGTGCGGAGGCCCCGGCAAACGCTTCACGCAATGCATCGACATCGAGCGGTCCGCGCAGACGCAGTGCGACGGGAATGTTGTAGGCCGCGCTTTCCGGCTGCGCACGCCAGAAGAACCACAGGCTCAATTGCGCGGCCGACAGCGGCAACACGTCTGGCGCTCCCGCAAACACGCGCGGTTTCGCCGACCCACTCGCGAAGCCTGAATGCGACCCTGACTCGGTATTCACTTCAACCACCGTCTCACTCCGCGCCGCAGCCAGCACCCGTTGCGCGTAGTGAGCCAGGATCGGTGCTTCGAAGAGCGTGCGCACCGGCACATCGCGTGCAAGCCGTTCGGCTACGCGCGTCGCCACACGCACTGCCGCGAGCGAATGCCCGCCGAGTTCGAAAAAGTGATCGCCACGACCGACGCGCTCCACGCCCAGCACCTCCCGGAAAATCAGGGCGAGCGCCGTTTCGAGACCGGCGCCAGGCGCCTGATAGGCCCGCGCGACGCGCTGCGGCTCCGGCAATGCAGCGCGGTCCACCTTGCTGTTCGCATTACGCGGCAATGCATCGAGCACGACGATATGCGCGGGCACCATGTAATCAGGCAACGTGTGACGTAAATGCGCGTCGAGTTCGGCGGCGTCCGCCCGCGTGTTGCGTTCGCGCGCTTCGGCGCTCAAGTCGACATACGCCACCAACGCCGCTTGCGTTCCCTTGCCGTGCACGATCGCCACGGCTTCGCGCACATCGTCATGCGCGGCGAGTTGCGCCTCGATTTCGCCCAGCTCGATACGCAAGCCGCGCAGCTTCACCTGATGGTCAACACGGCCGATAAAGTCGAATACACCGTCCGCGCGCCGCTTCACCAGATCACCCGTGCGATAGAGACGCGCGCCCGGCGCACCGAACGGATCAGGCACAAAGCGCTCCGCGGTGAGCGCGGGCCGGTCGAGATAACCGCGTGCGACGCCCACGCCCTCGCCGCCCAGATACAACTCGCCGATCACACCGACCGGCAGCGGATTCAGGCGGGCATCGAGCACATGAGCGGATCGAGCGCCGACCAGCGTCCCGATCGGCAGATACGCACTGTCGGCGAGCTTCGCGACATCGTCGGTGGGATAGAACATCCACAGCATCGGCGTGATGACGGTCTCAGTCGGCCCGTAACCGTTGACGATGCGTGCGTTCGGAAACGCGCGACGCATCAGCGCGAAGGCTTCACGCGAAGTCGCCTCGCCGCCTACCGTCAGCGAACGTAAAGTCGGCGGTGCACCGTGTGCGAGTGCCCATTCGGCGAGCTGCGTGGCGCAGCCAGGCGGCACGTAGGTCATGGTCACGCCTTCGCGCACCATCATCCGGCAGGTTTGCGCGGGTGGCCACAGTGTGTCGGCGGTGATGGCTATCGCGGCGCCAGACATGTACTGCGAGAACCAGCCCTCGTGGGCACCGTCGAAATTGACCGACTGGAACAACAGGAAGACGTCGCTTTCGCCCGCGCCGTAACGCTCGGCAATCGCTGCACAGTGCAACGCGAACGAACCATGATCGACCACGACGCCTTTCGGCTTGCCGGTCGAGCCCGAGGTGTAGATCACATAGGCCGCCTGATGCGGCGAGACGGCCGGCAACGCGATCGGCACAGACGATAGATCCTCATGCTGCGGCTCTTCGTCGATCAACCACAGGCGCAAGCGATCCGACACCGGCAGCGCGCCCAGACTGGCGCGCTCGGTAATGACATGGGTAATCTGCGCGTCATCGAGAATCTGTGCGAGGCGCTCGCGCGGATGGCTCCGGTCGAGCGGCACGAACGCGCCACCGGATTTCAGCGCGGCAATCAGGCCGACCAGCAGATCGACCGACCGGCCCAGCGCCACCCCGACGCGCATCTCCGCGCTCACACCGGCTGCCACGAGCTGCTGTGCAAGCCGCGTCGCGCGCGCGTCCACTTCGCCGCGTGTGAGCGAGCGTTCGAGATCCGCTACGCCGCGTGCATCCGGCCGTGCATGCGCATGATCGGCCACGCGCTGGTGAACCGGTCTGAAGGCTTCCTGATGATGGACTGCCGTGCTGTTCCATGCATCCAGTTGCGCACGTTCGCCTTCGGGCAGCCATTGCAGATCGCCGACCGCCGTCCCGGGTGCGCCCGTTGCATTCGACAGCAATTCGATGAAACGCGCAGCCAGTCGCTCAACCGCATCTGCCTCGAAGAGATCCAGCGCGTAGATGAAGTAAGCATCGACGGAGCCGTCGTCCCGTTCCTCGAAGCTCAGCGTCAGATCGAACTTGGCGAACGGTGCCCCTGATGGCAACTCCGTCATGCGAACGCCGGCAAGCGAAGGCAAACGGCGACGCGCACCATAAGCCGCCATCACCTGAAACAGGGGATGGTGGCTCGCGCTGCGCACCACACCAAGCGCTTCGACCACCTGTTCGAACGGCACATCCTGATGCGATTGAGCGTCGATAAGCATTTGCTGGGTCGCATCGACTAGCGCAGCGAATGATTGCGTTGCGGCAACAGGCGTCGCGAGCGTCAACGTGTTCACGAAGAAGCCGACGAGGCCGGCCACTTCGCCACGCTCTCGATTCGAAGCCGGCACGCCGATCTGAATCTGCGCTTCGCCCGATGAGCGCGCGAGCACGGCGCTGAGTGCCGCAAGCAGCACCGCGAACGGCGTTGCGCGCTGAGCATTGGCGAGCGCCTTGACCTGCCTGACGAGCGCGGCAACCAGCGCGAACCGGTGCCGCGCGCCACGCGCACTCCGTTGCGCCGGACGCGGTGCGGCCCCCGGCAGCATCAGCACGTCGCGGCTCGCATCCAGCCTGGCGCGCCAGAATTCCAGCTGACGCTCACGTTCGCCCGCATCGAGCCAGCGGCGCTGCCACAGCGCGTAGTCCGCGTACTGGATCGGCAACGGCGCCAGCGACACAGCTTCACTCTTCGCATACGCGTGATAGAACGACGCCAACTCCGCGAGCATCACGTCCGCGGACCAGCCGTCCGACACGATGTGATGCGTCGTCAGCGCGAGCCAGTGCGTCGTCGCGTCGAGCCGGATCAAATGCGCGCGCATCAGTGTGCCGAGTGACAGATCGAAGGCCTGCGCTTCATCCGCTCGCGCGATGGCAGCCGCGCGCGTCTCGCGCTCACGCGCGGGCAGCGTGCTCACGTCGCTCGCATGCCACGGGCAGCGCGACGGCCCATGCACAGTCTGCAACACGCCGTCCGCGCGCTCGGTGAAGGTGGTACGCAACGCCTCATGGCGAGCGATCAGTGCATCGCATGAAAGACGCAGTGCATTCGCGTCGAGCGCGCCGTCGAGCCGCAGACGTTCGGTGATGTGATACGCGGCCGGCTCGTCGATCATGCGTGCATGCAGCCACAGACGCGTTTGCGCGAACGAAGCCGGCACGCTCGCGGTCCGCTCGGCTCGCGGTGGAATCGGCAGCACGCGAAAATCGATGCCGGCTGCGTCGAGCTTCGTGAGAAAAGCCTTGCGCTGCGCGTCCGGCAAAAGCGCGAAACGTGTCGCGAGAGAAAGCAGGTCCGGTTTGGCTGTCGTCATGCTGGGTTGTCTCAGTGCTCAGTGCTGGTCGGCGGGATGGTTTATTGCAGCTCGAGTTCGCCGAGGAGTGCGTCGATCGCACTCGCGGTGTCCTCGCCGGCACCGGCGTCGCGCTCCGCTAGCGCACGATCGATTGCGGCGGCGCAGCGTTGCAGCGTGCGTTCGTCGAATAGCGTGCGCAGCGGCAGGATCAGCGTCCAATGCAGATTGGCCTGCGCGTTGGCCTGCGTCGCGAGCAACGAATGACCGCCAAGGGCGAAGAAGTCGTCGTCGCGACCGATCGCTTCCAGGCGCAAGACGCGTTTCCAGATCGCGGCGAGTTCGCGTTCGGTATCAGTTTGCAGAGAAGCCGTTGCACCCTCGTCGGAGGAAGGGTTGCGAACCGGCGCGGGTAGCGCATGGCGATCGCACTTGCCGTTCGGCGTAACCGGCAGCGCCTCCATCTCGATCAGTTGCGCGGGCACCATATACGCGGGCAACTGGGTGCGCAGCGCGTCGAGCAACGCATGTGTATTGATCGTGTTACCCACGCCCCGCGCGACGTAGCCGACCAGTTGCTCATCACGCACGATCACCACCGCGTCGTGTACGCCTTGCTCCGCACGCAGCAAGGCTTCGATTTCGCCGGGTTCGATGCGCTGACCGCGCAGCTTTACTTGCGTATCGATACGGCCGAGATAGTCGAGCGCACCGTCCGCGCGACGGCGGGCAAGGTCGCCGGTTCGATAGAGACGTGCGCCTTCAATGAAGGGATCGGGGACGAAGCGCTCCGCCGTCAGCGCGGCACGGCCGAGATAACCGCGCGCGAGTCCCACTCCACCTAAATGCAGTTCGCCGACCGCTCCTTGCGGCAACGGCTGCAACGCCGCATCGAGTACATGCAGTTGCAGGTTCGCAATCGGGTGACCGATCGGCACAGATACCGCGGTTGCATCACGCGCATCGCAACGCCAGTGCGAGACGTCGATCGCGGCCTCAGTCGGGCCGTACAGGTTGTAGAGGCGTGCATTCGGCAAATGCTGCGCGACGCGCGCTACGAGTTCCGGTGCGAGCGCTTCGCCGCTTGCCACGATCCGCTCGATGCTCGTGCAGCGACCCGCAACCTTGAAATCTTCCAGATGAGCAAGGAACGCGGCAAGCATCGACGGCACGAAATGCAGTGTTGTGACGCGATGCGTTTCGATTGCCGCGACCAGACGTGCCGGATCGCGATGATCGCCCGGCGCCGCAATCGCGAGTTTCGCGCCGACCGCGAGCGGCCAGACAAACTCCCATACCGATACGTCGAAGCCGAACGGCGTCTTGTGCAGCACGACGTCGTTGGCGTCCAGACGATAGGCGTCCTGCATCCACGCAATCCGGTTCGCAAGCGCGCGATGCGTATTGCCCGCGCCCTTCGGCTTGCCCGTCGACCCTGATGTGTAGATCAGATAGGCGAGTTGATCGGACTCGACTTCCACGGATGTAGCAAGCGTGGCCTCGATACTGAGTAACTCGCCAACGGTCAGAATCTTGACGTTGATATTTTCAACCGCCGCGGCGACACGTTCACGCAGATGCGGCTGCGTCAGCACGACCGCCGGGTTCGCGTCGTTGAGGAGATATGCGATGCGTTCGGCCGGATAGTCGGGGTCGATGGGCAGATACGCCGCGCCCGCTTTCAGCACACCGATTAGCGCGACGACCATGTCGAACGAACGCTCGACGCACAACGCAACCGCCGTGTCCGGCCGAACACCCATTTCGATGAGCGATGCCGCGACCCGATTGGCGCTCGTGTTGAGCGCGCCATAGGTCATGTGCTGCGTATGTCCTTGCGGATCGGTGAATTCAAGCGCGATTGCGTCGGGCGATGCGAAAGCGGCCTGCTCGAATTGCCGATGCATCGCTTGCTGCTGCGCTTGCGGCCACGATTGCAGGGTCGCATTGGCGTTCGCCAGGGTGGCGAGATCGTCGGCGGTTGCAATCGAGATGGTGCCTAGCGGCGCATGCGGATCGGCGATCAAGCCAGTCAGGCACACGGCAAATGCGCGATGCAAAGCGGCCACTCGGGCTGCATCGAGCTGCGTGGCGTCGTAGCCGTAGTCGATCGTGAGCGTCGTGCCGGCTTCGATCACCAAGGTGAGCGCGAAGTCGGTTGCTTCGATATTGCGTAGATCACGCAGCTTGAGGGCGCGTTCGTCGCGTCCTTGCCAGGCTTCATCGACCGGATAGTTTTCGAACACGACCAGCGTGTCGAAAAGCGCGCCGCCACCTTGCCGCGCCCACTGCTGGATTTCGTAGAGCGGCGTATGCGCATGTTCCGCTGCGGCGGCATTGTCGCGTTGCAATTCGTGCAGCCATGCCGATGCAGAGCGTTGTGGTAACGGCGCGGTGATGACCGGCAACGTGTTGATGAAAAGGCCCAGCACGGTGTCGGCATCGGGTAGCGCGTCGGGGCGGCCCGCCACGGTCGCGCCGAATGCGACGGCGGTGTGATGCGTCATCCGTTGCAGAGCGAGTGCCCATGCGCCTTGCACCATTGTGTTGATGGTGACTTTCAGACGGCGCGCTGTTTCGGTAAGACGTGTCGTTATATCGGCATCGAAGGATTCGCGGCGCATGAGATGTCCGGCAACGCGTGCGGTTTCGGGGGCGCGATCATGTTCGCGTCCACCGTTATGGTTCGGTTCGCGGGAATGCGTATCTTCGCGTTCACTGTCGTCGTGGTCATGGGTGCGGTCACGCTCGCGGTCGGCGATCAGTGTCGGTTCATCGATCAACGCAAGACGTTGCTGCCAGAACGCGCGCTCGCCTTCAGCATCGCGCGCGGCGAGCCACGCGATGAAATCGCGGTAGCGCGTTTTAGCCGGGGCGGCGAACGGTTGCGGACGCCGCGGCTCGATATAGTCGCGCAGCACGTCGGCGAAGAAGCGCGCCGTGCTCCAGCCATCGAGCAGTAAATGATGGCGCGTCCAGACGAGACGCCACACCTGATCCGTCACGCGGATCAGCGCGACGCGCATCAAAGGCGGGGACGTTAGATCGAAACCGCGCGCACGGTCGTCCGTGAGCCAGGTTTCAAATGCGTCGAGCGTACTTTCGCTTCGGTCGCGCCAATCGAGAATCTCGACCGGCATGTGCGCCTGGCGATGCACGATCTGCATCGGCGTGGCTTCATCCGGCGTAAAGCCGGTGCGAAGGATGTCGTGGCGCGGCACAGCGCCCTCAAACGCGGCGCGCAAACGCTCGACATCCGGATCGATCAGCGTTGCGACCAGTTGATTGACATACGTCGATTGCTCCGGCGCGAACAGCGAGTGAAACAGAATGCCGTGCTGCATCGGCGAGAGCGGATAGATATCGTCGACGGTGCGCAGATCGAGCGGCAGGCGCTCCAATGCAGCCTGCGTGAAACCTCCAATACGCGCGAGCGGATAGTCGCCAGGCGTTGCCCCGCCGCCGCGTTGCGCGAGACGCGCCGCGCATGCGGCGCTCAACTCGGCGAGCGCGGTTTCGAAACGCTGCGCGAGCGCTTCGATCGTCGCGCGTTCGAACTGCGTCGCACCGTAAACCCAATGGATTTTTAGCGTGCGTGCGGCATCGCCGTCGATATACGCGTGAATCGCCAGCGCGTTGCTGATCGGACCAGCGGGGTCGCGCTCGCAGCCTACGCCGCCGAAACACGGCACCAGCGCAGCCTCGCGCGGTGCGTCGAACTGGCCGAGGTAGTTGAAGGTCACATGCGGCCGCGGCACGGCGGCGAGCGCCGCGCGCGGCGTCGCGTCGCCGTAGTGACGCAGCACACCGAAGCCGAGCCCCTTGTTCGGCACCGCGCGCAGTGTGTCCTTGACCGCGCCGAGCGTCGCCGCCGGCGTGCTTTCGCCGGTGAACTGCACCGGATAGTGACTCGTCAACCAGCCGGGCGTGCGGCTCACGTCGGCATCGTCGAATAACGCCTCGCGGCCATGGCCTTCGAGCTCGATGCGGCATCGTGGCATGCCGAGCGACTGCACCAAGGCCGCGATCAGCAGTTCGATCATCTGCGTACGGTAGGCGGCGTTTGCCTCCGTCAATGCGGCGCGTGTCAGATCGGCGTCGATCGTCTGGATAACGGTTTGCGCGTCCGCGTTAGTCGCCGTGGCGTGCGGATGGTCGAGCGGCAGGTCGTCGTAGGGCGCGGTGAGAGCGGTCCAATACGGCACTTCGGCGGCAAATGGCGAGTTTGTTGCGTCGCGCGCCGCGCAAGCGAGCCGCTCCGCCCATTCCTGTGCGCTCGTGCCCGTCGACGCAAGACGTACCGTGCGGCGCTCGCGCGCTGCGCGATAGGCAGTGTCGAGATCGTCCAGCAGCACACGCCACGACACACCGTCGACGATGAGGTGATGAATCGCCAGATAGAGCTTCGTCGTTCCGTCCGGCAACAGCGCGGCGAAAGCACAGACGAGCGGGCCATGCGTCAGATCGAGCGTGCTTTGCAGCGCGTCGAACTGAGCGAGTGCATCGGTTTCGTTGCGTGCGGAAGCGACTGCGAACGGTGGCGCTTCGAATGCGCGCTCAGCAAACGTGAGTCGCCATTCTCGAAGCGGACCGCTCGGTGCGAACCGATGGCGGAAAATCTCGTGATGCGTCAGCAGCGTTTCGAATGCGCGGGCGAATGCGTCGGAGTCGAATGGCGCCTGAGCGTCGAGTTCGATCGACTGGTTCCAGTGCCCGCGCTGCGGGATATCCAGCGCGAAGAAGCGCAGTTGGGCGGGAGTGAGCATCGTGCTCCGTCCGGACGCTGACGGCGATGCTTGTGCTTTAGGCGCGGCCGATGTGGAATGCGCTTTCGGTACAGCCGGTGCCGCCGCATCCAGCGATGTGGCAACACATGCGAGTTGTGCGAGCGTAGGCGCGTCGAACAACTGCTTCGGCGTAAAGCGCAGACCGCGTTTGCGTGAGCGCGCGATCACCTGCAACACCAGAATCGAATCGCCGCCCAGTTCGAAGAAGTTGTCGTCGCGGCCTACGCGTTCGGCTTTGAGCACTTCTTTCCAGACGGTGGCAAGTGCCTCCTCTGTCGCCCCTTGCGGCGCGTCGCCTTCGGCAACGGATGGCGTCGGCGCGGCGACAAGCGCGCGCAATGCCGCTCGATCGATTTTCCCGTTCGCGGTCACCGGCAATGCGGCTACGATCAGCAACACTGCGGGCACCATGTAATCCGGCAGGCGCGCGGTCAACGCTGCACGGAGCGTCGACTCGTCGAGGCGTGCACCGTTAGATGAGGCGACGAACGATGCCAGGCGCAAACGGCCTTCACGTTCAACGGCAAGCGTTTCGGCTTGAGCGACGCCCTCTAGCGCGCGCAGTGCCGCACTCACTTCGCCAGGTTCGACGCGATAGCCGCGAATTTTGACCTGATCGTCGAGCCGCCCAAGAAAATCCAGTCGACGGTCGGCGCGCAGTCGTACGCGGTCGCCGGTCCGATAGAGACGCTCGCCCGCGGCGAACGGATGCGGTACGAAGCGCTCAGCGGTTGCCGCTGCCCGGTTCAGGTAGCCACGTGCGAGGCCTGGACCACCGAGATGCAGTTCGCCAATCCCGCCAGGTGGCACGCTCGCACCGTGCGTGTCGAGCACGCACGCATAGGCGTTTGGCAACGGCAGGCCGAGCGGCACGGATTGCGTGGATTGACCGGATTCTGTGGGTTGCGCAGCATGCCCCGCTTGCACGGCGTGAGCATTTGTTAAGCGCAATGCGGCTTGCGCCGGTGCGGACGTATCGAAGGTCAATGCGCCGACCGTCGCTTCGGTCGGGCCGTAGTGATTGATAACACGGCAGGCCGGCTTAAGCGTTGCAATCCGTTCGACAAGCGACCACGGCAGCGTTTCGCCACCCGTCACCAGCGCGTGGGCGGGCAGCACGTCGGCCGCCTGCTGCGCATCGAGCAGTGCATGCAGATGACTGGGCACGATCTTCAATACGCCGACGTCGCGTGTGCGCATTTCGCGAGCGAAGCGATCCGGATCGAACGCGCATTGAGCCGGCAGCAGATGCAGCGTGCGGCCCGAGCAGAGCGCACCGAATAGCGTCGTATGACCGAGGTCGGCGGCCACGGTGGAGACCATTGCCATCGAGGCGCCGGCGGCAAAGGCGAGTTCGTCCAGCATCCCTGCAACGTAATCAACCAGCGCGCGATGCGAGATCACAACGCCCTTGGGCGTGCCGGTCGATCCAGATGTGAAGATCAGATAGGCAGCCTGGCCGGGCAACGGCGCCTGACGTGGGCCGTTGCCGTTGCCGTTGCCGTTGCCATCGACATTGGCGTTATGGCCGGCGTTGGCCCCTACGCTGACCTCTGCCTTAGCGTCCAAGTTGATACTTGAGTTGGTGCTGGCGGCAATCTCCAGCCCAGCAATCTGCAGCCCAGCAAGCGATGAGCCATTCGCAAGCGCGTCGATATCCAGCGACGTAGCATTGCCCACCGCTAGCGCGCCTTGCGCCCCCCATGCGCTCAGCATCCATTGCGCGTCGCAGGCATCCACGGCAGCCGCCAACCGCTCGCGCGGCGCGGCCGGATCGAGCGGCACCGCGTAAGCACCGGACTTCATCACACCAAGCAGCGCCACCGCGAAGCGCACCGAGCGCTCGATGCATACCGCAACCGGCTGCTCCGCACCAACCCCATGTTGCTGCAAGCCGAACGCGATGCGCTCCGATGCGTCGTCGAGTTCAGCGAACGTAAGCTGCGTGTCGGCGTCCGTAAGCGCGACGCGATGCGGCGTTTCACTCGCATGGCGTGCAAAAAGCGCTAGCACGCTATCCGCTTCAGGCTGGAACAGCCGCCCATGTCGCGCCGTGTCAAATCCAGCCCCATCCGCGCAATCCAGTTCAGCAATCGCGCGTTGCGGATCACGCACCGCGTCGGCGACTAGCCCGGCATAGCTGTTGAGCCAAGCCTGCGCGGTCGCTTCATCAATGCCGTCGAGCGCATACGCGACCACCAGTTCGATACCACGCGAATCGTCCGTGAAATCGAGTGCGAGATCAAAGCGCGCGGCAAGATCGAGCCCCGGCGACATCCGCACCGACGCGCCCGGCAATTCAGCCGTCAATTCCAGATCGAACTGCTGTGCGAATTTGACCTTGAGCCATTCTTCGCCACGCCGCACCGGCGGCTTGATCGCATCGAGCACCTGATCGAACGGCACATCCTGATGCGCGAAGGCATCGAACGTCGAGCGGCGCACGCCGTCGAGCAAGGCGGCGAACGATTGGCCCGGCGCGACACGCGCGCGCAATGCGAGCGTGTTGAGGAACAAGCCGACTAGTGGTGCGGTTTCCGCACGTTGCCGATGCGCAATCGGTACAGCCACTGCAATGTCGGTTACGCCGGTCAGTCGATAGAGCCATGCGTTGAAAGCGGCCAGCAGCACGGTAAAGGGCGACGCCTGCGCGCGCCGCGCCGTTTCGCGCACTGCGTCGGAGAGCGCTTCCGGCAATCGCAATGCGAGTCGACCGCCGCGATAGTCGCGTTGCGGCAAGCGCGCCCGGTCGAGCGGCAATGCCAGCGGTTCGGGCGCAGCGCGCAACGCGTCGCGCCAATACGCGAGCTGGCGCTCGCCTTCGCCCGCGGCGAGCCAGTCCCGCTGCCATTGCGCATAGTCGGCGTATTGGACTGGCAGCGCGGGCAATTGCAGCGTGCGTCCCTGGGCGATCGCCGCGTAGGCCGCCTGCAGTTCGTCGAAAGCGCAACGCGAGCTCCAGCCGTCGCTGATCGCGTGATGGGTCGTCAACAGGAAGCGTTGCGTGTTGTTGGTCAGCGTGATGAGCGCGGCACGCACGAGGGGGCCATTCGACAGATCGAACGCCGCGCCGACGTGTTGCTCCGTCAATGCCGCGAGCCGCGATGCGCGCTCGGCCTCACTACTGGTATGCAGATCGCTTTCGGCAATCCGCACGGGCAACGCGGCATGAATGCGCTGCATGACGATGCCGTCGTCGGTTTCGACAAGCGTAGTGCGCCCGGCCTCCTGACGCTCGATCAGACAATCGAGCGCGCGTTGCAGCGTGCCCAGATGGAGCGCGCCCTGCACGTCCCATTGCACGGCAACGTGATACGCCGAGCCGGCGTCCTGAGTTTGCGCGAGAATCCAGAAACGCTGCTGCGCGAATGAAGCAGCACGGTCGACAAACGCGGCAGTTGAAGGCTGTAGTGCCAGGATCTGCTGGTGCCTGTTCACAGCCGATTCAGTCTCGCTGCTATCGATCAGCGCCGCGAGCGTCTCGAGCGCGTGATCGTCGAACAATGCATCGAGCCGTAGATTCACGTGCCATTCGATCCGGATCGCTGCCTGCAATTGCATCGCCGCGAGCGAATCGCCGCCGCGCGCAAAGAACCGGTCGGTGCGACCGATCGGCGTGAGATCGTTCAGGAGTGTTTGCCAGATGTTGGCAAGCCGCTCCTCAGTGGCGGTTTGAGGCCCGACATAATCGGCAGCAGCCGCAACGGGCAGCGCCGCCACGGTATCGCGCAACGCAGCACGATCGAGCTTACCGTTCAGCGTATAGGGCAGACGTGCGAAGCGCGCGAAGCGATGCGGCAACCACGCTTGCGGCAAATGCGCCGCGAGATGCGCCTGCAATGCGGCGTCGCTGAGTGCTGTTTCGTCGCAAGCCTCGTCGCCGCGGACCGCTTTGCTGAGTGCAACGTCGCCGTGTGCGGCACCGCACGCATCCTCGCCTTGCACCTTTCCGCCGGGTGCTTCCTTCAGCGCCACGCAAGCGGTCAACTGCGTCCTGCCACCCGTCGTCTCCGCGAGCACACCCGCATCGGCGATCGCCGGATGCATCAACAGGCACGCAGCGATCTCGCCAGGTTCCACACGAACGCCGCGCACTTGCACCTGATCGTCGATGCGGCCAAGATAATCGAACGAGCCGTCCACGCGTTCGCGCGCGAGGTCGCCGGTGCGGTAGATCCGTTCACCCGGTTCGCCGTTCTCGTCCGGCAGAAAACGTTCGGCGGTAAGCGCCGCGCGGCCATGATAGCCACGCGCGAGACACGCACCGCCGAGCAGTAGCTCGCCGGTCTCACCGCGCTGCGCCGCGCCTTCGATACGCGCCACGCGGCGCCCGATCGGCCAGCCGATCGGCAGCGACGCATAACCGTTGCCCGTCTCGAGCGCCGGTGTCGTGCACGGGTCAACCGGCCACAGCATCGGCGAAATCACCGCCTCGGTCGGCCCATAGCCGTTGACGAGCCGGATCGACGGGAACACACGGCGAATCTCGTCGAAGCTGTCCTGCGACATCGCTTCGCCACCGAACAGCAGCACGCGCAGCGAAGTCGGCACGCCGAGGCGCTCGCAAACGTTCGCGAACTCGCGCAGATAAGCAGGCGGCAGTGTGGTGTTGGTCACGCCCTCTCGCAGCATGAAGGCATGTGTGGCCTCCGGCGGAAACGGCGGCGGATCGCTGATCACCACGCTGCCACCCACTGCAAGCGGCACCAGCCATGCTTCGATCGAAACATCGAAATTCACCGAAGCGAAATGCAGCACGCGATCCGTGCCGTCGATCGGTAACGATTCAGCAAGCGCGTCGCCGTGCGCGGCAAGCGGCCCATGTTCGACGGCAACCGCTTTCGGCGTGCCCGTCGAACCGGATGTGTAAATCATGTAGGCGGCCGCGCGCGGATGCACCGGCTCGTCATCGCCATCGAAACGCGCTGCGGCCACATCTGCCAAAGCGGTGTTTTCAACGTCGAAACACTGCGCGAAACGCGTGCGCATGGCCACATCGGCGGAAGCGTCGACAATCCCGTGAGCAAGGCCCGCATCTTGCGCGACCCAGTCAAGGCGTGCCGCCGGATGTCGCGGATCGAGCGCAACGAACACGCCGCCCGCCTTCAGCACGGCGAGTAATGCGACAAACAGATCGCATGAACGCGCGACACACACGCCAACGCGCACCTCCGTCGTGACGCCTGCCGCCCTCAGTTGCGCGGCAAGCCGCGCCGCGCGGCTATCCAGCTCTCCTCGCGTCAGCCGCACGGTACGCGGCGTGAACGACGCCAGCGCGGGCGCATCGGGTTCGATACGCGCCAAAGCGTGGATTCGATGGTGCAACGCAATCGGGAAGCTCTTCATGGGCATGAAATCCGTTAGAACTGGCCGCATTGGCCAAGTCGCAGGCCGCAATGGGCCGCTTCATTGGTGTGACGTTCCGCGATTGAAAATCTTTACCGCCGCCGTCGATTTATTCGGACTGCATCGCTTCGGAGGAAAACGGCGATAGACGGTAAATGTTTGCGGCGGCCATTCGTCAATCAGGCGAGGGGCGTGTCTTTGCGCCCTGCTGATTTGCCGCCCGCATGTGTTGCCGCATGCGCCGCACACCGATCCATTGCGACCCACTGCGACCCTTTGCCGATGACCGCTGCCAACGAGCGCTACGACGCGCCACCCTCGCTTTCTCCCTCAATCGCCAGTCAAACCCCCGGCAAACCGGCCATGCGCCTGATCGTGGCGTTGCTCAAGCGCTCGCGCGGCGCCTTTGCGATCGCGCTCACCGCCTGCGTGCTGAACGGCATCGCGAGTGTGCTGCTCGTCGCAACCTTGAGCCGGGCGCTGTCACAACCGGGCGCCGGCGATATGTCGCTCGCCATGCGTTTCGCGCTATGCGCGGTGATTGCGCTCGTCACGCGCGTCGTCACCGGTGTGCTGTTTGCGCGACTCTCGCAGGACACAATGGCGCAGTTGCGCGAGCATGTCGCGCGGCGCGTCGCCGAGGCCGAGTTGCGCGACGTCGAACGGATCGGCGCGGCGCCCGTGCAGTCGGTATTGACCGACGACGCCACCAACGTGTCGATGCTGTTCTTCGCGCTGCCCAATCTCGTGATGCACGGCTCGATCGTATTCGGCTGCCTCGGCTATCTGGCGTGGCTGTCCTGGCCGGTCTGCCTGCTCGCGGTCGCCGCAATCCTGGTCGGTTCGCTCGGCTATCACGCAGGTGACAAGCGGGCCATCGCGTCGCTCGAAGCCGCCGGCCGCTCGCAGGACAAACTGTTCGGCTATCTCGGCGCGCTGTTCACGGGCGCGAAGGAACTGAAACTGCACCAGGCCCGCTCGCGTCAATTCGTCGACGGTCAGCTCGGCTCGGCCATCGACGAAGTGCGCGACCACCGGCGTCAGGCGTTTAGCGCCTATGCGGTCGGGGTCGGCTGGATCGTGTTCCTGTTCTATGTGTTTCTAGGCGTCGCCGCATTCTGGCCGGCGCTCGGCGTGCATGCCGACGCGCCTTCCGCATCGGGCTACGTGGTGGTGTTCCTGTTCATGCTGCTGCCGCTGGACGGCTTACTGAACAACGTGCCGACGCTGAATGCCGCCCGTGTCTCGCTCGACCGCATCGAAAAGGTGATGAGCGAATTCGGCGCACTGCGCACCGCGCCGCCGCCGGATGAAAACGCGTCACACGCGCCGTACCAGACCCTTACGTTGCGCGACGTCACACACTCGTACTTCCATGAGCGCGACGAACGGATGTTCCGTGTCGGGCCGGTCAATCTGACTTTCAGGCCC
>NZ_DASRSY010000423.1:0-6601 GCF_035656215.1 Paraburkholderia sp.
GAGAGGCCGTCGCGGGCCGTCTTCACGACGTCGTTCAGATCGTAATCAGCAGGCAGGCCGGTGAGCGGCGTGAGCCAGCCGCGCTTGCCCCATTGCGGCGTTTCGTACGCGCCGATCGTCATCACATCGAACTGGCCGCTACCGGTCGTGATGTCGGTGGTGGCGCGCTGACGCAGCACGTTTTCTTCGAGAATCACCCAGTTGAGCTTGATATCCGGATTCGCCTGCTCGAAAGCGGGCGAGAGCTTCTTCAGCTCGATCATGTCCGGATTGTTCAACGTCGCAATGGTCACCGTGGCCGCCTGAGCGTGCAACGCAAAGCATGCGACAGCGCCGGCACTGACCGCCTTCAGCGCGGATTTTGTAACTGGTTTCATGTGTTGTCTCCTTTCTCGTACGTTATGTGATGCTGCGTTTGTTCTACGAAAATGACGATGGGTGAAGCGCGTCCGACTCATCCACTCTGCGATTCGCTTAGCTCATCCAGTTGCCGCCGTCGACGTTCAGGGTTTGCGCGGTGATGTAGTCGGCATCCGCCGACGCGAGAAACAGGGCGGCGCCAGTCAGATCGTCCGGCACACCCATACGGCCGAGCGGCACTGCTTCACCGACCAGGCGCTTCTTCTCGCCGAGCGGCCGGTTTTCATAGCGGGCGAAGAGCGCATCGACCTCGTTCCACATCGGCGTATCGACGACACCCGGCGCAATACCGTTCACATTGATCTTGTGCGGCGCAAGGGCGAGCGCTGCGGACTGCGTATAGCTGAGTACGGCCGCTTTGGTGGCGCAATAGTGCGACACCAGCGCCTCGCCCCGCCGCCCGGCTTGCGAGGACATATTGATGATCTTGCCGCCGCAGCCCTGCTCGACCATTTTCCTGGCGACGGTTTGCATCAGGAAGAACATGCCCTTCACGTTGACCGCGAAGAGGCGGTCGAACACGTCCCAGGATTCATCGAGGATCGGGCGCATATCGAAGAGCGCCGCGTTGTTGAACAGGATATCGACCTGGCCGAAGCGCTCCAGTGTGCTCTCGAGAATGCGTTCGATGTCCTCGCGGCGCGTCACGTCGGCACTGACGGTCAGCACGCGGTCGCCGTACGCGGCGCGCAACGCGTCGCCGAAACTGTCCGCCGGCTTCACATCGACCAGCACGCAACGTGCGCCTTCGTCCAGATAGCGCCGGGCCACGGCTTCACCGATTCCGCTTGCCGCACCCGTCAGAATGGCCACCTTGTCTTGCAATCGTGCCGCCACTGCCTGTCTCCGGTTCGTTTCGCTTCTTGTGGCACGGTGAGCGAACGCTCATTGCGCGAACAATTGCTCTGTTGGTGATCGAATGATCGGATACGGACCGGGTCATGTCAAGGCGCTCGAGCAGATTTCGATGGTGCAGCGCGGCAGGACCAGCGTGTACCCGAGGCACACCCTTTCTGCTCCCCGATCGACGCTATTACGGGAAATCAGAAACAGCCAATCGGCTTTCTGCTCAAGTCGCTGACAAGAATTCGAGATACGTTATATCATTGCGGCCTCGCTTCACTTCGAAGCTGTGCAGGTTCGTCAGGGGAGTCCGCTGATGGCTACATCGATTGCAGAACACCATGCCGTGCGAGTCGCCCATGCCGAAGCGCACGCCGCTCTGCATGGGCTTGCGCTCACGCCGCTGCGGCGTCAGGTGTATGCGGCGATCGTCGCCAGCGACCGGCCGATCGGCGCCTATGAGTTGCTGGACGCACTTGAGCCGCAGCGTGGCCGTGTGCCGCCCACCACCGTCTACCGCGCGCTGGAATTTCTGCTCGCGCACGGCTTCGTCCATCGGATCGAATCGAAGAACGCGTTCGTGGCCTGCTGCGAAGTCGGTCTGCCGCACAGCAGCCAGTTTCTGATGTGCGACGGGTGCGGCGCGACCGTCGAGATTCCCGGCGGCGAGCTTGCCCAGCAGCTATCGCATAGCGCGCCGGCGCACGGTTTCGAGGTGCACCGCCAGGTAGTCGAATTAAGCGGACTGTGCGCACGCTGCGTCCGCGCGGCGCGGTCCGCCCGTGCATCGGCATGAAAACCGGCATGACCGCAACAACCGGGCATGCCTGACGTTTGTGTTTCTTTCAACTCTCACGCAGCAGGAAACAACGATGAAGAAATTCGGCTCGATGTTGAACGGGGCGCGCCATGCGCTGAAGCTGTCGAAATACGTGGCCATGGGCGCGGCTGCCGCTGCGGCTTTCTCGCTCAGTCATAGCGCCTTCGCCGCGGATGCGAAAATCCCGGTGGTGGCAGCGGAAAACTTTTACGGCGACGTCGTGCAGCAACTGGGCGGCGACCGTGTCGACGTAATGAGCATCCTCAGCAATCCGGATCAGGACCCGCATCTGTTCGAAGCCAGCCCGAAGACGGCACGCGCGTTGCAGCATGCGAGCCTTGTAGTCTACAACGGCGCCGACTACGATCCGTGGATGGCAAAATTGCTGGCCGCCTCGAAGAGCGCGAAGCGCACCACGGTCGTCGCCGCGGATCTCGTCGGCAAGAAGGGCGGCGATAATCCGCACCTCTGGTACGACCCGGCGACCATGCCGAAAGTGGCGCGCGCGGTGAGCGAGGCGCTCGTCGCGGCTGACCCGGCGCACAAGTCGGCGTACGATGCGAACCTCGCGAAGTTTCTCGATTCGCTGAAACCCATCGACGCCAAAGTCGCCGGTCTGCATAGCCGCTACGCCGGCGTGCCGGTGACGGCAACCGAGCCGGTGTTCGGCTATATGTCGGACGCGGTTGGCCTCTCGATGCGCAATCTGCGCTTCCAGTTGGCGACGATGAACGACACTGAAGCAAGCGCGGCCGATATCGCCGCGTTCGAACGCGACCTGCGCGAAAAGCGCGTGCGCGTTCTGATCTATAACAGCCAGGCAACCGAGGCCCTGACCAAACGCATGTTGAAGCTCGCGCAGCAATCGAAGGTGCCGACTATGAGCGTCACCGAAACCGAACCGGCCGGCAAGACCTATCAGACGTGGATGCTGACGCAGCTCGACGCGCTGGGCACGGCGCTGGCTGCGGGCGATGCGAGCGCAGCGGATGCGGCGGCTTCCACCGTCAAAGGAAAAACCCCATGACCGAGACTGGCCGCAGCACGCCAGCTAATACAACCAGCGCTTCGACGAGCGCACGCGTCAACGCGCCCGTGCTCGAACTCGAGCACGTGACGCTCGAACTCGGCGGCCGCTCGATTCTGCGTGACACCGGGTTTGTGGTGAACCAGGGCGAATTCATCGGCGTGCTCGGGCCCAACGGCGCGGGCAAGACGACGCTGATGCGCGCCGTGCTCGGTCTCGTGCCGGCGGCGAGCGGCTCGATCCGCGTACTGGGGCAGCCTGTCGAGCGCGGCAACGCGTCGATCGGCTATATGCCGCAGACGCGCAGTGCGCTGGCAGGACGCCGCGTGCGCGGCCGCGATTTCGTCGCCATGGCTGCCGACGGTCACCGATGGGGCCTGCCCCATGCGGACAGCAAGACCCGCGCGGATGTCGAGCGGGTGCTGGATCTGGTGGACGGCCGCAAGCTGGCCGAGCGGCCGTTATCGGAACTGTCGGGCGGCGAGCGTCAGCGCCTGCTGCTCGCGCAATGCCTGCTCGGCAATCCCAAGCTGCTGCTCCTCGATGAACCGCTGATCAGCCTCGATCCGCATCATCAGAAGAGCGTCGTTGAACTGGTGCGGCGCGTGCAGCAGGAACTCGGCATTGCCGTGCTGTTCTCGGCGCATGAGCTGAACCCGCTTCTGAACTCGCTCGACCGCGTGCTGTATCTCGGCAGCGGTGTCGCCGCGCTCGGTACCGTCGATGAAGTCATTACAAGACCGGTGCTGTCGCGTCTCTATGGTTCGCCGATCGACGTGATGCGCGTGAATGGCCGCATCTTCGTGATGTCGGGCGACGTCGAAGTCGAAAAACACGATCACGAGCACGAACACGACGAGAACGGCGGCCATAGCCACTCGCATTCGCACGACCATGGCCACGCACACGGCCACTCACACTCCAACGACTCACGCGACGGACACACGCACGATGTTTGAATACGATTTCATGGTGAACGCGTTCGCGGCGTCGGGGATCGTCGCGGTGCTGGCAGGGATAGTGGGCTATTTTCTGGTGATGCGCGGACAGACCTTCGCGGGCCACGCGCTCTCGCACGTCGGTTTCACCGGTGCGACCGGCGCGGTCCTGATCGGTATCTCGCCGATCTGGGGGATGATCGGTTTCACGCTCGCGGCAGGCGTCGGCATGGGCGCGCTGGGCGAGCGGCTCGCCGGACGCGATGTAGCGATCGGCGTGATCCTGTCGCTGTCGCTCGGCTTCGGGCTGCTGTTCCTGCACTTCTTCACCGCGTACGCGACGCAGGTCACCGCGCTGCTGTTCGGCAACGTGCTTGGCGTGAATGCATCGACGCTCGGCGTGCTGGCGGCGTTGGGCGTCGTCAGTTTGCTGGCGCTCGCGGCGATCATGCGGCCGTTGCTGTTTGCGTCGCTACAGCCGGAATTGGCCGAAGCCAAGGGCGTGTCGTTGCGTCTGGTGTCGGTGTTGTTTCTGGCGATTGCCGCACTGGCCGTGGCGGCGTGTACGCAAATCGTCGGCGTGCTGCTCGTGTTCACGCTGATGGTCGGACCGGCTGCCGCTGCGCAAAACATGACGACGCGGCTTTCGACCGGTCTCATTCTCGCCGCTGTATTCGCGCTGGTGCAGGCCTGGCTGGGTCTGACGCTGGCGTTCTATACCGACTGGCCGACGAGCTTCTGGATTACCGTGCTGTCGGCTGTTGTGTATGGCGGGAGTTTGTTGAGGCGGCGTTGAGGCGGCAACACACCTGCATGCCGCCGCCCTCGTTTTGCAAGACTTCAACCAAGCAGCACCTTCGCGTGATGCGCGAGATGATCCTCGATGAAAGTCGAGATGAAGTAATACCCGTGGTCGTAGACTGCGTGACGACGCAATGTCAGAGGCTGCCCCGCGGCCTTGCAGGCTGCTTCGAACAGATCCGGATTCAGTTGCTCGGCGAGGAACTGATCCGCCAGCCCCTGATCGATCAGAATCCCCTCAGCGAACTTGCGCTTCGCGTGGGCGACCAGCTCGCTCGAGTCATACTGCCTCCAGGCTTCACGGTCTTCGCCCAGATATCCGCTGAACGCTTTCACGCCCCACGGGCACTGTGAAGGCGCGGCGATCGGCGCGAACGCCGACACCGACCGATAGATCTCCGGGTTGCGCAGCGCAAGCATCAACGCGCCATGACCACCCATCGAATGCCCGAAGATGCCCAGACGCGCGCCGTCCACTGGCAGATTCGCGAGCACGGTTTCGCGCAATTCGTCGCGCACGTACGAGTACATCCGATAGTGCTTCGCCCACGGTTGCTGCGTCGCGTTGACGTAAAAGCCCGCGCCCACGCCGAAGTCCCACGCCGCGCTTTCGCCCGGCACACCCGCACCGCGCGGACTGGTGTCCGGCGCGATCAGGGCGATGCCGTGCTGTGCCGCAAAGCGCTGCGCGCCCGCCTTGACCGGAAATGTTTCCTCCGTACATGTCAGGCCCGCGAGGTAGAACAGCGCAGGTACATTCGCGCTGGCCTGCAAGGCCTGCGGCGGCAGATAGACCGAGAA
The DNA here is from genome assembly GCF_035656215.1 of Paraburkholderia sp. Classification (GTDB taxonomy): domain Bacteria; phylum Pseudomonadota; class Gammaproteobacteria; order Burkholderiales; family Burkholderiaceae; genus Paraburkholderia. Next base: position 5,651 of record NZ_DASRSY010000423.1, read on the forward strand.
GCGCATCGGCAAACCGACAGTCTGTGAGTCGTGCCGGTAGATCCGCTGCTCGCCGCCATGACAGGCATGCGACGACAATAGTTCAAGCATTCGCGATGCTCCTTTCTGTGTTCGGTCTGTGACGCATTAATGCCGCATTAGTACAGCACGATGGAGCGGATCGATTCACCCTTCTTCATCAGATCGAAGCCCTCGTTGATGCGTTCGAGCTGCAGACGGTGCGTGATCAGGTCGTCGATATTGATCTTGCCTTCCATGTACCAGTCGACGATCTTCGGCACGTCCGTACGACCGCGCGCGCCGCCGAATGCCGAGCCCTTCCACTCACGACCCGTCACCAGCTGGAACGGCCGCGTGCTGATCTCTTCACCCGCCGCCGCCACGCCGATGATGAACGACTGACCCCAGCCCTTGTGCGTGCACTCCAGCGCCTGACGCATCACCTTGGTGCTGCCGATACATTCGAACGAGTAGTCCGCGCCGCCATCGGTAAGTTGCACGATGTGATCGACCACGTTCTCGACTTCGTTCGGGTTGATGAAATGGGTCATGCCGAACTTCTTCGCCAGTTCCACGCGGCCCGGGTTGATATCGACGCCGATGATCCTGTCCGCGCCGACCATCTTCGCACCCTGGATCACATTCAGGCCGATCCCGCCGAGACCGAACACGACCACGTTCGCGCCCGCCTCGACCTTCGCCGAATACACGACAGCACCCACGCCCGTCGTCACGCCGCAACCGATGTAGCAGATCTTGTCGAACGGTGCGTCTTCACGCACCTTCGCGACCGCGATTTCCGGCACGACAATGTAGTTCGAAAACGTGGATGTGCCCATGTAGTGAAACAGCGGCTTGCCGTCCAGCGAGAAGCGCGACGTGGCATCGGGCATCAGGCCGCGGCCTTGCGTCGAACGGATCGCCTGGCAAAGATTGGTCTTGCGCGACAGG
>NZ_DASRSY010000424.1:0-7209 GCF_035656215.1 Paraburkholderia sp.
ACGTCGGACCTCGAAACAGCGTGGCTCGAAGACGTACAGGCCACGCTCGGCGAAGCCACGCTCAAACTGCCCGAAGCGGTCAAGCACATCACGACCGGCAAACATGGCGAGCACTCAGAGCACATGGGCTTCGTGCTGGCCGAAATGCAAAGCCTCGCGCGCCAGCATCCCGGCGCCACCTGGTAAGCGCTGAACCGGAACCCGACGGAACTTCACGATGACGACCTCGACTGCCATGCCCACCGCCGACATCACGCTCGAACGCGCCTGGGCCGTGCTCGAAACGGTGCCCGATCCGGAAATCCCGGTGGTGTCGATTCGTGAACTTGGCATTCTGCGCGACGTGCGACGCGCCGCCGACGGCACGCTCGAAGTCGTTATCACGCCGACCTATTCCGGTTGCCCGGCGATGTCGCAGATTGCCGAAGACGTCGCCCATGCGCTCGAAGTGGCTGAGCTAAAACCGTATCGGATCGCCACGGTCCTCGCACCGGCCTGGACCACCGACTGGATGACCGCCGACGCCCGCGAAAAGCTTCGCGCGTATGGCATCGCGCCGCCCACGGGCAATTGCGGTTCCGCCGCGCCAGCACAGGAAAAAGTGATGCGCTTCGTGCCGCGCGCGCTGCCGGCACCGTCGTGCCCGCGTTGCGGCTCCGCCCATACCGAGCGCCTCGCGCAATTCGGCTCGACGGCCTGCAAAGCCCTGTACCGCTGCCTCGACTGCCGCGAACCCTTCGACTACTTCAAACCATACTGATATGGCTACCCCGCAATTTCATCCGCTGCGTATCCGCGAAGTGCGGCCCGAAACCGCTGACGCGGTCTCGGTCGCCTTCGAAGTCCCTGTCGAACTGCGCGACCACTATCGCTTCACGCAGGGCCAGTTCGTCACATTGAAAACGCACATCGACGGTGAGGAAACGCGCCGTTCGTATTCGATCTGCGTCGGCGTCACCGATTACGATCGCGACGGCGAACTGCGCATCGGCATCAAGCGTGTGCGCGGCGGGCGTTTCTCGAACTTCGCGTTCGACACGCTGCAACCCGGCCACACGATTGACGTGATGACGCCGGACGGCCGCTTCTTCACCCATCTCAACGCGGATCTGGGCCAGCAGTACCTCGCGTTTTCCGGCGGCTCGGGCATCACGCCAGTGCTCGCGATCATCAAAACCACGCTGGAAATAGAGCCACGCAGCACCTTCACGCTGGTGTACGGCAACCGCAGCGTCGATCAGATCATGTTCGCGGAGGAGCTCGAAGACCTGAAGAACCGTTTCATGAACCGCTTCGTGCTCTATCACGTGCTGTCGGACGACCTGCAGGACGTCGAGCTGTTCAACGGCGTACTCGACCAGCAGAAGTGCGCGGCCTTCATCGAAAACCTGCTACCGGCGGATGCAATTGACGAAGCCTTCATCTGCGGCCCTGGCCCGATGATGGATGCCGCCGAGGCCGCATTGAAAGCCGCGGGCGTGCCTTCGGCAAAAGTGCACGTGGAGCGCTTCGGTTCGCCGCTGCCGCAAGCGGGCGTGCCGCCGGTCGAAATCACCGACGACACCCCGGCCGCCGACCTCGAAATCGTCCTCGACGGGAAAAGGCGCAAGCTGCGCCTGCCGTATCAGGGCGTGAGCGTGCTCGACGTCGGCTTGCGTGCCGGCCTCGCGCTGCCCTATGCGTGCAAGGGCGGCGTCTGCTGCACCTGCCGCGCGAAGGTGCTCGAAGGCGAGGTGAAGATGGAAAAGAACTACACCCTGGAAGAACACGAAATTCGCGACGGTTTCGTACTGACCTGCCAATGTCATCCGATCAGCGATCGCGTGGTGGTGAGTTACGACGAACGCTAATCTGGCGCGACGGGTGGTCATGCGACGCCCGCAACGCTTTCAGCAGGTCCGCGATCCGCTTACACTAGGGGCCGCTCATCGATCAGATACCTATCCCGATCAATGAGCGGCCCCTTTTGTCATTTGCGTTTTTTGCCAGCCCAAGCCACTGCCGATGAGCACCATCCACCTCACCAACGGCGACGTCGCCGCCGAGTCACTGCGCGCCGCGCTAGCCGAGGCGGGCCGCGACGATCGCGTGCACGCACTGCGTGACGATCTGGCGGTCGGTCCACTGCGCGGCATCGACGACGGACCTGACGTGCGAGCGACCTTCTGGGATCGCGTTAGTGCGGACACCAGGCGTGATTTCCTTCGGGAATTCCGCGAGCAGGCTGCGGCACTGGAGAACCTTGCGCGCGGCGACGCGAATCTGGTGGTCTGGCATGGTGAAAGCGCATCCGATCAATTGATGCTGCGCCGCGTCTGCTACCACCTGCGCAATAGTCCGCAACGGCTAAACGAAGTGCGTCTGTCGATTAACGACCTCACCGACCCCGGCGCATGGGCGCACAGCCGCAAAGATCACGCGACGTCCGTCGGCATGTTCGCACCGGCTGTACTGCAAGGGCGTCTGCCGGCCGCGGCGCCGATTGCTGTTCTGCGGATCAGCCGCCTCGCGCTCGAATGGCAGGAAGCCAAACACGCGAACGGCGAGACGCGGCGCTGGCGCGACAATACTTTCACGAGCGGCAGTTTCGCCGATTTGGACGCGCTGATTCTCGAGCACGTCACTGGCGACTGGCAACCCGCCGCGCGTGTTGCCGCCGAACTGATGACCGCCGAACTCTGGTATCTGGTGAGCGACAGCATCGTGCTGTGGCGCTTCCGCGAACTGGCCGCGACCCGGCGCATCAAGCTGCGCGGCGATGCGAACGCATGGCGCACACTGGAATTGTGCGCGGCGCTTGCCCCCTGTCCACACTAATAAAACAGACGACCATGGCCCGCACCCGAGCCCCCGACCACGAAACCCAGCGCGATCAGATTCTCGAACTAGCCGCGACGAAATTTGCCCAGACCAGCTACCCGAGCACCTCGATGGCCGACCTCGCCGCCGCGAGCGGCACCTCGAAAGCGCGCCTGTACCACTATTACGCGAGCAAGGAAGCGATCCTGTTCGATCTGCTGGACCGCTACACGAAGCGGCTGATGCTGATCATCGCCGAGGTGGAAGGCGCGAGCCAACGTCGCGGACTAACGGAGCGGGAAACCTTTGCGGAGCTGATCCGGGCGTTTCTGTCCGAGTATGAGACATCGCATAGCCGGCACGTTGCACTTCTGAACGACGTGAAGTACCTGGTCGACACCCAGCGCGAAATCATCTTGAACCGTCAGCGCGACGTGGTCGCGGCTTTCGCGCGGCAGCTAGCGCGCGCCTATCCGGAACGGGCCACGCGCGAAAACCAGACCGCCCTCACGATGATGGTGTTCGGCATGATCAACTGGACATTCACCTGGCTCAAGCCGGACGGCCGGATGGGCTACCGGGAATTTGCCGAGCAGGTGGTCAGCATGGTGGATCACGGGTTGAGTTCCGCCGAGGGTTGATTGCGCACAGCAGCATTGCTCAGAGGGCGCAGTTGCCGTGAGTTGCCTAGGCGCGACAACTTGTCACGAACGCTCGTTCAATTTATTTTTCCTTAACAATCAATACTATAAAAATAGGGTGCCGATCTTTTAGGTATTCGCTTCAAGTTTTAATACGGGTTTTCCCTAGTGATGAATCGGGGTTTCCGCTAAAATAGTTTTTGCGGTGCACCACGCCGCTCGATCAAAAGGAGAACCTGACTATGAACATGCTTATACCCCGCGCCGCTGAGCCGATCGTCGCGCACGATCGTCTGTTGCAGCCAGCCGGTCATGCACCTGCTCTGGTCCGTGAACTCACCGCCATTGATCGCGAACGGCTGCTGACCCACTTCCTCTCGCTCGGCGAAGACGACCGCCTTCTGCGTTTCGGCCAGATCGTGCCAGACCACGTCATTGAAAACTACGTCCGCGCGATCGATTTCACGCGCGACACGGTCTTCGGCGTGTTCAATAGTCAGCTGCAACTCACCGGCGTCGGCCACCTGGCGTATCTGCCGGTCGAAGGTGACAAGCGCACCGCGGAGTTCGGCGTGTCTGTGCTGGAAAGCGTGCGCGGGCAAGGTATTGGCTCGAAGCTCTTCGAGCGCGCCGCCATCCGCAGCCGCAATACGCATGTGACCACGCTTTACATGCACTGTCTGTCGCGCAATTCGACCATGATGCACATCGCGAAGAAGGCCGGCATGAAGATCGAATACGCGTACGGCGAAGCAGACGCCTATCTGACGCTGCCGCCAGCGGATCAATCGAGCATCATCACTGAAATGCTGCAGGAACAAGCCGCGGTGTTCGACTACGCACTCAAGCGTCAGGCGCGTCAAACGTCGAAGTTGTTCGAATCGTTCTTGCCGACAGCTGCAGCGGCCTAACCGGTCAACGCTTCGGTGAAAAAAGGGCGGCCTTGTGGCTGCCCTTTTTGTTTGTCTGTCGCGTAATCGCGCCCGGCGCCTACAAAATTGGTAGCGCCGTCGTCTCCTTGAACTTCTCAAGCGAAAAGCTCGTCTTCACGTCGATTACAGATGGATGGTGCAGCAACTGGTCCTGCACGAAACGTGAAAAGTGCGCCATATCCTCGACCTGCACGCGCAGCAGGTAATCCATGTCGCCAGTCATCGCGTGACAGGCGACCACTTCCGGCCACGTCTGCACCGCCGCACGGAATAGATCCGCATGCGTAGCGTCGCCACGCGGACTGAGCGCGGGACCACTGCGCTTTTCCAGCCGCACGTTGACGTAGGCCAGCAGATCGAGCCCAAGCTTTTGCGCATCGAGCAGCGCGACATAGCCGCGAATCACCCCGCTCTCTTCCAGCCGACGGATACGCCGTAGACACGGGCTCGGCGACAGATTGATGCGCTCCGCGATCTCCTGATTCGACAACCTGCCATTCTCCTGAAGGATCGTCAGAATACGTCTGTCGATGGCGTCTATCTCTATTTTGGCCATTTTCTGCCGTCCAAGTAAAAAGTTGAGCTAGAAGATAGCGTCAGCGTATCGACATGCGATTAAGTTCGCAAGTTTTCGTCGCCAGCCGGCCTTTACACTTGCGTCACTCAGTCGCGCTAACTTGCACACCCCGTGCCAGCGCTTAGCTTTGCATCGGACCGGAGTAAGCGCTTTGCATAGGCCCGGAGTAAGTGCTGAAGCACTAACTCCGGCCGACAGCTAAAGCCGTTAACTCCGGTCGACACAGGAGACAGACAATGCAGGTTTCAACTTGGGAAAACCCGGTCGGCACCGACGGCTTCGAATTCATCGAATACACCGCACCGGACCCGAAGGCGCTCGGCAAGCTGTTCGAACAGATGGGCTTCACCGCCGTCGCCCGGCACCGTCACAAGGACGTGACGCTGTATCGCCAGGGCGAAATCAACTTCATCGTCAACGGGGAACAGCATTCCTTCGCGCAACGTTTCACGCGCCTGCATGGCCCGTCGATCTGCGCGATCGCGTTCCGTGTGCAGGATGCTGCGAAGGCTTACCAGCAGGCGCTGGAGAAAGGCGCCTGGGGATTCGACAACAAGACCGGCCCGATGGAACTGAACATCCCGGCGATCAAGGGTATCGGCGACTCGCTGATCTATTTCGTCGACCGCTGGCGCGGCAAGAACGGCGCTGAGCAGGGCAGCATTGGCAACATCGATATTTATGACGTCGATTTCGAACCGATTCCAGGCGCGAATCCGAACCCGATCGGCCACGGCCTGACCTACATCGATCACCTGACGCACAACGTCCATCGCGGCCGTATGCAGGAATGGGCGGAGTTCTATGAGCGCCTGTTCAACTTCCGCGAAGTGCGTTATTTCGACATCGAAGGCAAGGTGACCGGCGTGAAATCGAAGGCGATGACATCGCCGTGCGGCAAGATCCGCATTCCGATCAATGAGGAAGGTTCGGACGTAGCCGGTCAGATCCAGGAATATCTGGACCAGTACCACGGTGAAGGCATCCAGCACATCGCGCTGGGTAGCAACGACATCTACCGCACAGTGGACGGTTTGCGCGCGGCGAACATCTCGCTGCTCGATACGATTGACACGTACTATGAACTGGTCGATCGCCGCGTACCGAACCACGGCGAGCCGCTCGACGAATTGCGTAAGCGCAAGATCCTGATCGACGGCGCACCCGACGACTTGCTGCTGCAGATCTTCACCGAAAACCAGATCGGACCGATCTTCTTCGAGATCATCCAGCGCAAGGGTAATCAGGGCTTCGGCGAGGGCAACTTCAAGGCGCTGTTCGAATCGATCGAACTGGACCAGATTCGCCGCGGCGTGGTTCAGGACAAGGCCTAACGACAAAGGCCCGCGCGGAGCCTGAGGGATGTAAAAAAGGGCGAGGATCTTGCGATCCTCGCCCTTTGTCGTTTTTGACGTTGTCCGTAGCCGGACAATGACAGATTTTCAACCGACGCGTCGCATCAGCGACGCATCACGAATTCTGGTCTTCCCCGTTGGCCTTCGTGGATCGAGCAACGCGCTCCACCGCAATGCGTGCGGGCGCGACTTGTGCCGTGCTGGTGATCGCGTTCGACAGCGTCCCTGCGCTGCTCGAACTTGAACTCGGGCGCACCGGCGCGCTCATGGCGAAGAATGCGGCCGAAACCATCAGGAAGGTCTGGATATTTCTAGTGTTCATGCGTACTCCTTTTCTAACTGCCCTGCTGTCCTGAAGCTCCACCGAATGCAGAGCGTTGCGCAGACATTGCTCGCAGGTGGGGTATTAGACAGACATTTCAACTGCGGTTCCGTAGATTTGTAGTTTTTACAGCTTGTTACAGTGCCGTCGCAACGCTGAAACAAGCTCTGCGCTCAATAAGGAAATCACGCCGCAACGCAGCATTTCTGGGCATGCTGCGGCGGGTTTTCACCAGTGCTACCATCACTTAAAACCCGTCAATATGGCGACCCCGGCCCCAAGCATTCACAAGATGCCACGGCCCCAAAAAAGTTTTGGTGATCCCAAACTGGGTGGAGGAGTACACATAATGAATGCCCCGCTAGACGCAGGTCAGCGAGCTTCGCTCGAAGCCGCGCTATCTTCCGTCACGCTCGACGACAAATACACCCTCGAACGCGGCCGCGCGTACATGAGCGGCATCCAGGCGCTGGTACGTCTGCCGATGCTGCAGCAGGAACGCGATCGGGCCGCCGGGCTCAATACCGCCGGCTTCATCTCCGGTTATCGCGGATCGCCACTCGGCGGACTCGACCAATCCTTG
>NZ_DASRSY010000425.1:0-23311 GCF_035656215.1 Paraburkholderia sp.
AGGCTTTGCACTTCGACGCGCGCGCCGGCTTCTTCCAGCGTTTCGCGCGAAGCCGCTTCGGCGGTGGTTTCACCCATTTCCATGAAACCTGCCGGCAGTGTCCAGTAACCGTAGCGCGGTTCGATCGCGCGACGGCACAGCAGCACTTTGTCGTCCCAGACCGGAACGGTGCCGACTACGTTGCGCGGATTCTGATAATGCACCGTGCCGCAACTGCCGCATACGAAGCGCTCGCGGTTGTCACCCGGCGGAATGCTCAGGCTGACGCCGTGGCCGCAGACAGAACAGAATTTCATAGGAAGGGGACGAGAAAGGGTGATGGGAGTTTATCACTGGGCTGGCGTTTTCTGAGGTCCGGCAAAGGCGGCGTGCCGGTGTTGGTGCGCAGGCAGTGGCGCGCGTCGTGCGCCGGACCTGGCTCGGGCGATTGTGACTTAGGCCGATTGGCTAACGCTGGCGCTTTTGCAGCCTGTTCGACGGTGCGTGAGTTAGGATTGCTACCAGATTGATGCGTGGGAATGAAGCGTGTATCTGATGACTACGTAGAAAGAAGAGAGCAGAGCGCAGAACACGCACTACAAGAGCCAGGAAAGCGAGGCAGAAAACAAAAAAGGCCTGCCGGTTGGGCAAGCCTTTGATGTTGTTTCGACGTTTCGAACCGCGTGAATCACTTGGTTGCGGGGGTAGGATTTGAACCTACGACCTTCGGGTTATGAGCCCGACGAGCTGCCAGACTGCTCCACCCCGCGTCCGTCGAAGAAAAGATTATAGGATAAATTGGCGGCCAACGCAATAGCTGTTTAAGAAGCTGATTCAATGCGCGCAAAGGCGGAGCGACCTACAAAGGATCTACAAGCGCGGCGGCCTCCAAAGTCGCGGCGCGTATCGCCGGCGTCGCATACCGGAAGGCCCTCGTAAAGTGCTGCGTTAGAATTCAGGTTCTCTTCGCGGCGCCGCGATGCATGTGCAACGGTCTGCGCTTCACTTCTACTCTGCTCTGAACTCCATGGATATCGCTCACGACCTACAGGTGATTGCCGCTCAGGAACAGGCGCTGGTGTTCCCGCAATTCGACGCTGACCGCGCATGGCAGGTCGGTGCCTATCTGCACGAGGTCGCCAAGGCTCGCGGAATCGCCGCCGCCATCGACGTGCGCACGTTCGGTCAGCCGCTATTTTTCAGCCTGCTCGACGGAGCGACGCCGGACAACGTCGACTGGGCGCGCCGCAAGGGCAACACGGTCGCGCATTTTCGGCGCAGTTCGTACGCGATCGGTTTGAAGATGCAACAGGCGGGCAGCACGCTCGCTGACAAGCACGGCTTGCCGCTCACGGAATATGCGTCACATGGTGGTGCTTTCCCATTGACTGTAGCGGGCGCCGGTGTGATCGGCTCGATCACGGTATCCGGTTTGCCGCAGCGCGCGGATCACGAACTGGTGGTGGAAGCGCTCTGCGCACACCTTGGCCACGACTACAGCAAGCTCGCGCTTGCAAAGGCCTGAGGCGATGCGGATGCCTCCTTATGCATTGCTCGCCATTGCGATCGTTGCTGAAGTCATCGCGACCTCCGCCATGCGGGCCTCGGAAGGTTTTTCGCGGCTATTGCCCGCAACGGTCGTGGTGATCGGCTACGGTATCGCGTTCTATTGCCTGTCGCTTACGCTGAAGACTATTCCGGTCGGCATCGTCTACGCGGTGTGGTCCGGCGCCGGCATCGTGCTGATTACGCTGGTCGCGGTCGTGATGTACCGGCAAGTGCCTGACCTGCCGGCCATTATCGGGCTCGGGCTGATCATTGCCGGTGTCGCCGTATTGAACATGTTCTCGAAGATGCAGGCGCACTGAGCGTTACTTGCAGCGCACGATCATCGACCGGTTTTTCACGTTGGCCGAAACGACGTTCGTGACGCTGCCGCCCGCGGCGCCGCCTTCGTCATTGTCTTTCGACACGATGTCGTAGCCGGTCGCGCCGCATGCGTTGCCGGCCTGCACGTAGCAGGAGGCCCAACTGGACGCGGCGTCGGCGCCACTGCAGTTCACCGCAAAGCCCGTTTGTCCGTTCGGCAGATTGATCAACGACGTGGTGTTCGACGATGCGCAACCGCTCAGACCCGCGCCCAGCAGCACGGCGACGGGCAGGGCGGCAGACAGGGCCGCCCTGCGGACTAGAGCAAGCGCGGCGCTGCTGGGTCGGAAGCGGCCGGAGCGGCGCAGTTGCGTCATGAAATGCATCGTGATGTTTCCTTTCAAATAGGTATCGAGACTCGCCACGCAAACTGGAAGTGTGCCCGCAAGACTAAGGCGTTTCGATTGTGATGCCCGCTGCGCTAACCAGTTGGCGGCTTTCCGTGCCGCTTTCGGTAGCCGCGTCTTCCCAGATGCTGATGGCTTTTGGAATGTCGATGCCGTGGCTTTCGGCGTAAGCAAACCATTTGGTTGCCGCATCGGGCTCAGCCAGTTCGTGGCTCTGCAGAAAATATTTTCCCATATTGTGCTCGCTGAACTCGAAACGGCGTCATTACGTCCGCACAGATCGTGCCGGTGAACCGGTTCGACCGAAGCACGCGGCACAAGTGCCATTCGGCATGCAGAACTTATCGGCTCGGAGCGCGCCTTACTTACTGGTCTGCCGCGAGCGCATACGTGTGAACTGTCCACGTGGCGCCGCCCATAAACTGCAAACGAGGAGAAAGAACATGGCTGAGCGGGTCAGCGGCCCTTATCGCGGCTATTACATCAGCGCCGCCGCGCGCCTCGTGCCGGCTGTTGGTGCGTCGGCGCCGGCCGCCAGCACTGCAAGCGGTACGTATGTCGGCTCGGTGAGTCTCACCGAACGGGGTCCGGACGATCCGCACCGGATGGAAACCTTGCTGGAACTCGGCGATAAGCAGCGCTTCGGCAGCGAAGAGGCAGCGCTGGTCTTCGTCGAACAGGCTGCGCGCGACTATATCGACCGCCTGCTCGGAGGCGCCTGATGGCGGCGCGCGACATCGAACAGGAGAGCGAAGGAGGCTGGACCGCGGTCCAGGTGCGCGAGTACCATATCGGGCATGTCCGGGGGCGGCCGGTTCTCGCCGGTGTCCCTGTCCTGCCGGATCCTTCTGATGAGGCGACCATGGAAATTCGGTTTCCCGCGGATGAGCCTGCTTACCGCGACTCCAATCTGACGGTTGTGTTTCCCGCCCTCGTGGACGGCGAATCGGTGCCATGCGCGATTTCGGTCGAGGCGCTCGAGGATCACTTCGGCGCGTATTCCGAGGATCTCGAAGGCTGGATGCGCGCGTTCGACGCGGGGCGTCCGCGCATCGAGGCGGTTGCGCGCGAACATTTGCAGATCAGCAATGGCACGCCCGTGCTGCTCAGGAGCGGCCATTTCCCGCCAGGCAACGTCGCAGCCTGATCCGGCTCGTTCGCCGATACGCGGATAACGTGGTTCAAACGTCCTCGCTAGCGAAAGCAATCCTCAGTCAGGTTGTTTTCGCTGTGTCCCGATGCGTGTCGGCACTCGCCAATGCCGCCGTGCGCGCGGCGTCGAATGCATGCCGGATGCCGTTTTCGTACGACGTTTTGGCGATAGGCCCGATCAGCTTCGTCAATGCGGAGTCGTCGAGTACAACCGGCTCGGTCATCAGGTAATTCATTTCCACCAGCTCCCGCATCAACGGATTGAAGAGGCCGAGCATGCGCAGCATGGTCTTGCCGGCCACCATCAGCTTCGGCTCCTGCCCTGCCAGCGCATAGGCCTGTCTAACCACTTCGCGCGACGTGATCGTGCCCGTGCCGGCGAGGTGCCACCACCGGCCGTAAGCTGCGGGTGTACGTGTGAGTTTCTCGACCACCGGTCCGATATCCGGCAGGTAGATGAATTCGTGCGGCACATCCACCGGCCCGAGCACCTGTGCACGCTTGCCACGCGCCGCGCCCTCGAACACGCCGTTCAGCAGGCTGCGTTCGATGCCCGGCCCGTAGAAATCCGGCAGGCGCAGCACCAGCGTCGACAAGCGAGTCGGCCCGCTTGCGCGTCCGTGTGCCGCCAGCACCAGATTTTCCTGCGCGAGACGCATCTTGCCTTTGAACGTATGGGGTTCACGCGGATGATTTTCGCTAATCGGATTGCTGCGCGCACGGCCGTACGGATACACGGTGCCGATCAGAATGAAGCGCTCGACGCCCGCCGCGGTTACGCCGGCGAGGGTTTTTTCCATGAGCGGCGGATGCGCGGCGAACTGATCGTAAGGCACACCCACCAGATAGATCACGGTCTGCAAATCCGCTGCCGCCGCGTTGATCGAAGCCGGGTCGTCAGGATTCCACGTGACGATTTCCGCATGCGGGTCGTGACCAAAGGCCGCCTCGAGCGGCGCGCGCGAGCGGCCGACCACCCGGTAATCCCGGCCCGCTGCGCTCAGCGCAGCAGCAATGATCTGACCTGCCGCGCCGGCGGCACCGAATAAACCCACTTTCCCTGTGGCTTCCATGATGACTCCTGAAGGCGCGCAGTATCGCGCCTGATGATGATCGGCTGATTGATGAGAATTTAATGAACACCGTTCAGTAAACAGTGTTCAGTTTAATTTGACTTTTCAGTTTGTCAACCCGAAAATGTTCGTCATGGGAATCGTCGAACGAAAAAACCGTCAGAAACAGGCTCTGCGTGAGCGCATCCTCGATGCAGCGCGGCGTATCGTGATGCGCGAAGGCTTTGCCGCGCTGTCAATGCGCAAGATTGCCGATGCCATCGAGTATTCACCCGCCACGCTGTACCTCCACTTCGCGAGCCGCGATGAGATCGTGCAGGCGTTATGCGCTGAAGGTTATGCGCAATTGCTGGAGACGTTCGTGCCGTTGGCGCAGATCGCCGATCCGGCTGATCGCCTGAACGCCCTCGGGCGTGCTTATGTGGCATTCGGTGTCGCGCATCCGGAAACCTACCGGCTGATCTTCATGGAGGACCCGAGCTACACGGGTGCTGCGCTGGGTGGTGCGGCGGGCGTTTCGGGCGCGTCGGTGGCTGCGGTTGCCGAGGCGAGTGCGGCGGGCGAACAGGAGGCGGTCACGGCGGCCGGGACAGCGGTTGCGGCATCCACCGCGTCCGGAAAAGCGAGCCTCGCACCCCCGAAACCGGACGACGACCCCGGCGACGCCGCATTGCACATCATGATTTCCGCGCTTGAAGAGTTGAAAGCGGCGGGGCGTCTGACCGCATCGACGGACTTGACCGTGTGGGCCGAGGCGTTCTGGGCGACCCTGCATGGCATTGTCGCGCTCAACCTCACCTGCCCCGTGTTCCCGACCGCGCCGCTGGATACAGTGCTAAATGTTGCACTTGATGCCTGGCTGGGTACGCAAGGCACCGGGCAGCAGGCGCGCGTCGCGAACGCTTCCCTCGCGCGCAAAAAAAAGTCCACAGAAGCGCGGGTTGAAGCACGCGTCGAGCCGGGCGAATCGCATGTGGCGCAGGGCGGCAAACCGGCCACTCAGGCGTCTCAGGCATCCGCAGCGTCGGACAAAAAGTCGACGAAGCCACCGGGACCATCGGCGATTAAACCCACCGATGCGGATACCAACCCCGCCATCAAGGTGGACACCAAACCCGTCGTCAAACCCACCACCAGGCCCAAAGCCACGAGTGCGTGATAACGTTCAGTTCCGATTCATTTCGCGCCATCGCGCCTAGATCTCCATGTCCATTTCCGCCTCGCCCGCCGTCAGCGACGAAGTCGCGACCTACGTAGCCAATCGCATCGGTTTCATCGAACTGGAAAGGCCGAAGGCGCTCAACGCGCTGTCGACCGGCATGATCCGCGCGATGCACGCAGCGCTTGATCAGTGGCGCGAAGATCCCGACGTGCTCGCCGTGGTGGTGCGCAGCCAGCATCCGCGGGCGTTCTGCGCGGGCGGCGATATCCGCTTTCTGTACGAGTCGGCGCAGCACGGCGAGCACGACACGCGCGATACGTTTTTCATTGAGGAATACCGCCTCAATCACGCGATCTTCACCTACCCGAAGCCGTATATCGCCCTGATGAACGGCGTCGTGATGGGCGGAGGGATGGGGATTTCGCAGGGCGCGCATCGTACCGGCGGCCTGCGGGTGGTGACGAACTCGACGAAAATGGCGATGCCCGAGACCCGCATCGGGCTCTTTCCCGATGTCGGCGCGAGCTGGTTCCTGGCGCGTACGCCGGGCGCGCTAGGCCGTTATCTGGCGGTCACCGGTGAGACGATCGGTGCTGCCGATGCACGCTACGCGGGCCTCGCCGACGCCTATATCGACGACGCGGCATTGCCCGCGCTAGTCGATACGCTGCGCACTGAACTGTTCGAACGCGGGGCTGACGTAGTGGCGTGCATCGAGCGTGAGACGGCCGCGCATCAGGTGGTGCCGGAACCCGATGCTTCGCCGCTCGCGGGCATACGCGCGTTGATCGACCGGCATTTTGCGTTGCCCGACGTGGCGCAGATTCTCGCTTCGCTGGAACAGGAACGTGAGCATGGCGGTGAGGCCGCCGATTGGGCCGAGCAGACGATTGCCGTGTTGCGCGAACGTTCGCCGTTGTCGATGGCTGTGTCGCTGGAAGTGGTGACGCGCGCCGAGGGTTCGATGGAGGACGTGCTGCGCGGCGATCTCGACCTGACGCGCACGAGCTTCGCGCAGGGCGACTCGATCGAAGGGATTCGAGCGCGCATCATCGACAAGGACAACGCGCCGCGCTGGCGTTTTGCGTGCATTGAAGACGTGAATGCCGCCGATGTGGCGAAAATGTTCGAAAGCCCATGGTCGGCAAACGAACACCCGCTGCGCGATCTGCGCGGTTAGGCAAGTTCGGGCAGCAGCAATAACAGCAGCAGCGATGCCGGATCGTCGGACCGCCGGACCGCCGGACCGCCCAACCGGCATCGCCTCGCGAGCAGGCGTAAAGACGCTCAGTCCTCGTCTTCGCTCGCCATGAATGCGCGCATGAACACCAGCGCGCCCCAGCCCCACATCGCGTTCGCCGCGAAACCCACCGCGAGGCGCGGCAGCATGTTGCCGCTCGGCCAGATGCCGCGCAGCGGATCGACCACGAACACGCTCGCCGCCGTCAACGCAATGCCGCCGAACACGAAAGCTGGCACCCACGGCGCGCGCCGTTCCGGCGCAACGCGCAACAGCCACGCCATCAGCACCGCCCAGAACGCGCTCCAGATGGCGTTCGCAATGAACTCCGGCAGGCCGAGCGGCAAAAATGGGGTGGTCGAAAAACCGGTCGGGTCGATCAGACCGGCTGCGTGCAGGAGTGCCAGAGTCGATTCATGAAAGAACAGGGAAGCCAGAAAACCGGCGACGAACGGCAGGATGAGTTTTTGCATGCATTGCACCGCGAGAGCTCAGGCAGCGCGGTTCACGCGGCCTGCACCGGATTATTGGAAAATTGGCGCCATTATATATATCGGTATCCCGGTTCCAGCGTAGGTGAGGCGCAACATCCGTATGCTTTAGCGTCGGGCTAATCACGAAAGTGGAAAACCTAAGCTAAAAAAAATCGTTCAAAAGCCGGGTCCCGGTCCATAGACTGTTTCTCCATGCAGACGGCGTTTGTCGCCGTCGCCCATTTAATCGAGCGCATCACGCGCACGTTTGGTCGAGGGAAGCTGTCGCGATGTCCTGCCTGATGCCGATCTTCAACCGCTCCATGGCGCGCGCGCGTTCGCGGGTTCGCTGTCGGAACTAGTCCGCGCCTCACTGCAGTATTTCCGTCCTCTTTTGCGTTTGCATCTCCGGTCGTGGCCGGATGGATGTGCGCGACCAGCGGCGCGCGACCAGCGTGTGCTTGTTCACTCGACGCATCGTCGTTACACACGTCTCCATTCAATCCAGTTTCGAACAAGCAGGAGCAGCAAATGAATGTGTTCTGGTTCATTCCGACTCACGGCGACAGCCGCTATCTCGGTACGTCCCAAGGCGCACGCGCAGCCGATTACGACTACTTCCAGCAGATCGCCGTCGCTGCCGATACGCTCGGCTACGAGGGCGTGCTGCTGCCGACCGGCCGTTCGTGCGAAGACGCGTGGGTCGTCGCATCGAGCCTGATTGCCGCGACCAAGCGTCTGAAGTTTCTGGTGGCGATCCGTCCGGGCATTTCGTCACCGGGTCTGGCGGCGCGCATGGCGGCGACTTTCGACCGGCTGTCGAACGGGCGCCTGCTGATCAACGTAGTGACCGGCGGCGATTCGGCTGAACTGGAAGGCGACGGCGTGTTCGTCGATCACGACACGCGCTATGAAATCACCGACGAATTCCTGCACATCTGGCGCAACCTGCTCACCGCTGCGCATACCAACGACGCGATCGACTTCAACGGCAAGCACCTGACCTCGAAGGGGGGCAAGGCGCTGTATCCGCCGGTGCAGAACCCGCATCCGCCGCTGTGGTTTGGCGGTTCGTCGGCGGCGGCGCACGACATCGCGGGCGATCACATCGACACGTATCTGACGTGGGGCGAGCCGCCCGCGGCCGTCGCGAAGAAAATTGCCGACATTCGCGCCCGTGCTGAAGCGCGTGGCCGAACGATCAAGTTCGGTATTCGCCTGCACGTCATCGTGCGTGAGACCGAAGAAGAAGCGTGGGCCGCTGCGGACACGCTGATCAGCAAGCTCGACGACGAAACCATTTCCCGTGCGCAGGCTTCGTTCTCGAAGATGGATTCCGAAGGGCAGCGCCGCATGGCCGCGTTGCACGGCGGCAAGCGTGGCAGCCGCGCGGACCTTGAGGTGTATCCGCATCTGTGGGCGGGCGTGGGTCTCGTGCGCGGCGGCGCGGGGACGGCGCTGGTCGGTAATCCCGAGCAGGTGGCGGCGCTGATGAACGAGTATGCGGCGCTCGGTATCGACACGTTCATCCTGTCCGGCTATCCGCATCTCGAAGAGTCGTATCGCTTCGCTGAACTGGTGTTTCCGCTGCTGCCGGGCCATCAAAGCAAGGCTTCGGGCGGTCCGCTGTCGGGTCCGTTCGGCGAGATCGTCGGCAACAACTATCTGCCGAAGACGGCGAGTTCGAGTTGAGCGCTTTCGCTCGGTTCGGCCACGACGCCCATCGATAAGCAATGAGGAAATCATCATGGCTCAATCCACTGTGAGTGCGGAACGAAGCACAAACGCAGGCTCGGGTGCGGGTTCAGGCTTGAGGTCCGGTGCGCGTTCAGGCGCGGGTTTCGGTGTATTACGCCGCATCGGTGCGCATCTTGCACCGTGGCTCGCGCCGCTGGCGATTCTGCTCGCGTGGGAATTCGCCGCGCGTAGCGGCATTCTCTCGACGCGGGTATTGCCCGAACCGCTCGCGGTCGTCAAGGCCGCGTGGTCGCTGATCCAGTCCGGCGAAATGTGGGCGGACGTGAAGGTCAGCACATGGCGCGCTGTGTCGGGCTTTGCGATCGGTGGCGGGATAGGACTCATACTCGGTCTCGCGACGGGCCTCTTCAAACCCGCCGAAATCGCGCTCGATTCGACCGTGCAGATGATCCGCAACATTCCCGCGTTGGCAATGATCCCGCTCGTGATTCTGTGGTTCGGTATCGAGGAAGAAGCGAAGGTGTTTCTTGTCGCGCTGGGCGTCTTTTTCCCGATCTACGTGAACACGTTTCACGGTATCCGTTCGGTCGACGCCAATCTGATCGAGATGGCGCGGAGTTACGGCGTGAAAGGTTTCGCACTCTACCGGCACGTGGTTTTGCCGGGGGCATTGCCGTCGATTCTGGTCGGCGTGCGTTTCGCGTTTGGGCTGATGTGGGTCACGCTGATCGTCGCTGAAACCATTTCCGCGGAGTCGGGCATCGGCTACATGACGATGAATGCCCGCGAATTCCTGCAAACCGATGTGGTGGTGGTTGGCATTCTGCTTTACGCGGCGCTCGGCAAACTCGCCGACGTGCTGGCCAAGAGTCTTGAGCGCGTGTCGCTGCGTTGGCATCCGGCCTATCAACGAGGAGCGAAAGTATGAGCGCAACGACATCGTCGGCGTCGTTCGGTGGCATCGCGGGCAGCGATCTCGAAGCCGAACTGGCGCAACCGCGCACCGCCGATCACGACGCCGATGAGTCTGCTGGTTTTGACCGGGCAGATCCGGCGCACGACCGCCGTCAGGTGGGTGTCGTACCCGCGGCGGCGGGCGCATCGGCGCGCAACGACGCACGCCGGTCCGCCGATTATTCGGTCGAGTTGCGCGGCGTCGGCAAGCAGTACGGCGAACGCACGGTGCTGTCCGATTTTGATCTGTCGATCGAGCGCGGCAGTTTCGTCGCGATCGTCGGCCGCAGCGGCTGCGGGAAATCGACCTTGTTGCGCCTGGTCGCGGGTCTGGAAAAGACCACGTCGGGCGTGCTCGAAAAACGCACCGAAGACGGCCAGTCGCTCGACACCCGCATCATGTTCCAGGACGCGCGGCTCTTGCCCTGGAAGAGCGTGCTGCAGAACGTGATGCTCGGTCTCGGCCGCAGCGCGCGAGAAGATGCGCGCGCCGTGCTCGCCGAAGTCGGCTTGCTGGAGCGCGCCAACGACTGGCCCGCGCAGCTTTCCGGCGGTCAGCGTCAGCGTGTGGCGCTGGCGCGGGCGCTGGTGCATCGGCCGCAATTGCTGCTGCTGGACGAACCGCTCGGCGCGCTCGACGCGCTGACCCGCATCGAAATGCACGCGCTGATCGAACGCTTGTGGCGCGAACATCAATTCACCGCGCTGCTGGTGACGCACGACGTGCATGAAGCCGTCGCGCTAGGCGACCGGATTCTGCTGATCGAAGAAGGGCGCATCGCGCTCGATCAACCGGTGCCGCTTGCGCGCCCGCGGGCGCGTGCGTCGGCCGGTTTTGCCGCGCTGGAAGAACATGTGTTGCAACGCGTACTGAAGACGGCGCCGAACGACGACGCGCTGTCCCAACGCGCTTTCGACGCACGTGATGAGGGCCGCCTCAGGCGGCCGACAGACGTCCGCTGGGCCGTCTGATATCCCTTTGACTGACTGTTTTCAATCGCTTTTCTGGAGTCACTCGACATGAGCATTTCCGAAATCAACGTACGCAATCAGTTCAAAGGCAAGATCAAGGAAATCATCCGCGGGCCGGTGGTATCCGAGGTCGATGTGGACACGCCGTTCGGCATCGTCACCTCGGTGATCACCACGCGCTCGGTCGACGAACTCGACCTGAAGGTCGGCTCGGAAGTGGTCGCGCTGGTGAAGTCGACGGAGGTGTCGATCGCGCGTTTGTAAGTCTGATTAGGCCCGCCTAAGCCCGATTTGGCCCGATTGCACCGTTCGCATCGGCACGCGAGTGCCGACGCTATTTCGCGTTGGCACCGCTGGCGGGTGGCTCGTGCATCATCTTGTCGTTGGTCGGTTTGCGCGGACGCTTGATCGGCATATTGTCCGGGTTGCTCGAACCTCCCGAGCCGGAGGCCGAATCGGGCGGCTTTACCATCGATGCGCCGCCATTCTGCGGCGCCGCTTGGGTCGCTTGTATCTTTAGTGCCGGGTTCGACGTTTGTGCGAACGCCACCGCGCCGCCTGCGCCGAATATCGCGAGCGCGACGCCCGCCGTTAGCGCTGCCATTCTGCTTCGCTCCATCTCGTCCTCCTTTGCGATGCCGCTCGCCGGCTGCTGCCGCCACGCTCACGGGATAGACCCGGTCTGCGAGGAAAATTCGTGGGGTACGCGGCGCTTAGATCGCGGCGCGCCTGATACGCACAATGCCGGGCACGGAGCGCCGCATAGGCGACGCCGGCACGCACCCGTACGGCACTCAATGCATAAGGTAACGCCCCCGCATCCGTACGGCACGCAATACGTATGCCTTGACGCGCCCCTGCGTGCGCTCGTGAAACTTGCTACGATGAATTGAGCATCACGACGGAGACGGTCATGTCGAAGTCATTAAGTCCGGAAGCGGTTGAAGCATTGCGGCGCCTGAACGATGTCGGCGTCGGACAGCCCATGCCGAAGTTTGCGCAATCCGTCACGGCGGAGTTGCTGGCGAACGGGCTCGCCGCCGAAGCGACCGGCGACGAAGTCGAGATCACTTGTAGCGGTCGGCAGTATCTGTCTGGCGATTGCGATTAATCGTCAGGTGAAGGGGCAGGCCGGTGCATTCTCCGAGCCGCTGGGGCGGCCCGGGGGAGAGGCATGGCCGCAGTCTTCGCGTTTTTTCAGACGGGCACACCAGGGAGGCGACCATGGAGCCGAAGGGCCTCGACATGGGCGACTATCAGGAGCGCTATCAGGACTACGACGTCGAAGTCGCGGTCGAACAGGTGCTAACCGGCGTCAAAGCGCATTTTCGGGTGTTGCACAACGACGCGGTGGTGGTCGACTGGCGTCTCGTGCACATCGACAGCCTGTGGTCCACCGAGCATGCCGCGGCTGAGGCAGCCTTCCGGGCGGCGCGCGAAATGATCGACGCCGGCCCCGCCACGTAGCCATGGGCACGTGAGTTGGCAAACGCATTCGACTAAGCTGGCGGGATCTTTCAATTTACTGGAGACCGCTATGCACCTTGCACCTGCCATTCCGATCATCCGTATCTTCTCTGAAGAGAAAGCCAGAGAGTTTTACGTGGACTTTCTCGGCTTCACCATCGACTGGGAACACCGCTTCGAGGCCAATTTTCCGCTCTACGCGCAGGTGCGCCGCTCCGACCTGATTTTGCACTTGAGCGAGCATCATGGCGACGCAACGCCAGGTTCGACGATTTTCGTGCCGGTGCAAGACATCGACGCGTTGCATGCCGAACTTCAGCGTAAAGATTACAAGTACGGGAAACCGGGAATTGAAATGGAGCCGTGGGGGAAAGTGCTGGAGACGATCGATCCGTTCGGTAACCGGATTCGTTTTTCCGAATCGCCGAAAGAGGAGGTGCGCGGGGCGTGAGGAAGGAGGGGGGGGAGCATGCGGCCGTGAGCGCGGCCGCCATGTAAACGGAACCGGGCGCCGGCATGCATTGCTGCATGCACGGCGCCCAGTTCGGCTACCGTCTTGTGGACGGTAGCCTTCAACGGCGACAGATTAGTGGCCGAAGAAAACCGATTGCGAGCCCGAAACCGGCTCACGTGCGCCCGATTGCGACGACACGTTTTGCACGCCGCCGTATGCATTGGATTCGGCATTAGCATGTTCAGCCGCGACGGTTTGCGAGTTCTGGCCTTGTTGCGAAGCCGGTGCGCCGACTGACGGACGATAGAACGGTGCCGGGCCGTAGCCGCTAGCGAATGCGGGAGCAGCGATCGAGGCAGAAGCAGCAACCAGCAGCGCGGCGATAAGCTTGGTCTTCATGGTGTGACTCCGATAACGTTTCGATTTCATTTCAGGAAGGCGTCGCAGAAGCCGGTGAGGTGTGTCTGCAACGTCGATGGAGGCAGTGTATACCCCTACTATCGAGAATTTGTATCGATAATCTGAAATTACTATTCTTGCCACTGAAATAATCGGTCAGACGTATATGTGACGGGCGTCAGCCGTGGTCCGACCCCGTCTGTCAAGCGTTTATGGCGTTCAAAGACCCGGTTACTGGCGCGGTTTTCGGCGGGGTTTCCAGGAATTCATGGCTCGTCGTGAGTGTTTCAGGGGCGTTTGGCCACTTGCGGTAAAATTGCGGTTTGATTCAAGCCGTCTGGCCGCCCCATGTCTTCAGCTCAAACTCCCAGTCCGCGCCGCGTTTCTGTCGCGCCCATGATGGACTGGACCGATCGCCACTGCCGCTCGCTGCATCGCGTGATATCGCGCCATACGTGGCTCTACACCGAAATGGTCACCACTGGCGCGTTGCTGCACGGCGATGTGCCGCGCCATCTGGCGTTTGCGCCCGAGGAAGCGCCGGTCGCTTTGCAACTCGGTGGCAGTGAGCCTGACGACCTCGCGCGTTCGGCCAAGCTGGGTGAGCAATGGGGCTATGACGAGATCAATCTGAACTGCGGCTGTCCGTCCGAGCGCGTGCAGCGCGGTGCGTTTGGCGCCTGCTTGATGAACGAGCCGCAACTCGTCGCGGATTGCGTGAAGGCGATGCGCGATGCCGTGTCAGTACCGGTGACGGTCAAGCACCGGATTGGCGTCGACGCGGTCGAAGAATATGGCTTTGTGCGCGACTTCGTCGGCACGATCGCGGACGCTGGCTGTAACGTGTTCGTCGTGCATGCGCGCAACGCGATTCTCAAAGGCTTGAGCCCGAAAGAGAACCGCGAGATTCCGCCGCTCAAATACGACTTCGCGTATCAGTTGAAGCGCGATTTTCCGCATCTGGAGATCATCATCAATGGCGGCATCAAGACGCTTGATGAGGTCGAGATGCATCTTCAGCACATCGATGGCGTGATGCTTGGGCGCGAGGCTTATCACAACCCTTATGTGTTGGCCGATGTCGATGCACGCTTCTATGGCTCGACGGATATGCCGCTCACGCGCGAGCAGGTCGAGGCGAAGCTGATCGAATATTGCGCGGCTGAAATGGCACGCGGCACGTATCTCGGTTCGATCACACGGCATGCGCTCGGTCTGTACCGCGGTGAGGCGGGCGCACGTGGATGGCGTCGCGTGTTATCCGATAGCAAACGTCTGGCCGCGCGCGATCTGACTATCTTCGACGAGGCGAGACAGCATCTGCGTGTGCCTGTCGGAATTTTTGAATAAAGGACTAGGCAAACGAGATTCTTGTTCGTATAATCTCGTTTCTTCATCGGCGAGCCAAGTTTCTCGGCAACGAGTCGCTCAGTAAGTCAAGCAGATGTCAGTGGTGGCTGTAGCTCAGTTGGTAGAGTCCAGGATTGTGATTCCTGTTGTCGTGGGTTCGAGCCCCATCAGCCACCCCAAAGAATTCGAGCAGTAAAAAATTGCGAAACGGCGTTGTGAGAAATCACAACGCCGTTTTTGTTTTGTTCTTTGCAAAAAGGCGCTCGATGCAGGATCGTCTCGTCATTCGATGCCGGGTTCGATTGACGTCAATGCCCATGTCCCCCATGGCCGCCGCCACTGCTCCACGAACTGCCTCCGTTGCCGTGGCCGCCGCCATGTCCGCCGTGCCAGCCACCTCCGTGCCACTCACCGCCGTGCCAGCGCCCGCCACCCCCGTGGTAGTAACAGCAACCGCCGCCGCCCCAGCCACCCCAGACGTCGACCGTCCCGTAAGCTGGCCCATAGGCATAACCGTAGTAGCCAGGGTAATAGGGTTGCGCGTAGGCATAGTCGTATCCCGGCGCGACCACGCACCCGGTGAGACTTACCGCCACCGCCAACATCGCGACTGATGCAATGAGCCTGCTCACGATTTTCTCCTTCGTATAAGAATGAGAAAAACGGCGTGCCTGGGAGTTCAGCCGCATTTGTGTCCGCAAATTACGGCTTGGATGCGCCATCGCGCTTTCATGACGTCCACACAGCGCCCCGACGCCATAGCGGCCGCGCGTTGCGGCAGCCTTCCGAATCATGACGGATTCATCACGCTGTAATAGTTCGTTAAATTTTTGAAACGTAACTGTAGGGCGCGCCTGATATTTTCCCTTCAGACAATTTCCCTTTGAATCCAGACCTAAGCTTGCTGACGCTGGACGAAGAAGAACGCACTCCACATTGCCCGGGCCGCTCGATGCGAAGCCTGCAAAAACCTGGCCGTCAATGAAGCACGATCCACAGCCGGCAACCGCATCAGAATGGTGCGCCGAAGGCGACGCCTGCGCCGCCCGTGGCGAACTCCAGGCCGCACTCCAATGTTTCGAAGCAGCCCGCTCGCTCGATCCCGCCGACGCCATCCTTCATGAGCGCCTCGCCGCGACGCTCGCCGCACTGAACCGCTTTCCCGAAGCCGTTGCCTGCTATCACGAAGGAATCGCGGTCGATCCGCGCAATTCCGATCTGCATCATGGCCTTGGCTGGTCGCTCGAACAGATGCATCGGCTCGAGCCGGCGGTAGACGCCTATCGCGAAGCAGTCCGGGTGAATCCGAAAGCCGACGGCTCGTACAACAACCTGGGTAACTGCCTGCAGGCACTCGGTCGTTTCGACGAGTCGCACGAAGCCTATCGCCAGGCGATCGAGGCCGCCCCGCAAGTGCCGCTGTATTACCGTAACTTTGTGCAGTCCAGGGGTCTTGGCGCGGACGATCCGGTGTTCGTCGCGCTTGAGCACCTCGCCGGCGATATCGCTTCGCTCACACCCGCCAATCAGGCGGAAATTCACTTCGCGTATGGGCAGGCGCTGTCCGATGTGGGCCGTAACGATGCATCGTTCGATCACTTCCTGAAGGGCAACGCACTGCACCGCGCCAGCGTGCGTTATGACGAAGCCGCGTCGCTCGGCCTGTTCGCGCATTTGCCGGAGCTGCTGACTTCAGAGGTGCTGGCGGCCAAACGCGGTCTTGGTGTTCCGTCGGCCGCACCGATCTTTATCGTTGGCATGCCGCGTTCCGGTTCAACCCTGATCGAGCAGATTCTCGCGAGTCATCCGCAGGTTTTCGGCGCCGGTGAGCGCACGGAGTTCGGCGAGGCGCTGGTGAATTGCATCGGCCGGGATTCAGACGATCCGTTGCGCATCGATATCGAAGCATTGCAGGGCGTCGGTCTCGCGCAATTGCGCACGCTCGGCGCCGACTATTTGCGCCGCATGTACACGGCGGTGCCGGAAATGCAAACCGCAGCACCGGGCTACACGCGCTTCACCGACAAATATCCGTTCAATTTCATCAACGTCGGGCTGATTCATCTGGCGTTGCCGAATGCGCGCTTCGTGCATAGCAGCCGCTCGCCGTTGCAAAGCTGCCTGTCGATTTTTTCGCGAATTTTTCACGACGTCCCGTTCAGCTACGATCTCGGTGAACTGGGCCGCTACTATCGCGCGTACGACGCGTTGATGGCGCATTGGCAACGCGTATTGCCCGAGGGCACGATGATCGAAATCAAATACGAAGAACTGGTCGAAGATTTCGAAGGCAATGTCAGGCGACTGCTCGCGCATTGCGGACTCGACTGGGACGAGCGCTGCCTGGCGTTTCATCAGACTACGCGGCAGGTGAACACGGCCAGCGCGGCGCAGGTGCGCCGTCCGCTCTACAAGACGTCGCTGCAGCGCTGGCAGCCGCAGCAGGCGTTGCTGCAACCCTTGTTCGACGGTCTGGGAGCGGAATTGGCGTCCGCTGACCGCTTCAGCGCGCACGAGCGTGTGTCTCTGGCAGATGCCGAAGCGGCGGCTAATGGGACGGAGTGGAAGTCATGAACGCAACCCGTGGGGCTGTCGTCTGGATGACGGGTTTGTCCGGTGCCGGTAAATCGACCCTGGCTGACGCGTTGCACCAGCATCTGAAAGAGGCAGGGCATGCCTCGATCGTGCTCGACGGCGACGTGCTGCGGCGCGGCTTGACCGCCAACCTCGGCTTCACGCCCGAAGACCGCACCGAAAATCTGCGGCGCATCGCGCACGTCGCGACGCTGTTCATGCAACAGGGCTTCATCGCGATTGCCGCGGTGATCTCGCCCGAGCATCGGCATCGGTGCATGGCGCGCGAGATTGTCGGCGAAGGTTTCATCGAAGTGTTCGTGAACGCGCCGCTGACGGTGTGCGAAGCGCGTGATGTCAAAGGCCTCTACGCGCGTGCGCGCCGTGGTGAGATTCCCAATTTCACCGGTGTTTCCGGGCCGTTCGACGTGCCGATCGGGCCCGATGTCATGATCGAAACCGATCGGGTGTCGCTCGAGGAGGCGGTAGGCTACCTGCTCGCCCATCTGACCGCTCTGGGCTACCTGCCCAGGGAACGCGTGCACGGCAGGCCGCGCCTCGCGAAATAATCAGCGCGAGGCCGCTGCCGCGCTTCGTCCGTGCAAATTTTCCACCAGGCGCGGTCGCATAGATGTCGGCATGCAGCATCTGCCGAAGGCGTCGCTCTCAGCGCTTGCGTAAAGGCTCGATCAGTGACGACAGACCGTTGTGATCGATCTCGTGCATCAAGGCCAGCAGACGGCCGATTTCGCCCGGCGGAAAGCCCTGGCTCGCAAACCAGTTCAGATAGTGACCGGGCAGATCCGCGATCAGCCGGCCTTTGTATTTTCCATAAGGCATCACACGCGTGACCAGTAATTCGAGGTGTTCGGGATTCATCGCAGATGGGTCGGCGGAAAGGTTATCGAGCGTGGTGGTGTGAGGGCCTGCTGAAGCAGCATTTTAGCTGCGCTGCAGGCATTGCGCCGGCATGGTAACGTCGGCGCTTTCCTTTTACACACAACAGGACAGGTTCGATGGAATACCGCAGACTCGGCGACTCGGATGTGAAGGTTAGCCTGATCGGTCTCGGCACCATGACGTGGGGCGAGCAGAACACTGAGCAGGAAGCGCACGCGCAGATCGATTACGCGCTCGACCACGGTGTCAATCTGATCGACGCTGCGGAAATGTATCCGGTGCCGCCGCGTCCCGAGACGCAAGGCTCGACCGAGCGCTATATCGGCACATGGATCGCGCAGCACCGTAGCGCGCGCGAGAAGATCGTGCTGGCCACCAAGATCGCTGGCCCGGCGCGTCAACCGCACAATCCGCGTCATATTCGCGGCGAGGGCAACCAGTTCGATCGCAAGAACCTGACCGAAGCGCTGAACGATAGCCTGAAGCGCCTGCAAACGGACTACGTCGATCTGTATCAGTTGCACTGGCCGGATCGCAGCACCATGACGTTCGGCCGTCCGGCGTATCCGTGGGTCGACGACGCGTACACGGTGCCGATCGAAGAAACGCTTTCGGTGCTCGCCGAGTTCGTCAAGGCAGGCAAGATTCGCCATATTGGCGTGTCGAACGAGACGCCGTGGGGTGTCGCGCAATTTCTGCGCGCGGCGGAGAAGCTCGACTTGCCGCGCATCGTCAGCATTCAGAATCCGTATAGCCTGTTGAACCGCACGTACGAAGCGGGGCTGTCCGAGTACGCGCATCGCGATAACGTCGGCTTGCTTGCGTATTCGCCGCTGGCTTTCGGCTGGTTGTCGGGCAAGTACGAAGGTGGTGCGCGTCCGGCAGGCGCCCGCATCTCGCTGTTCGAGCGCTTTCAACGCTACAGCAAGCCGCAAGCGGTTCAGGCAACCACGCGTTATGTGGAACTGGCGAAGCGTCACGGGTTGTCGCCCGCGCAATTCGCGCTGGCTTTCGTCAACAGCCGGCCGTTTTTGACGAGCAATCTGATCGGCGCCACGTCGCTCGATCAGTTGAAGGAAAACGTCGCCAGCGCCGAGGTGAAACTTTCACCGGAAGTGCTCGCGGAGATCGACAAGCTGCATGAACTGCAGCCGAATCCGGCGCCTTGATGTCGTTGCGTTGTGTGCCTCAACCTCGCTCGACGTCGCTCAGCGAATCTTCAGCTTCGAGCGCACGGCATAGAGCGCCAGCAAACTCGCCACTGCGCAGAACATCAGATAGAAGCCGGGCGCGAGCTTATTGCCGCTCGCATCGATCAGCCAGGTGATCACGAAGGGCGCAAAGCCGCCGAACACCGTCACGCCGATGTTGTAGCTGACGGCGAGACCGGTCGCGCGTGTCTGGGTCGGGAAAATCTCCGACATCAGCGCGGGCAGCGCGCCGAAGTACGTCGCTTTCAATACGCCGATCCAGATCAGCGCCAGCAGCATCGCGGCGAATGACGGATGCGCATTCATATACACGAAGGTCGGATAGACCGTCAGCAGCATCAACGTCGCGGCGACCGCCATGATGCGGATGCGTCCCAGGCTATCGGACAAATGGCCGGCGAACGGCGTCAGCACCGTCAGCACGACTCCCGTTGCGAGCGTGGCCGCGAAACCGGTTGAAGCGGGCAGGTGCAACTGCTTGATCGCGTAGGTCGGCATGTACAGAATCATGTAGTTCGCCGCGGTCGAAATGACCAGCGAACCGACCGCGAGCAGCATTTGGACTTTTTGCGTGCCGAACAAATCGCGCAGCGGCGTGCGGGTTTTCGGCTCCGTGTTGAACTCGGCACCTTCGTCCACGAAGCGGCGAATATAGAAGCCGACCGGGCCGATCGCGAGCCCGAACAGAAACGGAATACGCCAGCCCCACGATTCGAGTTGCGCCGTTGTGAGCTGGCTCGTCAGCAAGGCGCCGAAACCGGAGGCGAGCAGTGTCGCTAGGCCCTGGCTGGCGAACTGCCAACTGCCCATGAACCCGCGCCGCTCGGGAGCATGCTCGACGAGAAACGCGGTGGAGGCGCCGAACTCGCCGCCCGCCGAGAAACCTTGAATGAGCCGCGACAGCATGATGCCAGCCGGCGCCCACAAACCGATCGCGGCGTAAGGCGGCATCACCGCGATGGCCAGCGTGCCGATCATCATCAAGCCGATCGACAGCAGCAGCGATACCTTGCGCCCCGCACGATCGGCGAGCGAGCCCAGTATGAGTCCGCCGAGCGGACGGATCAGGTACGAGATGCCGAAGGTGCCCAGCGTGAGCATCAGCGAAATCGCTTCGGTCCGCGCCGGGAAGAACAGCTTCGCGATCGTGACCGCAAAAAACCCGTAGACGACGAGGTCGAACCATTCAAGCGCATTGCCGATGGACGCCGCGAGAATGATGCGATGGACCTTCGCGGCGGACGGCCGCGCGGCGCTGGCTTGCAAGGTTGACGTGCTCATCGTGGGCGTGCCTTGTAACGGATGCAGGTAATGGTGAGCCGCGGGCGTGATGCAGGCGTGCGGCGTTGATCGCTCAGGCCGCAGCTTCTGTCGTTGTTGCGTTTGCGTGCGGAGAGTTCTCGCCAAGATCCCAGAAGAGCCCCGCCATGATCTGAAGCCCCTCGCGCACCACTGGTCCGAGCAGATGCTCGTTCGGCGCGTGTTGTGAGCAGGCCGGGTACGAATGCGGCACCCAGATAGTCGGCAGGCCGAGCGTGTCGGCGAATACTTCGTTGGGCAGCGTGCCGCCGAGATTCGGCAGCACCGCCGTCTTCTTGCCGGTGGTCTGTTCGAGCGAGGCGATGGCCCATGTGACCCACGGGTCGTCGGGATTCAGACGTGTGGCCGGCGCACCGCGTTCGACGCTGACCTCGACCAGCGAAAAGCCATGCGCATCCAGATGCGTGCGCAGATGCTGCTCGAGGTTTTCCCAGTCGGTGCCGACCACGAAACGCAACTGGCAATGCGCGAATGCCGACGACGGAATGGCATTGACCGGGTTCTCGGGATTGCCCGCCTTGAAGGCCAGCACTTCGAAGCTGTTCCAGCCGAACACGCGTTCAGGCGGTGTGAGACCGGGCTCGCCCCAGTTATCGTCGACGGCCGGGTCGCCCGGGCCGCCGCCTACCGTGATATCGGCCAGTGCACGACGCACCGCTTCGGGAATCGGCGGCGGACGCAAGCCGTCGACAGCGATCACGCCGCGGGCATCGACCAGACTAGCAAGTGCATTTGCCAGCACCGTGGCCGGGTTGCGCAACAGACCGCCCCAATTGCCCGAGTGGTGCGCGCCATCGCGCAGGTTTAGCGAGAGCTTGAAATTCACCGAGCCGCGCGAGCCGAGAAACA
The DNA here is from genome assembly GCF_035656215.1 of Paraburkholderia sp. Taxonomy (GTDB): domain Bacteria; phylum Pseudomonadota; class Gammaproteobacteria; order Burkholderiales; family Burkholderiaceae; genus Paraburkholderia. The sequence goes on from NZ_DASRSY010000425.1 coordinate 21,504, forward strand.
CCGTAGGGCGGCGCGCGGCGAGGCGCGGGCCATCGGAGGCGATCAGTACGTCCGCGGCCAGTTCCTGTTTGTGCTTGTGGCAGATCGCGTCGAGCCCTGGCGAGCCGGTTTCCTCACCCATCTCGATCAGCAGTTTCGCGTTGAAGCCGAGCTTGCTGCCGCGCGTGGCCAGCACGCTTGCGAGCGCGGCGAGATTGATGGTGTGCTGGCCTTTGTTGTCGGCGGTACCACGGCCATACCAGCGCTCGCCTTCGACGGTCACGGCCCACGGCGTCAGCGGCGCGCGCCACTGGCTGTCGTAGCCGCGTACGACGTCGCCGTGGCCATAGATCAGTACGGTGGGCAGACTGTCGTCTTCGTGGCGGTTGGCGATCAGGAACGGCCCGAACCCTTCCGCGGGGTTGTCGATAATGCGCGTGCTGAAACCGAGCCCTTCGACTTCGGGCGTGATTTCGTCGGTCAGATACGACAGCAGGATGGCGGCGCGGCCGCTTTCCTGACTCTCAGTGTGAAATCCGACGCGGCGATTGAGATTCTCGAGAAAGGCGCCTGATTCGAAATGATGCGTGGCGTGTTCGATGGCCTGGTTGCGGCTCATGTTTGTCTCCGATACGGGATGCGGGGGGATGGCGGCGATGCTGCGCCCTATGTGGCAGGTCTGATTCGCGGCCATCAGCTTCGAAATGATTCTAGGAGGCCGTTATTTTTGTCACAATGATCGTCTTTCGAAGCTTGCGTTGCCAAGAAGGCAAAGCTCGACACCCCCGCACGCGGCTGCATCGGCTCGCATAAGGCATCGCTCATGGCACTTTCACTACACGGCATTGCACTGCGCTATTTCGTTGAAGTGGCGCGCACCGGCTCGATCAGCGACGCGTCCGCACGGCTGCATGTAGCCGTGTCGGCGATCAGCCGGCAGATCGCGCGGCTCGAGAGTGATCTCGGCGTTGCGCTGTTCGAGCGGCGCCCGCGCGGCATGTCGCTCTCCGAAGCGGGCGAGCGTCTGCTCGCCTACGCACAGCGCAGCCTGCTCGAGGCGGAGCACGTGATGAAGGAGATCGGCGGCCTCGAGGCGCTGCACGGCAGCATGATCAAGGTCGTCAGTTCGGAAGGGTTCGCCGTGGACTTCCTGCCCAGCGCGATGGCGGCGTTCCGCAGCCATTATCCGGGGATCGACTTCACGCTACACGTGATGGCGCCTGGCGAGGCGACTCGCCGGGTGCGCGATGGCGACGCCGATCTCGCGCTGACGTTCAGTCTCGCGCCGGAAAAGGGCGTTAAGGTCGAACACGCCGAGCGCGCGCCAGTACTGGCGCTGCTGCGCGTCGATCATCCGTTGGCCGGGCGCGCGAAGGTGTCGCTCGCCGATTTGCAGCGCTATCCGTTGGTGCTGCCGGAGCCTGGCACGACGATTCGCCAGCTGATCGACATCACCTGTGCACTCGAAGGCGTGCTGCTCGAGCCCGATCTCACCTGCAACAATAGTGGTGCGACGTACCGCTACGCGCAGAAGTCCGGAGCGATCATGTTCACGGGGTTGCTGTCGGTGCGGGACCGTTACGTCGGCGACGGCTTCGTCGCGATACCGCTGACGCATCCGCAAATGCGCCAGCGCAGCATCCAGGTGCAAACGATGGCCGGGCGGGAGTTGCCGCCGTCGGTGAAGGCCTTCCGCGACCATCTGATCGTAGAGATCGGCGGCGCGAAGCCCGTGGATGCTGCGGCGCCGAAGCGGCCCCGAAAACGCGGCCCGACCCATTGATCGCACTGAAAGGCAAATCTCCCTGCCGGACGGCGAATCGCGACCT
>NZ_DASRSY010000426.1:0-19270 GCF_035656215.1 Paraburkholderia sp.
CATGAGCGGCCAAAATGGGGCGAGAGACCCGATTAAAAGGCCCTTCAGGGCCAGAAAATTGAACCAGTCGCGTCGCTGATCTCGCATTCAGAAATTCCGCAGCGAATCGTCGGCGAAAACGGCGGTTCTTCAGCGTAGCCCGAAGACTATTGCGCTGGCAGAACAATTCGACGAGCGCTTCGGTGAAATCTTCACCGCCCAGAAAATTGTCACCCGTGCTCGCGCGCACTTCCATGACATCTTCGAAGAAGTCGAGCACCGAGACATCGAACGTGCCGCCGCCCAGATCGAAGATCAGGAACTTGCGTTCGCTGTCGCGCTGATGCACGCCGTACGCGAGCGCAGCCGCAGTCGGTTCGTTGACGAGACGCAGCACATTGAGCCCGGCCAGTTCGCCGGCGATGCGCGTGGCTTTGCGTTGCGCGTCGCTGAAATAAGCGGGCACGGCGATCACGACGTCGTGTACCGCTTCGCCGAGAAACGCCTCGGCATCGGCTTTCAACGATTTGAGCACGAGCGAAGACAGTTCTTCCGGACGCAGTGTCTGCACACCGAGTGACACGCTGCGATTCGTGCCCATGTAGCGTTTGAAGTTCGCGGCGGTGCGTTCGGGATGCGTATGCAAGCGATCGTGAGCGGGACGGCCGACAAGGATCGAGCCGTCGTCGTCGATAGAGACACACGAAGGCGTCAGCACGTCGCCCAATGCATTCGGGATGAGGACAGCCTTGTTGTCATGCCAGAGCGCGGCGAGACTATGCGTGGTTCCAAGATCGATGCCGATAATCGAAGGCATGTACAGTTTCCGATTCGTTTTGCGTCCCTCCGTGAGGAGATCGCCCAAGGTCGCGTGGGCGCCAGATGGCGCTCCGTCCAATGGCGATAACGGCAGGCTGCATGCAAACTTGAGCGGAGAGGGGGGCGACTGCGAACCGAATCGGTGCAAGAGAGGCGACTCGCATGGCGGCCGAACAGGCGGCCGGGCATGCGAATGCTGTGCGCCGCCCGTGGCTGGGCGGCGCGAGGAGATGAGTCGAACGCCCGCCAGGCGGGCGCATAGTGGGACGTTACAACGCCTTGCGGTAGACCACGAAACCGGAATGCTCCGCGACCTTGTCGTACAGCTTCATCGCCGTGTGATTCGTCTCATGCGTCTGCCAATAGACTCGCTGCAAACCGTCAGCCTTGGCGCGGGCATACACCGCTTCGATCAGTGCACGGCCGACGCCTTTGCCGCGCTCTGACTCCAGCGTGTAGAGATCTTGCAGATAGCAGGTTGGCGCCACCATGGTGGTGTGGCGGTGGTACAGGAAGTGCACGAGGCCGAGTAACTGGCCATTGCGTTCGGCGACCATCGCGTGCATCGGCTCGTAGCCGTCGAAGAAACGCCCCCACGTAACCTGCGTGATCTCGCGCGGCAATGCCGTTTCGCCCGAGCGTCCGTAGAACGCGTTGTAGGCGTCCCACAGCGGCAGCCAGGCGTCGAAGTCGGCCGGCGTGACGGGGCGGATTTGAATCGAATCGGACATGGGTGTGGCTCCTTGTTTGGTTATAGTTGCGGGCGAGCGGATCGTCACCGCTACGGCTGAGTTGAACAAGCATAGACGGTGGCGCTGAACGCCTGCTCACGATCTTCTTCGCTGACGGCTGTTGCGGTAGAACCGTCAGCATAAGAAATTTATGGCACCATTGTTAGCCCCACAATGCGACCAGAATTTGGAGCCACGAATTTGGACTACGGTCTGTTGATGTCGAACGTCGAGCGTGCGATGGGTGGGCGCAAGCTCACGCAGCAGGACTTGCTCTACGAGAGTTTGCGCCGCGCTATTCTTGATGGCGATATCCGCCACGGCAGCCGTCTTCTCGCCACGCGAGCGCTCGCCGAACAATTGGGCATTGCACGCAACTCGGTGCTCTACGCATACGAACGGCTCACCGAAGAGGGCTTCATCACGGCGAGCCGGCATGGTTCCATCGTCAGCATGGTGAGCGGTTCGGGTACTTCAATCGCCACAGCAAGCGGCGGCGTGCAGACGCCTGAAAACCGCCTGTCACGCCGCGTTGCGGAGCTGCCGCGTGAACGCACGAGTCCCGATGACCCCACGCCGTTTCGTCCCGGCGTGCCCGCACTCGATGAATTCCCACTCGCGCAATGGCGTGCTTCAATGGAGCGCGCATGGCGCTCGGTCGAGCCGAGCGAACTCGGCTACGGCAATAACGCTGGGCACCCCGCATTGCGCCGCTCGATTGCCGAATACGTGCGCGTGTCGCGCGGCGTGCGATGTTCCGCGGAGCAAGTGTTCGTCACCTCGGGCACGCAGGCGAGTCTCGATCTATGCGCGTGCATGCTGGCCGACCCCGGCGACAGCGTCTGGGTCGAGGATCCCGGCTATCACGGCGCGAAGGCTGCGTTTCAGGCCGCCGGTTTGCAGCTGGTGCCGATTCCGGTCGATGCCGCCGGCATGGCGCCGACGCCCGATCACTGGGAACAGACGCCGCCACGCCTGATGTACATCACGCCCTCGCATCAATATCCGCTTGGCAGCGTGCTGAGTCTGGAACGGCGCTGGTCGATCATCGAGAACGCCGTGGCGCGCGGCGCATGGATTATCGAGGACGACTATGACAGCGAACTGCGCCACAGCGGTCCGCCGTTGCCGTCGATTCAGGGCCTCGCGGCCAACACGCCGGTGATTTACCTCGGCACCTTCAGCAAGACGATGTTTCCGGCGCTGCGCATGGGCTTCATGGTCGTGCCGGCGCATCTCGTTGCCGACATCGACGAGGCGCTCAGCGAGATCGCGCGACAAGGGCGCGTGGCGGAACAGATCGCATTGGCCGATTTCATCGACAGCGGGAAATATGCGCGGCATCTGCGGCGCATGCGGCGTCTCTATCAGCAGCGCCGTGCCGCACTGGTGACCGCGATCGAGCGGCACATGGGCGACCTGGTGACGGTTTCGTCCGACGGCGGCGGTATGCATCTGACGGTGCGGCTCGATGTGCCGCTGCGCGATCAGGACGTGAGTGCAGCGACGCGCGAGCACGGTTTGCGTATCGCCGCGTTAAGCGCTTTTTGTCAGGCACCTGCTAAAGACGCCGCGCGCTACAACGGTTTTATGCTGGGCTACGCGGGTATCAAACCGCACGAAGCAGACGCGCTGGTGGCGCGACTCGCCGCCGTGGTGCGTGGGCTAGACCGCGAACGTCTCGTTGTTGTGAAGAAAGAAAGCTAGACCGTTTCCGCCCTAAGCCAACGCGTGAGCATGGCGTCGTCATCGGAATCCAGCGCTTGCGCGACCCGACGCCCGACTGCCGCGCCGAATTTATAGCCGTGGCCCGAGCATGCCGACACCACCAGCGTGTTGCCAATGCGCTTCGAAAAAAAGCGTTTGTCCGCCGTGAACGTGTAGGCGCAGGTTTTGACTTCGGTCACCGTATAGTCGTCGATGCGGCTGAACGGCGGTGAAAACAACCGGCGCAGACTGTCGCCTTCTCCGGGCGCCGCGACGCGATTGGCGTCAGGATCAGGCGCAATGGATCGGTGCGCACCGGCGCCAAACTTCAGGCCGACGCCGTCGACCGGCGGCAGCACGTAACCGTCGCTATCGCCGCCGATATCGACGATAGCGGGCGCATTCGACCATGCGTCCTCCAGATCGGCGGGCGGCTCCATATACGCGACCGCGTTGCGATAAGTCATCAGGTTTTCGGCGAGCGCGGGGAAGAGTTGCAGCGTCCACGCGCCGGCCGTGACCACGAGCCGGTCGGCAGCAATAAGGGTGTCGTCTTCGAGCCGCACGGAGGCAGTATGCGCATCGACCGCGAGCACCTTGGTATGTGTGCGAACCTCGGCGCCGCGCATCTTGAGCCACGCTTTCATGTCGCGTGCAATGCGTTCGCTAAATAGCGCGCCGCCATCGTGATCGAGGTAGGCGTAGCGAAACGTGGCGGGGTCGAGAAACGGATAACGCTCGGCCGCTTCGAGCGGATCGAGTTGTTCATATTCGAATTTCATCCGGTCGAGGCCGGCGCGGAAGCGTTCGGCGCCGTCGCCCGCGCGCTGCGAAATGCCGAGCACGCCGCAGTTCGCATAGTGGGATACGCCCAGATCATTCCACAGCAGATCCCAACTATCGAACGCCTCGGCGATGGTGCGTGCGTAACCGTCGGCATCACCATAAGCACGACGGATCATTCGATGCCGGTCGCCCGAGGCGGCGAGTGGATTCGGAATCGCGCCCTGCTCGATCAGGGTGATGTCGTGTCCGAGCTTTGCGAGCGACCACGCGGTGCTCAAGCCCGCAATGCCCGCGCCTACGATTGTCACCCGCATGCCATCTCCCCCGAGTCGATGTATCCGGGTCAGAGTCTAGCAGTGGGAAAAATAAACCGGTACGTGTTCTAGCGAATCGCCACGCGAGCCAGCGGGGTCGATTCATCGTGCTGCCAGGCAGGCGGTGGTCTCCGCGCGCCGCCGTATCAATGTTGGTGTTTCGACGGATGGCGCAGCTTGTCGCGTACTTTCTTCGCGGCGAACAGCGGCACGTAGTCGAACACACGCGCTTCGTGCCGGTAGTCGGCGAGTGTGTCGGCATACATCTTCGAAACCGTTTCCGTGGGCGTGTCGGTTTCCTCTGCGATGCTTCTCACCACTTCGTCGACATTAGGCTCGGGTTGGGACATGGATCTCTCCGGGGAAAGCGGGGTGGGTAGGGGAATTGCAAGGAACACGCACGCACGACAGGAGTTTCATTACAGGATGCGATTGGCCGCGATGCCAATTGAATCGATCTATCGCGTGAACCGTTTCACAGAGATTTTTGTCTTGCACTGCCGCACACCCCCGCCGACACGATACAGCTATCGGGCCGCGGACGCCTAACTCCGTGGAGCAGGCGTTTGGAGCGGAAATCCCGCTCGAGCGCATCCATCCGGCCCGGCAGAGCGTAATACGTTCATTACCGCTTTGTCCGAGGCCCTCGCCATGCGCCGTTTTATCTATGCCGCCGCTGCTGTTGCGACCGTTTTGCTGCTGTCCCTTGCGGGGTGCTCCAACGACCCACCCAATCCCAACCCGCGCGCCGGCAAACCGCTCGCGACGGTACCCGTCGATCTGCCCCGGTATATGGGAAGCTGGTACATCATCGCCAACATCCCATATTTCGCCGAACGCGACATGGTGGGCAGCCGCGCGGAATGGAAACTGCGGCCGGACGGCAAGATCGACGATTCGTATTACGCTCGCAAGAAAAGCTTCGACGCGCCGGAAAAGCACTATCAGTTCCTCGACACGCCGGTGCCTGGCAAAGAAGGTGGCGAATGGAGCGTGCAACTGTTCTGGCCGGTTCACGTGACGCAGCTGACGCTCTACGTCGACCCCGATTATCACTACACGATTCTGGGTTACCCCGGCAAAAACCTCGGCTGGATTTTTTCGCGTGAGCCCGACATGAGCGACGATACCTATCGGGCGCTTCTCGCGCGGCTCGATGCGATGGGCTACGACACGTCGCGCTTCAGGCGCGTGCCGCAGCGTCCCGACCAGCTCGGCAAAGAAGGCTTCGCCTCGCCGGGTGACAAGGACTAACACCGGGCATGATCGGATGCCGCGACGGCCGCATCCGATCGTGCCCTTACAGCGTATATCTCGCATCGCCATTAAATGGGGGCCCCATGCCGCCACTTGCCGCCGCCGTGATCGCCCTGATCGGGCTCGTCGTGATTTTCAGCGCCGTCTGGGGATGGCAGCTGAAGACTGCGAACGCCGGCATGGTCGACCCGGTCTGGGCCTATTCGCTCGGGCTGGTCGCGGTGCTCTACGCCGTGCTCAGCCCAGGCGACCCAGTGTCGCGCGCACTGACTGCGCTGGGTGGTCTGGTTTGGGGCGTGCGACTCGGCACGCATCTGTGGAAACGCAACTACGGCAAGCCTGAAGACGCGCGCTATCGCCGCTTCCGTGAAGAATGGGGCAACCAGGCCGCCAGCAAGATGTTCTGGTTTTTCCAAGCGCAAGTCGTGGTGTCGATGCTGCTGTCGATCGCATTCCTGGTGCCGTCGTACCGGAGCAGTCCACCGGCCATTGGATGGATCGTACTGGCGGTTGTACTGTGGATCGTCTCGGTAGCCGGCGAAGGCCTTGCGGACCGGCAACTCAAACGCTTCGCGCAGGATCCGGCCAATCACGACAGCGTGTGCCGCGTCGGCTTGTGGCGTTATTCGAGGCATCCGAACTACTTCTTTGAATGCGTGCATTGGCTTGCTTACATTGCGCTGTCGATCGGCACGCCCTGGGGTTGGTTCACGTTATTGCCGCCGGTGCTGATGGCGTTTCTGCTGCTGAAGCTTTCCGGCATTCCGCTGCTCGAAGAAAGCATGGCGAAACGGCGCATCGGTTACGCCGATTACATGCGCACTACCAGCGCGCTGATTCCGTGGCCGCCGCGGCGTTGAGACGAAACAGCCGCGACGCGTGCAAATGTTCAGAAAGTCCAGAAGAAACGATAGGGAGTCAGTTTCATGAGCCTTTCCACTACCGACCATACGATGCCGCCATCGTCGCCCGCTGAGCCCCGCGACGGCTGGCTGATCCAGAGCTGCGAACGCGGCTGGTTGCCCGACAGCCTGATCCGTTTTGGCATGCGCCAACTGATGCGCCAGCGTTTGCGCGACGAAGCGATCGACAACGGCGAGTTGCGCGCGCAACGGCTCAACCGTCTGCTGGACGATTTGGGCGCGAGTCCGATCGCCATCGAAACGCAGGCCGCCAACACGCAGCATTACGAGGTGCCGGCGTCATTCTTCCATGCGCATCTCGGACCGCATCTGAAGTATTCATGCTGCTTGTACCCGAGCGGCAACGAGACGCTCGCACAAGCCGAAGCGGCGATGCTCGAGCGCTACGCCGAGCGCGCGGAACTGGCCGATGGTCAGCGGATTCTCGATCTCGGTTGCGGGTGGGGCTCGTTGTCGTTGTGGCTGGCGGCGCGTTATCCGCGCGCCCAGATCGTCGCGCTATCGAACTCGCATGGGCAGCGCATGTTTATCGAAGCGCGCGCAGCGGAGTCCGGTTTGCAGAACCTTGTGGTGGTCACGGGCAATGTCGTCGATTTCGAATTCGACGAAGCGCAGCTTGGCGGCGGTTTCGATCGCGTGGTGTCGATCGAGATGTTCGAGCATATGAAGAACTATGGGCTGCTGCTCGAAAAAATTTCCCGCTGGATGCGCGACGAGGCGAAGCTGTTCGTGCATATCTTCGTGCATCGCACGCTTGCGTATCACTTTCAGGTGCAGGATGGCAGCGACTGGATGTCGAAGTATTTTTTCACGGGCGGCACGATGCCGTCCGAAGCGCTCCTGCTGAACTTCCAGGACGATCTGCGCATGGAGCGCCAGTGGTGGGTGAGCGGTACGCATTACGAGCGCACGGCGAATCAGTGGCTCGCCGCTCTCGATGCGGCGCGTGATCGTGTGATGCCGATGCTCGTCGATACATATGGCGCGCGCGATGCGGCTGTGTGGCTGCAGCGGTGGCGAATGTTTTACATGGCCGTGGCCGAGCTGTTCGGTTACGCGAATGGGAACGAGTGGGGCGTGGGACACTATCGGTTTGTGAAGCGCTAAACTGAATCCTGACCCGCGCCATGGTATGAACGTAAGGAAACCCATTTTACTGACCACGTTATTGCACGACATTCGCGCCTGTACGGTGTGCGCGCCGGTGCTGCCGCATGCGCCGCGACCGGTCGTGGTGGCGTCTGCTGACTCGCGCATTCTGATCATCGGCCAGGCGCCCGGCGCGCGCGTGCATGCTTCGGGCATTCCATGGAGCGATGCGAGCGGTGCACGTTTGCGCAAGTGGCTCGAGGTTTCCGACGAGACTTTCTACGACCCCTCGAAGTTTGCAGTCGTGCCGATGGGGTTCTGCTTTCCGGGCAAAGGCGCGAGTGGCGATCTGCCGCCGCGCCCTGAATGTGCCGCGCACTGGCATCAGGCCTTGCTCGCCCAGTTGCGCGAGGTGCGCCTCACGTTGCTGATTGGCCAATACGCACAGCGTTTTGGTCTCGGTGATGCATTCGGGCCGACGCTAACCGATACGCTGCTGCGCTGGCGGGAATATGGCCCCAACGTGGTGCCGCTTCCGCATCCATCGCCGCGCAATATCGCCTGGTTCAAGCGCAATCCGTGGTTCGAAGCGGAAGTGTTGCCGACTTTGCGGACTCGGGTTGCCGCGGCGCTAAAGGCGTGATTCCACCTCGCTTCGTGCCGGCTCGACGAGCGGATCGAGTCCACCGCGTTGATCGCGCAACGCCCGTCGGCATGCGCGTTCAGAGCATTTCAGAGCATGTCAGGCTGCGCACGCCGCGTGCCGTCGAAATAATCTGAAACACATCGCCCAGCGCCCGGTGGAATAAAACGTCACACTAATGCGTTTGCCTCATACCGTCGGCGCGAGCAGATATATCGCGGCGGTATGGCTGCATTTTCAAACAGCTTTCGCAAGAAACCCATTTGCCGACGGAACGACCGATGAATACTCACGCCGACTCCCTGACCGATTCGACCGGCACGCCACTGCCGTCGCGCTATACCCGCACGGCGATGACGCTGCACTGGCTGATCGCGCTGCTGATGATCGTCAATGTCGTCCTTGGCCTGACCGCGGAATCATGGCCCGATGACTGGGTGCGTCCGGTGGTCGATACCCACAAGTCGATCGGCATCACGGTGCTCGGTCTCGCGCTGATGCGCATCTTGTGGCGCGTCTCGCACAAGCCGCCGCCGTTGCCGCGAGAGTTTCCGTCGTGGGAGAAGATCGCCGCGCATGTCGCCCATTTCCTGCTGTATCTGCTGATGATTGCGCTGCCGCTGTCCGGCTGGTTGCACGATTCCGCGTGGAAAGATGCCGCCACGCATCCCATGCGCCTGTTCAACCTGTTCTCCTGGCCGCGCATCGGCTATGTGATGAATCTCGATCCGGCGCTTAAGGAGACCTTGCACGACCGCTTCGGCGCCTTGCATACATGGCTCGGCTACGCGCTGTATGCGTTGCTGGCAATGCATATCGGCGGCGCGTTGAAACATCAGTGGATCGATCGCAAGTCGGTTCTGAAACGCATGGTGCCGTAAGCACGGCCACGCTACTTTCCATCTAATAACCGCACCCTCGACGGACTTAGCAGTCGTTTTGAAGAAAACTCTGGAACAGGCGCTCGCCCTTGCATCCCCGCGCATTCTGCCGCGTCCCACTACGCTGCTAAGCACGCTGATTCATTTCAGCGTTGTTGTGTTGTGGTTGCTGCTGTTCGCCCGCGCATTCTTTCTGCAAGGTGTGGTGGCGTGGTCGACGGGTATTGCCTATGTCGTGTACGACACGTTGCTGCTTGCCTTCGTCACGTGGAAAACGCTGCCGCTGATGCGGCCCACACCGCCGCTCGAGCCTGACTTCGATGCGCGGAGATTGCCGAGCATGGGTGTGATCGTTGCGTCGCATAACGAGGCAGCGGTGTTGCCGGTCACGCTCGCGGCGTTGTTACGCCAGACGCATGGCCCGGCGCAAATCGTGATCGCCGACGACGGTTCCACGGATACCACCCACGCGCTGCTCACCGAACGCTTTGGCCTGGTTGCCGCAGCCGACGGCGTGCTGAGCGCGCCGAGCTCGCTATACCCGAATCTGTACTGGTTGCGCGTGCCGCACGGCGGCAAGGCTCGTGCGCTCAACGCTGCCATCACGATCATGACCACCGAGACCGTCATGACCGTCGACGCGGACACGCTGCTCGACGACGACGCGACCTATGCGATGCGCGCTGCCTTCGCGAGCGAGCCGAAGCTGGTCGCGGCGGCTGGCATTCTGGTGCCGGTGTGCGGCAAATCGGTGTCGGGCCGCGTGTTCCAGTGGTTCCAGACCTACGAGTACATGCGCAACTTCATCGCCCGCTTTGCGTGGATGCGAGCCGACAGTTTGCTGCTGATTTCAGGCGCCTTCGCGTCGTTCAAGCGCGACGCGCTGGTGGACGTGGGCGGCTTCGATCCGCAGTGTCTGGTCGAAGACTACGAACTGATTCATCGGCTGCGCCGCTATTCGGTCGATCATGGTCTCGGCTGGGACGTGCGCGTGGTGGGCAATGCCCATGCGCATACCGATGCACCGGACAACCTCGGCAGTTTCCTGCGGCAGCGCCGCCGCTGGTTCGCGGGCTTCCTGCAAACGCAATACTGGAACCGCGACATGACCGGCAACCCGCGTTACGGCACGATGGGTATGCTGATGCTGCCGGTCAAGGCCATCGATACGATGCAGCCGATTTACGGGCTGACCGCCTTCGCGCTGTTGCTCGGCTTTGTGTTTGGCGGGCATGGCGCGATCGTCGTGTCGATTTTCAGCGTGATCGGCCTCAAAACGGCGATCGATCTCGCGTTTTATCTCTGGTGTATCAATCTGTACCGCCGCTGGACCGGCGAGCGCACCCGCGCCAGTTTGTGGATGGCGATGCTCGCGGCGATCGCCGAGCCGTTTACGTTCCAGTTGGTGCGCCATGTCGGCGCCCTGCTTGGCTGGCTGCATTTCCTGCGTGGCGGACGCTCGTGGGGCGTGCAACGCCGCTCCGGGCTCGTGACGCGCGACGAAAACTAGCAGCCGGTCGCCTTATTTGGCGCATGCAGCGCGACAGGCAGGCGCGATCGTGCCCATAGGCGGCGCAGCGGAAATTGGCGGGCGGCGAACGGAACCATGCCGCTGCAGGTTCGAGTAGACTGTGCAACGATGTCGGCCTGCGAAATGCAGGGCGCCAACCTTCTATCCGCTCGTGCACGGAGGCTCCACCTATGCATGCTGTTCCCCCGCTCGAACAAGACATCGTCGATGCGCCGGCCGATACGTCGGCTGCTCATGCAGCCGCGCAAACCCACGCCCCAACCGCCGCGCCTGCACATGCGCCGGATCAGGCCGCCAATGGCGCCCCGGTGCGCGATCTGCGCCGCGTCGGTATTCACCCTGACTACTGGTATCCGCTAGCGTGGTCGCATGAAGTGAAGCGGGGCAAGACGCATGGTGTGACGTTCGCGGGCGACCCGATCGTGCTGGCGCGTACGGAGTCCGGCAAGGTGTTCGCGCTCGAAGATCGTTGCGCGCATCGTCAGGTGCCGTTGCATCAGGGTGTGGTGGACGGCGAATCGATCCGTTGCGGCTATCACGGTTGGACCTACGACTGTTCGGGTACGTGTATCGACGTGCCGTATCTGGGCCGCGATCGTCTGCCGAATGGCGTGCGTTCCTATCCGTGCCGCGAAGTCGAGGGCCTGATTTTCGTGTTTCCCGGCGATGCTGCCCTAGCCGAAATACGGTCGCTGCCCGCGTTCGGGTCTGTCTCCGACAAGAAGTACAAGACGCGCCGTTTCGGCCGCCCGGTGAATTGCCATTATTCGTTCATGCACGAGAACCTGATGGATATGAACCATCAGTTCCTGCATCGCCGGCAGATGGGTCAGATGCGCGCGCGATCGCTGGGACGGCGGCGCGGCGAAGGCTGGGTCGAAGTCGATTACACGTTTGCGCGCATGGCCGGCCAGCAGCCGATCGGCGAAGCGATCGTGTTCGGCCAGAGCCGTAAGACCGGCGGCGACAACGACAAGGACGTGATGACGATCCGCACCGAGTATCCGTATCAGACGCTGCAGATCCGCACGTCCGATCAGACGCTGGTGATGAATTTGTGGATCGTCTACGTGCCGCTCGATCGCGAGCAGCGCACCAACCGCACGTTTGGCCTGCTGTCGATTCGCAAACCGGGTATTCCGGGCGTGCTGAATCTCGCCTGGCCGCTGCTCGTGTGGTTCACCGAACGCATCTTCAAGGAAGACCGCGAGATCGTCGAAGCCGAACAACGTGCGCACGATTCGCAGGGCGCGGACTGGAATCACGAGGTGTTTCCAGTCATCAACGAACTACGCGCGTTGCTGCGCGAGAGCGGTGCGCCGGATCAGGTGGTGGGTGCCGGCACGGGCGGCGGCGCGGTGATCCGCTTTTGGGATTCGCGTCACGGTAACCCCTTGTCGAATACCTGATATTTCGGTCGGTGGGAATGAATCCATCTCCACCCGGTAGGGAATCCGGGCCGATCGAGCAGCGATAATGGCATCTAACACACGCGGGTTTGCGCCAATCGAGATGCGGCGGCCTCACACCCGTGTACCATTTCGCTTTTTCCGATATTTGAGAACGCCCCGTGACTACGCAACACATCCCCTCCGCATCCCGTAAATCCCTGACTCTGCTGCAATTGCTGGGCCTCATCGGCGCCGCCGGACTGATCGCAGCCATCGTGCTGAACCAGTTCGCCTAAGCCTGCCGGGAAACCCTCGCTTCAAGCATCCGACCCTATGCCGGCGCTCGCCGCCGGCTTCATCGATATTCCGATTTGCCATGTATAAGAAGGGCGTAGCCGTAGAAATCCAGTTTGCCCCCGAGCGGCTCAACGACGGTGCCGGCGATCCGTATTGGATCGATTTGACGCAGGTCGAAGCGCAACGGCTGTTGGAAAGCCTGCAGGCACGCCTTGCTGAAAGCAGTGTGGGGACGGCCGCGCCTTTGGTGGTGAGCCTCGACGAGACGACCGCGTCGCAAGCGGTCGCTGCACCGCATGCGGCGGTAGAAAGCGCCGCCTCTGCGGACGATTTCAAACAATGGGTCTGCGTGATCTGCGGCTGGATCTACGATGAAGCCGCCGGCTTGCCGGAAGAAGGTATTGCGCCGGGCACCCACTGGGCGGATGTCCCGGCCGACTGGCGCTGTCCACTGTGCGACGTAGGCAAGGAAGATTTTGCGTTGGTCGAGTTTTAAGCCGGAAAATCCGCGCCGACCGTTGTGGCCTCCCAGCCATCGAAGTCGCCGCGCATGAAGTCCAGCTTCTTGCGCGCCAGTTCGAGCGCGGCCTTGCCGAGCAGCAAACGCAGCGGCGGCTGGTCCGACAGCGCAGCGTCGATGATGGCTTGCGCGGCGCGCACCGGATCACCCGCCTGCTTGCCGCTACGCGCCTCGGTCTGCTTGCGGCGCTCGCCGGCCGTGCCCGCATAGTCGTCGATCACCGTTGCCGATTGCTTGATCGACGGACCCGCCCAGTTCGTACGGAATGGGCCGGGCTCGACGATCAAGACGTCGATGCCGAGCGGCTTCACCTCCGCCGCGAGTGATTCGGACAAGCCTTCCACCGCGTATTTGGTGGCGTGGTAGTAGCCGGTCGCGGCGAAACTGGTAATGCCGCCAATCGACGACACGTTCACGATCAAGCCACTGTGCTGCTCACGCATGATCGGCAGCACCGCCTTCGTTATATCGACCAGACCGAACACATTGGTCTCGAACATGGCGCGGACTTCGTCGTCCTCGCCTTCTTCGATCGCGGCCAGATAGCCATAACCCGCATTATTGACGAGCGCGTCGATGCGCCCGAAACGCTGTTTGGCTTGCGTGACGACGTCTTCGATTTGCTCGCGGTTCATCACATCGAGCGGCAGAACCAGCGCGCGATCGCCGTGTGCTTCGGCGATATCTTTCACTTTCGACGGGTCACGCGCGGTGACCACCGCGCGCCAGCCGCGCTCCAGCACCAGCTTTGCCAATTCGCGGCCGAAGCCGGTGGAACAGCCTGTAATCAGCCAGACGGGATTGTCTCGATTCATCATTTGGGAAACTCCTGTTGATGGGCCAACGTGGCGCGGACCGATCGTCGAACAGCGCCCTTAATGCTGCTTACGTCTTGTGTGGGTTTTCAATTGTAGTCGTAGCGAGTCGGCTTCGCTTTGCAGCGCTTCAACGAACGCGCCAGCCAGCGGATGGCTCGGACGATGCTCCGGATGAACCACGCTCACCCGAAACGGCAGCGACAAGCCGAGCGGCCGGATATGGAGATTGCGGCCCACGAAATCCAACGCGGTAAGCGGATTGACGATGGCCACGCCGAGGCCTTGCCGCACGAAACTGCAAACGGAGACGGCGGTGGGCGTCTCGATGATCTGGCGGCGCGCGATGCCCGCTTGCGCGAAGGCTTCGTCGATCTGAATTCGATACGGATCGTTCGACGACAGGCTGATGAAGGGTTGATTCGCGAAATCCTTCAACTCGATCACGCGCTTTGCGAGCAACGGATGCCCATCGGGCAGCACGCAGACTTCGTCCACTTCGAGCAAGGGCGTGAGACGTGTCCCAGCTGGCGGCGCGCCGTGCTCGGTCAGGCCGAGGTCGTAGCGCTGCGCGGTCAGCCATTCTTCGAGAAACGGCGATTCCTGCGTTGCGATCGAGAGGCTTACGCCGGGCTGGGCATCGTGAAAGCGTTTCGATGCGCCCGGCAGGATCGAATGCGAGAACGCGGGCAACGCGATGATGGAAAGCTGGCCGCCCTGAAATTCACGCAGGCTTGCCGCCGTGGACGCCACCCGTTCGAGCCCGATATACGTGCGCTTGATTTCGTCGAATAGCGTCAACGCGGACATGGTTGGACGCAATCGACCTTGCACACGTTCGAACAAGGCAAAACCGATGCTTTGCTCCATACGCGCAAGTTCGCGGCTTACCGTGGGTTGCGAGGTGAAGAGCATCTCGGCCGCTTTAGTGACGCTGCCTGCCGTCATCAACGCGCGGAAGACTTCGATATGTCGATGAGTGAGCGCCATGGTGCCTATATCAGGAATGAATGGATTGGCAAAGAATAGGTATTTTACTGAATGAATGGTTTTCAGCATTATGTGGTTCACACCAATGCTTCGATATAGAGAACCGCGAATCGTGACCACTTTCAATCCACAACAACTCGTCGAACTCGCGCAACAGCACGGCACGCCGCTTTGGATCTACGACGCCGACGTAATCCGCCAACGTATCGCCGAATTACGCAGCTTCGACGTAATCCGCTATGCGCAGAAGGCGTGTTCGAACGTCCACATCCTGAAGCTGATGCGAGACGAAGGGGCGATGGTCGATGCGGTGTCTCTAGGCGAAATCGCGCGCAGTCTCGCGGCGGGCTTCACACCAGATGGCGATCCCGAGGGCGTGGTTTTCACGGCGGATCTTGTCGATCACGCGACGCTCGCCGCCGTGCTCGAGCATCGCATCACGGTCAATGCCGGTTCGCTCGATATGCTTGAACGTGTGGGGCAGCATGCGCCTGAAGGTCACCGTGTGTGGCTGCGGGTCAATCCTGGTTTCGGCCACGGACACAGCAACAAGACCAACACAGGCGGCGAGCATAGCAAGCACGGTATCTGGCTCGACGATGTGCCGCTGGCGATAGCCATCGTGCGCCGTTACGGCCTGAAGCTGGTTGGATTGCATATGCATATCGGCTCTGGCGTCGATTACACGCATCTATCGCGCGTGTGCGACGCGATGGTTGAAGCCGTGCAAGGCTTAGGCCACGATATCGAAGCGATTTCGGCTGGCGGTGGTCTATCGGTGCCTTACACCGAGGGCGAACCGCGGATTGACGTCGAGCATTACTTTCGTCTGTGGGACACAGCGCGGCAGCAGATCGAAGCGCATCTCGGACATCGCGTGAGGCTGGAGATCGAGCCGGGGCGCTTTCTCGTCGCCGAAGCCGGTGTGCTGGTTGCCGAGGTGCACGCGCTGAGCCGGCGGCCGAACCGGCAGTTCGCCCTGGTTGATGCGGGTTTCAACGATCTGGTGAGGCCGTCGTTTTACGGCAGCCATCATGAGATGACGGTGGTGAAAGGCAATGGCACGCCGAGCGAAGCGCCGAGTGGAGCTTTCGCGGTGGCCGGGCCGTTGTGCGAAGCGGGCGATGTGTTCACTCAGGCGGCGGGTGGTGTCGTCACGAGCCGCTCCATGCAGACGCCGGAAGTGGGCGACTTCATCGTGTTTCACGACGCGGGGGCGTACGGTGCGTCGATGTCATCGAACTACAACAGCCGGCCGCTGGCGCCTGAGGTGTTGCTGGAGAGCGGCAAGCCACGGTTGATTCGGCGTCGGCAAGTTATCGAAGAGTTGATCGCGCTCGAAATGCTAAATTGATTCTGCCGTGCGTGGCCGCTGCGAACCCTCTGCCGTACGCCAAGCCGGCAATACTGGCAATGCAACCCGCCGCAAGCGTTGTGCATTGCGAATGCACATTCGACGCTAAAGCAGCCATCGTCGGGTTGCTCATGCCCCGGCGCTTATCGTGCCCGCACCGTGCGTGTGTACGACGCAATCATTGTCGCGAGTTCCTGCGCGGCGGGCGTGACGGGAATCGCCGCGCGCTGCAACAAACACACATTCTGTTCGACCGCGCGCTCGCGCACATTGATCGACGTGAGCGTGCTCGCAAACGGCCCGCGTTTCGCGACGACCGACGCCTCCAGCGACAGGCAGTCCGTCGCGCTGACTAGATGCAACGTCTCGTACAGGCCTTCGACCGTCGCGATGATTTTAGGCGGCGGCAAGCCGTGGCTGTCCAACAGATGATTCAGGCGGTTGAGTTGTGGATCGTCGGTGAGATTCGGCGAGCGCGTCGCCACCCATGTGCAGTCAACGAGTTCGGCAAGCGAGGTTGCGCCCGCTTTCGGATGGCCGCGCCGGCAGACGATCACGGGATCGGACGCATAGAGCGGCGTGACGGACAGATCGGCCGTGTCGGTATGTTTCGACACCAGTGCGACGGCGAAATCGAGCGTGCCTTCGCGAATCCAGGAGATCATCATCCGCGAAGTGCCGGTGCGCAAATGCACCGCGACTCGCTCGAAGCGCGTGCGGAATTCCATCAGCACCGGGGCGAAGGCGTCGATGAGCGGCTCGGTGGTCATACCGAACGTGACCTCGCCCGCATAGTCGCCGCGCAATTGCTGCACTTCCTGTTCGGCCCGCTCGCATTCCCCGAGAATCGCGCCGGCGCGCTGCAACAGGCGTTGGCCGAGCGCGGTCAGCGCGATTCCACGGTTCGTGCGGGTGAATAAGGTCGCGCCCAGCATCGATTCGAGGTTCTGCAACTGCTGCGTGACGCCGCTCTGGGCGATGCCGAGCGCCCGCGACGCCGCGCGGATGCTGCCGTGCTCGGCAATGGCGGTGAACGCGCGTAGCTGGGAGATCGTCAACGCCATGAAGAATCTCAGTGATCGGTAAAAGTGATCATGATATCACTTTTGGGACTTCTTTGAGGCGCGGCGACGGCATAGGATCGCTCTGTAGTAATCCGCCCAACTCACACCCGCCTCCCATGAAAATCTCGTTGATGATCTTGAGCACCGCGCTGGCTTTTAGTAGCGGTGCGTTTGCCGCCGACCCCGCCGCACTGCGCCTCGGTATCGATCCGACTTATCCACCGATGGACTCCAAGGCGCCCGACGGCAGCTTCAAAGGTTTCGATGTCGATCTTGGCAATGAAATCTGCCGGCGCATCCATGCGCATTGCCAGTGGGTCGAACTCGAGTTCTCGGGGATGATTCCGGCGCTACAGGCACGCAAGATCGATGCGATTCTTTCGTCGATGGCGATCACGGAGAAGCGCGAGCAACAGATCCTGTTTTCGTCGAAGCTGTTTCAGTTCAAATCGCGGTTGATCGCGCGTCAAGGGTCGGCGCTCGCGGGCGGGTTGAATGCGTTGGCCGGCAAGCAGGTCGGCGTGCAGTCGGGGACGCAGTTCGAAGGCTATGCGCTAAAGAATTGGGCGCCGATTGGCGTGCATGTGGTTGCGTACAAGAGTCAGGATGAGGTCTTCGCCGACTTGCAGAACGGTCGTCTTGATGGCGCGCTGCTCGGTTCCGTCGAAGCCGACTACGGCTTTTTGCGTACGCCGGCGGGGAAGGGTTTCGCGTTTGTTGGCGAGCCGCTTTCGATGGGGGATCGTGGCGTGGGTATCGGTCTGCGCAAGGATGAGACTGCGGTGCAGGCGTCCATTAACGAGGCGATTGCTTCGATGCGTAAGGACGGTACGTACGCGCAGATCGCGAAGAAGTATTTCGACTTCGATCCGTACGGCAATTGATTTTTCGTTTTACTTCTCTTTTATAGACCTCCTGCGCTCATGAACAAGCAATCGATTCCGCTTCTATCGCCAGCGATTGGCACGCACCGCGAACTGGTGTCGTTTCATTTTGGCCCTGCGGATAGTGGTCAAAAGATCTATATCCAGTCGTCGCTGCATGCTGATGAAACGCCGGCGATGTTGACGACGGTTTTGCTTAAGCGTCGATTGCTCGAACTGGAGAAGCAGGGCGCGCTGAATGCTGAGATTGTGCTGGTGCCGGTGGCGAATCCTGTCGGACTCGGGCAATACGTGCTTGGGCAGTTTCTTGGGCGCTTTGATCTGGGTAGCGGCAAGAACTTTAATCGACACTTCCTGCAGTTTTCGAAGCTCGTGGCGCGGGCTAAGGAGGCTTTGGGTTCTGATGCGTCGGAGAATCGGCGGATTGTTCGTGAGTTGATCGCTGCTGAACTGGCTGAACAGAAGCCGTTGACTGAGTTCGAGTCTTTGCAGTTAGCGTTACTCAGGCTCTCATTCGATGCGGACGTGGTGATCGATCTGCATTGCTCTTTGGAAGCGGCGATGCATCTCTATACCAGTGAGGCGGCGTGGCCAGAGTTTGAGCCTTTGTCACGGTATCTGGGCGCGCAGGCTTCGTTGCTTGCTACGAACTCAGGTGGTGAGTCGTTTGATGAGACGCATAGCTTGTTGTGGTGGAAGTTGCAGCAGGAAATGCCTGCGGATAAGCCGGTGCCCAATGGAGTGATTGCTGTGACGGTGGAGTGCCGTGGGCAGCGGGATGTTTCTTATGAAGTCGCGCAGGAGGATGCTGACGCATTGATTGATTATCTGGTCTGGCGCAAGGCTATCAAGCTTGATGTGAAGCCTTTGCCAGAATTGCTCGCGCCCGCTACGCCGCTTGCTGGGAGTGAGCAGTTCTATGCACCCGTTAGCGGGATTCTGATTCATCGCGCGAAGATCGGGGACACGATTCGTGTCGGGCAACCGTTGTTCGATATCGTCGATCCGTTGACTGATGAGACGACTACGCTTGTTAGTAACACGGAGGGTGTGTTTTATATGCGGCGGGCGATTCGGTTTGTGACGACCGGGGCGCCGTTGGGGCGGGTCACAGGGATGAAGGCTTTTAGGACTGGGGTTTTGTTAGGGGCCTGAGTTTTTTTGCCTTTGGCGGCGGCATTTTGCGATTCGCCTGCGGCGTTGGCCTTTCCTTGTTTTGTTATTGGATTATTAGCGTCGCCCCTGTGCGGGGCAGGCACCTACTTTTCTTTGCCTGCTGCAAAGAAAAGTAGGCA
>NZ_DASRSY010000427.1:0-19395 GCF_035656215.1 Paraburkholderia sp.
GCCGAGGCGGGGCCGAGGTCCGACGCCGAACAACAGACCCGCATCGACCTGGCCGCCGCCTATCGCCTCGCGGCGCTCAACGGCTGGGACGACCTGGTTTACACGCATATCTCAGCCAGTGTTCCCGGTGAACCCGGCCACTTCCTGATCAATCCGTTCGGTCTCGCGTTCGACGAAGTGTGCGCGTCGAACTTGGTGAAGATCGATATCGAAGGCAACATCGTCGGCGCGAGCGAGCATCCGGTCAACGCGACCGGTTTCGCGCTGCACGCCGCTGTGCATGTGGCACGCCCCGATGCCTTCTGCGTGATGCATTTGCACAATACGGCGGGCGTGGCGGTTTCCGCTCAACCGGCCGGCTTGCTGCCGGCGTCGCAACATGCGCTGCGCTTTTACGGCCACCTTGCGTATCACGATTACGAAGGCCTCGCCTTTACGCCAACCGAGGGCGAACGCCTCGTCGCGCATCTCGGCGGCAAACCGGCCATGCTGTTGCGCAACCATGGCACGCTGACTGCCGGCCGCACCGTCGCCGAAGCTTATGTGCTCATGGCGACGCTGATCAAGGCCTGCGAAATCCAGTTGCAGGCGCAAGCATGTGGCAGCGAACTCGTCGTGCCAGGCAATGCAATTGCCGAACGCACAGCGGATCAGTTGTACGACGGTGGTGCAATCGAAGGCGCGCTGGAATGGCCCGCGTTGCTACGCAAGCTCGACCGGCTCGATCGCACGTACCGCAATTAAATTTACTTCTCAACGTCACCCATCACGGAGTCACGCAATGCCCACGTTTCATATCGAACTCTTCGAAGGCCGCTCGCTGGAACAGAAACGCCAGTTCGTCGAAGCCATCACCAAGGCGACCTGCGAATCGCTCGGCGTCGAACCGAATTCGGTGGACATTATCCTCACCGACGTCAAACGCGAAAACTGGGCAACGGGTGGGCGATTGTGGTCTGAAGCACAGGCTTGAACGCCGACGCGCGCGATGCAAGGCTGCGCATCGCCAAAAATACTGCGCGCATTGCGCGCGCAGCCGGTACTTCTGAGCGACGCGTGTCTGACACGCGTCGCTGTGACAGCATCGACAGACGCCGCCACTCCGCTACACAATCAGAACTTGTGGATGATGCCCACACCCGCAGCAAACTGGCTGCGTGACGAAGACGGCGCGCCGTTCTGGCCGTCGCCGATATCGGCCGTCGCGTTGATGATGCTCGTGCCGTTCGTTCCCAAGGTCTGACCGCCCGCACGTTGATATGCCTCGAGCGCATACAGACCCGTACGCTTGGAGAGGCTGTAGTACTGCGAGAGATTGAACTGCTGGTAACGAGCCGAGCTCGAGATGCCATTCGACTGCGTCGCGCGCGTGTAGCTATAACCAGCAGCCAGATCCAGTGCGGTCAGCGGCTTGAAGTGCAGCACTGCGCCAGCCGTGTTGAAGATCGCCTGGTTGCGGAACTTCGAGTTCACACCCGGGATGTATTGCACGTTCGAGTACGAGAACGAGACATCCCATTGCGACGTGAACGCGTAGCCGCCCGTCACCGCAACACGCTGCTGCGCCTGCGCCGTCTGGTAGCCGTTGTTGATACCCGACACAGCCGTCTGCGCGCCGGCATTCGAGGTCGTGGAATCAGCACCCCACGCACCGCCGCCAGGCGTCGAGTTATTGATGCGCTGGTAGCCCGCTGCGATGCCGAACGGACCGTTCAGATACTGAACCGCCGCGCTATACGTCGAACCGGCATTGGTGCTGCCAGCCACGCCGCCCAGCGAATACGAACCGCTCACCGTCAGACCGTACATGCTCGGCGACGTATACACCAGCGAGTTATTCGCCCGGTACAGCGTATCCAGCGAATCGATATCGCCCGGGTGCGCGCCGTATGCGCCCGTGAGCCACGTGGTCGGGCTATAGGGCGACAGCAGCGTGTAGTACGACGTGTACTGGCGGCCTGCGGTCAGCGAGCCGTAGGAGGCATTGGCCACGCCGACATACGCCTGGCGGTTGAACGCCAGACCGGAGACAGACTGCGCGCCGGTTGCACTGTTAAAGCCCTCTTCCAACTGGAAGATCGCCTTCGTGCCACCGCCCAGGTCCTCGGCGCCCTTCAGGCCGAAGCGGCTGCCCGCCCAGATGCCGTTGACCATCTTGACGACCGAGCGACCGCCGGTCGTCGAACCGAGTGACGTCGAACTGCTTTGATAACCGATCCCCGTATCGACGATACCGTACAACGTCACGCTGGTCTGAGCGTGCGCGCCGAGGGCGACCAACCCAAGGGCCGAGGTTGCTAGTGCCTTTTTCATTTCTGCTCCTCTGTAAAAAATTTATCTTTGTGTCTGGCAATGCCTCACCGGCGCCGCCTCTTGATCAAGCGTTCAAAACACCGGGTGACCGTTAATCAGGCTCGGCAACCACGTCGAAAACATCGGTACATACGTCACAATGTTGATCGCGCTGAAGATAGCCAGGTAATAAGGCCACGCCACCTTGGTAGTTTCACCTATCGACACATTGCCAATCGCGCAACCGATGAACTGCACTGAACCGATCGGCGGATGCACGAGGCCCAATGCGCAATTCAGCAAAATCATGATCCCGAACTGCACCGGGCCAACGCCCGCGTGCATCGCCATCGGCAGGAACAATGGCGTCGTGATCAGGATGTGCGCGGCCATGTCGACGAACGTGCCGAGGAAGATCTGAAGGATGTTGATGTAAAGCAGCATCAACCAGGCGTGACTCGTTGCGCCGTCGAGCATGTGTTCGATTGCGTCGGGAATCTCCAGATAGGCCATCTGGTAGCGCAGCATGTTCGACACACCGATCAGCAGCAGCACCACGCCGGTGGTTTTAGCCGCCTTGGACAGCGCATGAGAGAGCTTCTTCATCGTCATCGTGCGATAGACGACGATGGTCAACACCAGCGAATAAGCTACGGCAATAGCTGCCGCTTCCGTCGCTGTGGCAATACCTCTTGCCACGCAGACCAGAATGATGGCGATCACCATCAAGCCGGGCAATGCGCCGAGGAACGTACGGGCCACCGCGAACCAGCCGGGAAAGCGCTGCAATTCGGTCGAGCCGTCAGGGCGGCGCGGATAGCCGTACTTCACCGCCTGCCAGTACGCAGCGATGAGCACGAAACCCATCACCCACAGAACCGGCAACAGACCCGAAAACAACAGATCGCCGATCGACACACCGCTCAACTGCTGGCCGTTCAACGTCCCGGTAATGCCTTGGGCCGCGAACGCATAGATGATCATGTTCGTCGACGTAGGCATCAGCGCGCCCGCCAGCGACGAATGAGTCGTCACGTTGACCGCATAGGCCGCGCTGTAGCCTTCGCGCTTCATCAGCGGAATGACGACGCCGCCCATCGCGGAAGTGTCTGCCGTCGGCGAACCGGACACGCCGCCGAACAACGTACACGCGACCACGTTAGCCATGCCGAGCCCACCGCGGAAATGGCCCACCGTGGCCTGCGCGAAACGCAGGATGCGGTCGGCGATACCGCCGTGCAGCATCAACTCGCCGGAGAAAATGAAGAACGGGACTGCGAGGAACGAAAACGCGTTCATTCCAGAAATCATCGACTGCATGGCGGTGGCCGCCGGCAAGCCTTCATACAGATACGTCAGGACGCACGAGAGCCCCAGCGCAAACGAAACCGGAACCCCGAATACGAGGAAAACGAGGAAACTAATTGAGAGGATGGCAAGTTCCATGATTCTTCTATTTTTGTTTCTGTGCGAAAAGCCCCAGCAGGTTCTCGAACGAGAACAGAGCGATGCAGGCGCTAGCAATGATCGGAATCAGATAACGAAGCGCTTCCGGAAGGCCCAGGATCGGGATCCTGTCATCCATCGTCGTCTCCGCCATCTGCCAGCAACCGAAGAAAATCGCCACTGCCAGCACGATCAGGCAGAAATGCTGGAACGCATGGGCGGCAACTTGACCTTTCGGCGGCAGTTTCTTGACTAGCGAGTCAAGCCCGATATGGCCGCCTTCGCGAACTTTGAGCGCGGCGCCGAACATGGCGATCACAATCACCAGCAAGAGGGCAATGGGCTCGACGAAATCCGGTGCGTCGCTGAAGACATAGCGCATCACGACGCTATAAATTACCAACAGGCACAGCGTGGCAAGACTCGCCGACGCCACGACCACCAGCACACGGAAGAGAAAATCATTTGGGCGCTTCATGAATCTCATTGACCCCATCCTTGCCTACAACGGACTTATATTTAGTCTTCAGGAATCCTGCTAACCAGCATCGGCTCAGGAAACCGCGCGACGGGAAAAACCTCCAGCGCTTGCTGCCAGGTTTTTCGCCACCGCGTTACTTCCGAACTTATTTGACTGCCTGGATTTCGTCGACGAGCTGCTTCATTTGCGGCGTCTTCTCGTACTTCGCCCAGACCGGCTGCATCGCCTTCACGAAAGCAGCACGGTCGATCTGCGACGCTGTGACGATCGTCGCACCGCCCTTCGTGACTGTCTTTGCCGCGTCGGCTTCGCGCGCGGTCCACAGCTTCTCGTAGTAAGGCACCGAGTCAGCCGCAGCCTTCTTGATGATGTCCTGCTCCTGCGGCGTCAGCGTGTCCCACACCTTCTTGGAGAACACCAGGACTTCCGGCGTCATCGAATGCTGGGTTTCGGAATAAACCTGTGCGACTTCGAAGTGCTTGGTCTCTTCGTACGACGGCAGGTTGTTTTCCGCGCCATCCACGAGACCCGTCTTCAGGCCCGTATAGACTTCAGCGAACGGCATCGGCGTCGGCGTGCCGCCCATCGCCTTGATTTCGTCAACCATCAGATCCGAAGGCTGCACGCGCACCTTGAGACCCTTCATATCGGCGGGCGAATGGATCGCTTTCTTCGCGTACATCGAGCGCGCGCCGCTCTCATAGAACGTCAGCGCGATCATGCCCTTCGCCTTGAAGGCGTCGAGGATCTTCTGGCCTTCCGGGCCGTACATTACTTTGCGGAAATGGTCGATGTCGCGAAACAGGAACGGTAGCGACGGAATCATCGATTCAGGCACGATCTCGTTGAACGCTGCACCGTTGGCGCGCGCCATGTCCAGCGCGCCGATGCGCACCTGATCGATCGTGTCGTTTTCGGAACCCAGCGCGCTGTTGCCGAAGACCTTCACGGAATCCTTGCCACCGGTTGCCTTGTTGATTTCTTCACCCATGTATTTCACGGCCATATTGGTCGGATAGGTGTCGCCATGCACGTCCGACACACGGAACACGCGGGCGTGTGCCGATACGGTGCTGAACGCCAGCACGGAGGCCGCGACAATCATCGAAACACGGGAAGAGGCAAACTTCTTGTTCATCGTGACATTCCTTGAAAAATAGATCATCCAATCGATTGCGGGGGGCCGCCTGCGGATGACCGTTTACGGATGCGACTTGGTTTTGGTGCGTCTCCCGGCTCCGCGCGCGCCGCCCCTCTCGGGTAGCGAGCGCTTCGCCGTGCTGGCCTGTTTGACGTCCCCGGCACAGATGCTCAGCACTCCTGTCAGACAACTCGACTTCTTTCCTTCGACTGCATCGGCATGAATCCCGCGTGAAGTTGGCCACACGCGCAGAGAACGCTGCCCTCTTTGTCCGGCGGCCCAAAAACTATCTCGAAAGCAATTTGTTTGGGCTCATATGTTGTACGACGACATATGAAGTCTATAAAACGTGGTATGAGTTGTACAGCCGGTATTTACCCGCACGGCGACGGGTTGGACGTAAGAGGTTCCGGAATGGTTTCCGGCGTTATAACCAAGCCAGAAGCGGAAGTTAGCGAAATCCCCACGTCGTGGATTTATGTTTTTCGTGGCGAGGGAGATGACCCGAAAGTGGCATTTCCGCCACTATGTTGTACGACGAGTGATGAATAAAAGGCGGTGACTGTTAGGCGTCGTCGTACTAATACCTCGACGCCCGTCTCATGCACCGCGCTTTTTCAGAGTTTGCCCGCGTATTCAGGCTCGGACAGGCCGGTCACACCAGGGCGAACGGCAAAGAGATGGCCGTCATGCTCGCTCGCGCCACTCGGGGGACGAATCGACGTCACGAACAACGTATCCAGATTGCGGCCGCCGAATGCGCACATTGCCGGCTTCACGGCTGGCACGGCAATCTGGCGGTCGAGCTTGCCTTGCGGCGTAAAGCGCAGCAACAGGCCCGCGTCGTTCGCGCAGATCCAGTAGCAGCCATCGGCATCCACGGCGGCGCCGTCCGGCCGACCGGCATAGTGATGCAGATCGGCGAATACACGCCGGTTACGCGGCTCGCCCGCCTGGATGTCGTAATCGAATGCCCAGATTTGCCGGCGCAGAGGATGCGAGTCCGACAGATACATCGTAGTCCCATCGGGCGACCACGCCAGGCCGTTTTGCGTGATCAACGCATCGACGACCGGCTCCGACAACACGCCGCGCTCATCGAAGCGATACAGCGCACCCGCGGGATTGGCGGCCGCCATGTCCTGCACCATCGTGCCGGACCAGAAGCGCCCTTGCCGATCGCAACGGCCATCGTTGAAGCGCATATCGTCGGATGCGAAGACCGGCGCGGCGAGCTTTCTGCCCGTCACCATCATCGGTTCGCCGCGGGATGCACCTTCAGCCAGCGTCACCGCGAAGAGTCCCGTCTCACAGCCCGCCAGCACTGTGCCGTGTTGATCGAAAGCAATGCACGCCACCTTCTCCGGCAATTGCCACTCGGAGCGCTCCCCCGAATCGAGCCGTAGCCGCACGATCTTTTGCGCAGGAATATCTACCCAATAGAGCGCCTGTTCCGCTGCGCGCCATACCGGACTCTCGCCGACCGACGCGGGCACCTGCCCTGCGCTCTCAACGCGCTCCACCCGCGGGTTCGCCACGGCGCTCACCGCTTCGGTTCCATTGGACCGGCCAGCACGAACGGGCCGCCCTGGAAATGCTGCGTCGGATCGTCCAACTCGGCCGTGGGTGCTGTGACCGGGAAGAGATGCTCGAATTCGATGGAACTGTCTTGCGGGCGAAAGCCAAGGAACGCCGCCTTGGTGTTATCTACCCACTTGGTCCGGTTATCCGACACGCCATAAACGATCGCGTGCCCGACCCGGTTGGTGAACAGCGAGCAGCGCACCAGTTCGATAAAGTCGCGGAAGCTCAGATAGGTGACGAGCATGCGCGGATTCTTCGGCTGCTCGAACGACGAACCGATCCGAAGGCACACCGTCTCGAGGCCGAAACGGTCGAAGTAATAGCGCGACAGCGATTCGCCGAAGCATTTCGTCACGCCATACAGGCTGTCGGGACGCAGCGGCGCGTCGATATCGAGCACCGACGTCGTCGGATGAAAACCCACGGCATGATTCGAGCTCGCGTACACGATGCGCTTCACGCCCTGCTTCTGCGCAGCCGAATAGAGGTTGTACAGGCCGCGGATATTCGCTTCGAGCAGATCTTCGAACGGCGCCTCGACGGAAATGCCGCCCAGATGAACGACCGCATCCACGCCTTCGAGCAGCGCGTGAACAGCGGCTTCATCTGCGAGATCCACGATCGATGCTTCTTCGTGCGCCGCCAATTCGCCCAGCGGCGCGATATCGGTGACGCGCACCACTTCGGCCCACGCGGCGAGCGCACCGCGCAACTGCTGGCCGAGGTTGCCGGCTGCGCCGGTGAGCAGAAGACGGCGGAACGGTTTCTGCGCCGCCGGGCGGTCGAGGCTCGAGTCAGTCATGTCTCAGTCTTTTCGTGATTGCGTCGTGATTGCGTCGTGATTGCGTCGTGATTGCGATCGGTGCTATCAGGTCACCGGCGCCGGATTGAACAGCGTCAACGCGTTGTGGAGTTTGAGCTTCTCCGCGCAAGTCTCTTTACGTCCGCTTGCAACGTCGAGCATCAGGCGGAACAGTTCCCAACCCACGTCTTCGATCGTCGCCGCGCCGGTTGCAATGGTACCGGCATTGATATCCATCAGATCATGCCAGCGACGCGCGAGATCGGAGCGTGTCGCGACCTTGATGACGGGCACTTCCGCGAGACTGTACGGCGTGCCGCGGCCGGTCGTAAACACATGCAGGTTGATGCCCGCCGCGACTTGCAGCGTGCCGCAGATGAAATCGCTGGCCGGCGTGGCCGCGTAAATCAAGCCTTTCTGCTTGACCTTTTCACCGGGCGACAACACGCCGGAGATGGCCGAGTTGCCCGACTTGATGATCGAACCCATCGCCTTTTCAACGATGTTCGACAAGCCGCCCTTCTTGTTGCCCGGCGTGGTGTTGGCACTGCGGTCCGCGCCGCCGCGCTTCAGATAATCGTCGTACCACTGCATCTCGCGGATGATCGCAGCAGCCACGTCCGCGTTGGCCGCGCGCGCCGTCAGTTGATCGACGCCGTCGCGCACTTCGGTGACTTCGGAGAACATCACCGTCGCACCGGCGCGCACCAGCAGATCGGTGGCAAAGCCCACCGCGGGATTCGCGGTCAGTCCGGAAAACGCGTCGCTGCCGCCGCATTGCACGCCGATCACCAGATCGGAGGCCGGGCAGGTCTCGCGGCGGCGATTGTTCAGCCGCTTCAGATGGCCGTCGGCCATTCTCATGATCGACTCGATCATCGACTGGAAGCCGACGTGCGCTTCGTCCTGAAGCACCACCACGTCGCCGTTCAGATCGGCCTCGACGTCGCCGATGTCAGCCACTTCGGCGACATTCGCAGCAGCGGCGATGGGAATCGTGCCCGGCGGCATCAGGCGTTCCGGCTGCAGCTTCTCGCAACCGAGGCTGACCATCATCACTTCGCCGCCAAAATTCGGATTCAGACTGATGTTGCGCACGGTGCGGATCGGCACCATCGCGTCCGGCGCGTCGATCGCGACGCCGCAACCATAGGTGTGCCCGAGGCTCACTACATCGTCGACATTGGGGTAGTGCGGCAGCAACTCGGCCTTGATGCGCGTGACCGCATGCTGAACCACGTCGGCGACGCACTGCACCGTGGTCGTGATCGCCAGAATGTTGCGCGAGCCGACCGAGCCGTCGGCATTGCGATAGCCCTCGAACGTGAAGCCTTCCAGCGGCGGCATGTCCGGCGCCTTGATGGTGGCGATCGGCAGATCTTCCAGCCCGGGCGGACTCGGCATGCGAATCACGTGTTCGTTGATCCAGCTGCCCTTCGGCAAGGCCTTGAGCGCATAACCGATCACCACGTTATAGCGGATGACCTCGTCGCCTTCCGCGAGATCGGCCAGCGCGACTTTATGCCCTTGCGGAACACGCTCACGCAGCGCAAGACCATCGGGAAATACGGCGCCCTCACCCAGACCGCCGTCGTTGACGACGATCGCGACATTGTCATTGGGGTGAACGCGGATGTAGAGCGGGGTTTGTTCCATTGCATCGATCCTTATGGCGGTTTCACGCCTACTGCGCCAACCATTCATACGTCATCCTACAACACAGAAGATTAAGCAGACGTTCCGTATTTACCCTATGACGTGCATTATGCCGTGAAAACACCGTTGAGTTCGTCGATTTGTTGTTGTACGATGACGTATAAGAAATCTCCATTTCTACATACCACCCCTATTCGACGCCCTGGATATTCATCATGACGACACCGCAGGAACTCAAGCAGATCGTTTCCGAAGGCCTTCTGTCCTTCCCTGTTACCGACTTCGACGAACAAGGCGAATTCCGTGCCGATACGTATGCCGAGCGCCTGGAATGGCTCGCTCCCTACGGTGCTTCGGCACTGTTCGTCGCCGGCGGCACGGGTGAATTCTTCTCGCTCACGCATAACGACTACTCGAACGTCGTGCGCACGGCAACTGAAGTCTGCAAAGGCAAGGTGCCGATTCTCGCCGGCGCGGGCGGCCCGACCCGTGTGGCGATCGCGTACGCGCAGGAAGCCGAACGTCACGGCGCGAACGGCATTCTGTTGATGCCCCACTACCTGACCGAAGCCTGCCAGGAAGGCATCGCGGCGCACGCGGAAGAAGTCTGCAAGTCCGTGCCGAACATGGGCGTGATCATCTACAACCGCGCCAACTCCAAGCTTAACGCCGACATGCTCGAAGGGCTGGCCGAGCGCTGCCCCAACCTGATCGGCTTCAAGGACGGCGTGGGCGAGATCGAGAACATGGTGTCGATCCGCCGGCGTCTCGGCGACCGCTTCTCGTACCTCGGCGGCCTGCCGACCGCTGAAGTTTACGCCGCCGCCTACAAGGCGCTGGGCGTGCCGGTGTACTCGTCGGCGGTGTTCAACTTCATTCCGAAGACCGCGATGGACTTCTACCGCGCGATTGCCGCGGACGACCAGGCGACTGTCGGCAAGTTGCTCGACGAATTCTTCCTGCCGTATCTGGCGATCCGCAACCGCCGCCAGGGTTACGCGGTCAGCATCGTGAAGGCCGGCGCGAAGCTGGTCGGCCACAGCGCGGGTCCGGTGCGCGCACCGCTGACCGATCTGACTGAAGAAGAAATGGCGCAACTCGACGTGCTGATCAAGAAGCTCGGCGCGCAGTAAGACGGTACGGCGCGAGGCCCGGCGAACCTGGGTCGCGCGCACGGCACTGCAAGGAGCGCCCGGGACGGCAACGTCGCCGGGCGCTTTTTTGCTGATAAAAATTCAGGAGATGACGATGGAAATGAGCCGCACCGCGAGCCCCGCCCACGTCGCAAAGCGCACCAAAGTCCGCTACGCGATTCTGTTGCTGATCTTTCTGATCACGACATTCAATTACGCGGACCGCGCCACGCTCTCGGTAACCGGATCCGCGATGCGCGCCGAGTTCGGCTTCGACGCGATCAGGATGGGCTACATCTTCTCCGCGTTCAGCTGGGCTTACGTTCTGTCGCAATTGCCGGCGGGCTGGCTGCTCGACCGTTTCGGCGCGCGCCGTGTCTACGCGGCGAGTATTTTCCTGTGGTCGCTATTTACGCTGCTGCAAAGTTCGATCGGTCTGTTGGGCAGCGCGGCGGCTGCCGTCACCGCGCTGTTCGTGCTGCGCTTTGCAATGGGCGCGGCCGAATCGCCTGCGTTTCCAGCCAACGCCAAGGTTGTGGCGAGCTGGTTTCCCACCAATGAACGCGGCACGGCGTCCGCCATTTTCAATTCTGCTCAATACTTCGCGGCAGTCATTTTCACGCCGCTGATGGCATGGCTGACCCACGCGTTCAGCTGGCACACGGTCTACCTCGTGATGGGCTTGGCCGGACTTTTTCTCGCCCTCACCTGGCTGAAGGTGATGAAGAACCCCGCCGACCACCCGCGTGTCTCGCGCACCGAACTCGATTACATCGAACAGGGCGGCGGCGTGGTGAACGGGCACAAGAAAGCAGCCCGGGCTGAGGACATCGCCAGCACCGGCGGCTGGTCGCTGGTGCGTCAACTGCTGACCAACCGCATGCTGCTCGGCGTCTATCTCGCCCAGTACTGCATCAACGTGCTGACGTACTTCTTCCTCACCTGGTTTCCGATCTACCTCGTGCAGGCGCGCGGCATGACGATTCTGCATGCGGGTCTGGTGGCGTCGCTGCCCGCGATCTGCGGATTCTCCGGTGGCGTGCTCGGCGGCATTCTGTCCGACGGACTGATCCGGCGCGGACATTCGCTCACGGTCGCGCGCAAGGTGCCGATTGTCGGCGGCATGCTGCTGTCGGCGTGCATCATCGGCTGCAACTACGTTTCGACCGACTGGATCGTCGTCGCGCTCATGTCGCTCGCATTCTTCGGCAAAGGCATCGGGGCGCTGGGCTGGGCCGTCGTGGCGGATACGTCGCCGAAAGAGGCCCTCGGTTTGTCAGGCGCCATCTTCAATATGTTCGGCAACGTTGCCGGCATCGTGACGCCCATCGTGATCGGCTACGTCGTCGCGAAGACCGGGTCGTTCAACGGCGCGCTGGTTTTCGTGGGCCTGAATGCCTTGCTGACGGTGTTCAGCTACCTCGTGATCGTGAAAGACATCAAACGGGTCGAATTGCGCCAGGGCTAGCTGCCAGGCGGTTATCGTACTTCCCGGGGCGCCTGCAAAAACAACGTGACCGCTCTGCCAGGCGCCTTAAGCCGGGCATCGACGCCAAGTTTGACGTCGATGCCGAAAATGATCCGGCGTTTATATAATCAGTCGTCAGACGACGGTATAATGGATCGCAGGAAGTATCTGCAACTATCTGATTCAAGGGGCGTTTTCGATGGCTACACCACTGGCATCCGCGGTACCGCCACGACGCGCGCGCAATCTTGCCGAGTTTGTCGTCAGCTACGTCACCGAGCAAATTGCGTCTAACGCGTTGAAGCCCGGCGACAAACTGCCAACCGAATCGCAATTGATGGTCACGCTGAGCGTGAGCCGCACCGTCATCCGCGAAGCAATTTCACGCTTGCAGGCGGGCAAGGTCATCGAGACACGTCACGGCATCGGCAGCTTTGTGCTGGAACCGCAGCGCGAAAAGCTGGGCATCGACATGGTGCCCGCCACCACCTTGCGCGACGTGCTGTCGATCCTGGAACTGCGCATCAGCCTCGAAACGGAATGCGCGGGTCTGGCGGCTCAACGGGCCAAGCCGGACGATCTCGCGCGCATGCGCACCGCACTCGATGCGATCGAAGCCACCCGCCACAACGGGCTGGATAGCGTCGACGCCGACCTGCAGTTCCACATCTCCGTGGCGCGAGCAACCGGCAACCGGTATTTCGTCGACATCCTGACGCAGATGGGCAGCGCGCTGATTCCGCGCAACCGGCTCGATTCGGCGGGGATCGCGCGAGCTGAGCCCGACGCATATCTGTCGCTCGTCAATCTGGAGCACGAAAGTATTCTCGAGGCGATCACGCGGCACGATGCCGAAGGCGCGCGCGCGGCAATGCGCATGCACCTGTCCAATAGCCGCGAGCGGCTCAGGCGTGCGAACGAAGCCGCGGAAGCAAATAGCTGATTCTTGCGCTGACGCTGAGCAAGCGCTGATTCGTCGCGCGTGAGATAAAAAAATGGCCGGGATATCCCGGCCATTTTTTTATCTCACGCGGCGCCCACTTCGGCGCCGCTCACGCTTCGCTTAGCTGCGCGTGATCTCGCCATCACGACGGCGCCACAAGTCCAGCGGATTGCCGTCGGCCAGCGACTCGGGCAGCAGGTCGGCCGGGAAATCCTGATAGCACACCGGACGCAGGAAGCGCTCGATCGACGTCGTGCCCACTGACGTTGCGCGGCTATCGGAGGTGGCCGGGAAGGGCCCGCCGTGCACCATCGCGTGTGAAACCTCGACACCCGTCGGGAAACCGTTGATCAGAATCCGTCCGGCCTTGCGTTCGAGAATCGGCACCAGCTTCTTCGCGGCAGGCAGATCAGCGCTGTCCATCTGCACCGTGGCAGTCAGTTGACCGGCAAAGTGCTCGGCCACCGCGAGCATCTCCTGCTCATCCTTGCAACGCACGATCGTCGACGCAGGTCCGAAAACCTCGTCCTCCAGTGCCGGCGTGGACAGGAAGGTCAGCGCATCGGTCACGAACAAGGCCGCGCGAGCCTGCGTCGGGCCCGTTGCGTCAACGCCTTGCGCAACCGTTTCGACGCCTCTCGTCGCAGCCAGTTTGCCTTCGCCGTCTTCATAGGCCGCGTGGATGCCGGCTGTCAGCATGGTCTGGGCCGACTTGCCGCTCAGTGCTTCGGAGGCCGTTGCAACGAAGCCTTTGAGTGCGTCGCTGTCGACGGCGATCGCGAGCCCCGGGTTGGTACAGAACTGCCCCGCGCCGAGCACCAGCGAATCGACGAAGCCGCGCGCGATGGTCTCACCGCGTTGCGACAGCGCATTCGACAGGAGGAACACCGGATTGATGCTGCTCATTTCCGCGTAGACCGGAATCGGCTCGGACCGCGCCGCCGCGACGCGCATCAGCGACGTGCCGCCTGCGCGCGAACCCGTGAACCCCACCGCCTTGATCGCCGGATGCGCGACCAGCGCTTCACCGACGGAATTACCGGCGCCGACGATCATCGAGAAGACGCCTTCCGGCAAATCCATTTCCTGCGCGACCTGTTGAATCACACGGCCGACCATCTCCGAGGTGCCCAGGTGCGCGCGATGCGCCTTCACCACCACCGGGCAGCCCGCCGCGAGCGCCGCAGCAGTATCACCGCCCGCCACCGAAAACGCGAGCGGGAAGTTGCTGGCACCGAAAACGGCGACCGGGCCCAACGGAATCTTTTGCATGCGCAGGTCGGAGCGCGGCAGAGGCTTGCGCTCAGGCAACGGCGAATCGAGCGTCGCGGCGAGCCATTGGCCGGCGCGTACGACCTGGGCGAACAGTTTGAGCTGGCCTGTCGTGCGGCCGCGCTCGCCTTCGAGACGCGCCTTCGGCAGGCCCGACTCTTCGTGCGCGCGCTGGATCAGCGCGTCACCGAGCGCCGTGATGCCGTCTGCGATACGCTCGAGAAACTCGGCGCGCACCGTGAGCGGCAGATGCCGGTACGGGTCGAACGCTTTCTGCGCGAGTTCGCAGGCAAGCTCGACATTCGCAACCGAGCCGCTGCCGAACACCGGCTCGGCGATGTCGGCCCCCGCGGCGGGATTGAACGCTCGCAAAGGTTTTTCCTCGCCGCGCACTGCTTTGCGACCAATCAGCATTTCGCCGGTAATAGACATTTCGCTTTCCTTGGATGGACATCTTAGATATAGGTCATCCTACAACATAGATGAGCCTGCGCGCAACCCGAAACCCCCGCTCCACGAGGAATTCGGGTTTACGTGGCCGTTACAGACGGACGGCCCAATGCTAATCTGCATTAAGACATACGACGACCTATAACATGCGATTCACAGGCGTCGGAGCTTACCCGGTAAATTGCAGTTCGAGGAGACACCCCATGACAGCAGCCACGCCCTACCAGCCCTTACCCAATAGCTTTCGCCGCGCCGTCTGCGGCGGCGAAACCCTGATCGGCTGCTGGGCTTCGCTTGCCAGCCCGATTGTCACTGAACTGCTCGGCATCGTCGGCTTCGACTGGATGCTGCTGGATGCCGAACACGCACCGAACGACGTGCTGACACTGATCCCCCAATTGATGGCGCTCAAGGACAGCCCGAGCGCGCCTGTGGTGCGGCCGCCGGCCAACGATAGCGTGTTCATCAAACGGCTTCTGGATAGCGGCTTCTCGAATTTTCTGGTGCCGTTCATCGAGAGCGCCGAAGACGCGGCCCACGCCGTCGCCGCGACGCGCTACCCGCCGCAGGGCATCCGTGGCGTGTCGGTGAGCCACCGGGGCAATCGCTATGCTACGGTAGCCAATTACTTCGACATCGCCAACGACAACGTCTGCGTCATCGTTCAGATCGAAAGCCGCAAGGCGGTCGACAACATTGACGAGATTCTTGCCGTGGACGGTGTCGACGCCGTGTTCGTCGGACCGTCCGATCTCGCGGCCGCCTACGGCCACATCGGCAACCCGAACCATCCCGACGTGCAACAGGCGATTCTTCGCATTTTCGAGCGCGCGCAGGCCGCCGGCAAGCCGAGCGGCATTCTCGCCCCCGTACAGGCCGACGCGGAGCGCTACATCTCGATGGGTTGCCGCGTCGTCGCGGTCTGTGCTGATATGGGGCTGCTGAAAGCCGCCGCACAAACGGTTCAAAAACACTTCATGCAGAAATAAGCGGGCTGGAAGTAGAGACGGCCGCTATGACATCTCCGGAGAATTCCATGCAAAAAGCAGGCTTTATTGGACTCGGCATCATGGGCAAGCCCATGGCCGCCAACCTTCTTAAGAACGGCGTGCCCCTTGCCGCGTTTACGCGCAGCGGCGTGCCCGACGATCTCACCCAGGCCGGCGCTGTCGCGTGTGACAGCCCGGCCGCCGTGGCCGCGCACGCCGACGTGATCTTCGTCATGGTGCCGGACACACCGGACGTCGAACGCGTGCTGTTTGGCGAAAAAGGCCTCGCCGAGGCTTTGCGTCCGGGACAAACCGTGGTCGACATGAGCTCGATTTCGCCGATGGCCACGCGCGAGTTCGCGGCCCGCGTGCGTGAACGCGGCGCGGACTATCTCGATGCGCCGGTTTCAGGTGGCGAGGTCGGCGCCAAGGCTGGTTCGCTGACCATCATGGTGGGCGGCGAAACAGCAACCTTCGATAGCGTCAAGCCGCTCTTCGACATGATGGGCAAGAATGTCACGCTGATCGGCGCTGTCGGCGCGGGTCAGGTGTGCAAGGTCGCCAATCAGGTGATCGTCGCCGCGACGATCGAGGCTGTCGGCGAAGCGTTGCTGCTCGCCTCCAAAGCCGGCGTCGATCCTGCGCGCGTGCGCGAAGCATTGATGGGCGGCTTTGCGTCCTCGCGCATTCTCGAAGTGCACGGTGAACGGATGACGAAGCGCACCTTCGATCCCGGCTTTCGTATCGAGCTTCACCAGAAGGATCTGAATCTCGCGCTCTCGACGGCCCAGGCACTTGGCGTGTCCTTGCCCAATACGGCCACCTGCCAGCAGCTCTTCAACGCCTGCGTGGCACAGGGCGGCAAAGCATGGGATCACTCCGCCATGGTGCGCGCGCTCGAAATACTCGCCAATCACGAAATCGGCCAGCAGGTCAGCTAAACCCGCAGGCCCTACTTCAGACGCCGCTCCACCTGCTCTATTACAGATAGAGAAGCTGGAGCGGCGCATTTACGCGTTCGCGGCCTGAGCGAGCCAGTCTCGACGACAAAGGCCTTGGCCGACGCACACGCCCAGTCGGTCCAATGAGTTCCGCACTCAAGCACGAGTAGACTTGATGCGCGTGCGCGATTGGAACTGCCGCGCGAGCGTAGCGGAGTCACCCCTCCCTGCCCGATCCATTTTTAGCGACGCACGTCCCATGCCAAACGCCAACCGTTCCGTGCTTTCCGTTGCTGTGCCGGTTGAATCCGGCGTGGCCCGCATATACGATGCCCCGGATCTCGCGGACGCGTACGCCGTCCGCTTGCCGGACAACGCGATCGACGACCCGGAATTGCTCGCGCGCTTTCTGTTCGCGCATCAGGCGGGATGGATCGCGAAACTGCTGGGGCTGCGTGATGCGTTGGTCGCCCGCTTCGGGCTCAAGACGTCGAAGCAGTTGCGCATGGCGAATCCACCCGGCTCAAGGGATCGGGTCGACATCTTCCGAATCTACGCGCGCAGCGCACGCGAGATCATTCTCGGCGAGAACGACAGCCATCTGGACTTCCGGCTCTCGGTGTTGCAGCAAACGCGCGATACGCACGAGGGCAGCGCGCGCTATCTGACTCTGTCCACCGTCGTGCACTGTCACAATGGGCTTGGGCGTTTTTATATCCTCGCCATCGCTCCGTTCCACCGGTTGGTGGTTCGCTCGACGTTGCGCCGAGCGGCGCGCATCGGCTGGCCAACTGCCTGAGCGGCGGCCGCCGTACGCGGGTATGGGTGTGCGGCCAGCGCGGGACAATTGCCCCTAGCCAGCCGCACTTGTTATGTCCGCGCACTACGAGCCGATAAATTCCAGTAGATCGGCATTCACCTTGTCCGCCTCGACGGTGCACATACCGTGCTGGCCGCCCGGATAGACCTTGAGTGTGGCGTTCTTCACGATCTTCGCCGTCTTGCGGCCTGCGGCGTCGATCGGCACGATCTGGTCGTCGTCGCCATGCAGCACCAGAGTCGGCACGTCGATCTTCTTCAGATCTTCCGTGTAGTCGACTTCGGAGAACTGCTTGATGCAGTCGTAAAGCCCCTTGATCGAGCCGACCATGCCTTGTGCCCAGAACGAATCGATCACGCCTTGCGACACCTTCGCGTTCGGACGGTTGTAGCCGTAGAAAGGCAGCGCCAGATCCTTGAAAAACTGCGAACGATCGTCGACCACGCCCTTGCGGATGCCATCGAACACATCGATCGGCGTGCCTTCCGGGTTGCCTTCCGTCTTGAGCATCAGCGGCGGCACCGCACCGATCAGCACGGCCTTCGCCACGCGTTTCGTCCCGTGCCGGCCGATGTAGTGCGCGACTTCACCGCCGCCGGTCGAATGGCCGACCAGGGTGGCGTCCTGCAGGTCGAGGTGCTCGATCAGCGCAGCGAGATCGTCGGCATAGGTATCCATGTCGTTGCCATCCCACGTCTGCGCCGAACGGCCGTGGCTGCGCCGGTCGTGCGCGATCACGCGAAAGCCTTTGCTGCCGAGGAACAGCATCTGCGCATCCCAGGCGTCCGCGGACAACGGCCAGCCATGCGAGAAGACAACCGGGCGGCCTTTGCCCCAATCCTTGTAGAAAATCTCCGTACCGTCTTTCGTGGTGATCGTGCTCATCTGCTGACTCCTTAGATGAAGTCGGTCGTCGCCGACAGGTGGATGAAGCGTGTTCTCTCAGACCATTGGAGCAGCACGGGTCGTGCCGCCCGACGAAATCCGCTAACAGCGAATTCAAAGCATAGGCAATTGCAACAGAGGAAGAAAACGACCGGTCGATGCACGGTGCGACGCTTGCTCAAAGCATGACACGGTCTGCAACATGCCTTTATGACGGACTAGCTGACCGGCTAATAGAAAGTCGGCGCGAACGGAGTTATTGTCGGTTGATGACGAGTGGACCTTGATTCGCTACTCCCATTCAGCCAGCCAATGTAAAAGGAGACCGCCACCGTGCCGCGCCCGATATCGCGTCCCGCACGACTCAACCCAGCCGAACAGCCAGTTGCGCCAACGCCGTCGTAACCGCTCATCGCGGTCCTGCCTTCGCCCTTCCGATCGTTCGCTTCCCTTCCGGGCAACGCCTCCGGTTTTTGCTGATTGACAGCAATAACTGGCGAGGTCGTTTGCTTGCGCGTTGATAACATATTTGTTACCACGAATTCCAATGACATTTTAGATCGGTTTCTACAATGAAAAGGTCAAAGTGAACGTTGCCTCCTTGCCGAAAACGCTGCTCGCGCGCTTCATCGCGCTGACCGATCGCATGGAGGAATACGGTCCGAATCTCGGCGAACCTCACACTGCTTCGTGAAGAAGTCGCAACAAACGCCGCGCAATGAACTGGACGTGGCGCGCAAAAGATTGCTGGAGATCAGAAATGGCGACTTATAAGGCAATGCGCGAACGGGCGCTCGCCGACCCGGAAGTACGCACCGAATACGAGCGGTTGAACCGCGAAGAATTCGCGCTGCTCGATCAGATGCTCGCCGCGCGCCGCGAAGCCGGTTTGACCCAGGCGCAAATCGCCGAACGCATGGGCACGAAAGCGCCGGCCATCACCCGGCTTGAACGGGCGCTCGCTTCGGGGCAGCACTCGCCTTCTATCGATACATTGCGCCGATACGCGGCCGCGTGTGGCAAGCAACTGTTTATTTCGATCGCATAGCCTGCGTGCCCGTGGCTTTGAGCGCTCACGGGGCTGCCTCTTGC
>NZ_DASRSY010000428.1:0-26531 GCF_035656215.1 Paraburkholderia sp.
TGTCTCGGTGTGCAGCGCACTCTATGGCAAAGTGCTCGGCACCAGTTACAAGTGGAACCATCTGGACGAGATCAACCAGTTGCTCGGCGTGCGCGGCGCGAATGCGGCGGACCCGGTGGCAGTGATCCGCACGCAGGCGAACCGGTTGAAGACACAAGGCGTGTGAACGGATGCGGCGATTGGATCGGCAGCGGGGCAGCGCGCGGAGTCAGTGGCTGGTTTTTGTCGCGGTGGGCGCGGTGTCGGCCGGCGCTGCGTTGTGGCTGAAC
The DNA here is from genome assembly GCF_035656215.1 of Paraburkholderia sp. GTDB lineage: Bacteria > Pseudomonadota > Gammaproteobacteria > Burkholderiales > Burkholderiaceae > Paraburkholderia. The sequence continues at coordinate 270 of NZ_DASRSY010000428.1, forward strand.
CGCCCGCCGTCCGCATGGGATGCATCAGCGCTGCACACAGAGAGTGCAGCGAGTTCCGCGCAAACCGCACTTGCTTCGAGCAAGGACATGGCCGCTAGCACGTCGATGGCTGATGCATTGCCCGCTTCGCTCGAGGGTTCGTCACCGCCGCATCTGCCAACCGATGGCCGCGGCCACCTCGCACGCACGCGTGCGGTTCGCGACTTCTTCGATTACTTCCTGACGACGCAAAGTGAAATCTCCGCCGCGACACTCGATGCTTTGGTGCGTCGCCAGGTCGCCGCGCAACTCGACGGCACACCGGCCGCCGATGAAGCGGTGGCCGTCTGGCAGCGCTACAACGCGTATCTCATGGCGCTCGCACAAGTGCCGCAAAACTCTCCGGCTCAGAGCGGCGCAAAGCTGGACCTCGACGCGCTGCAACTTTCGCTTGATCAGCGCGACGCGTTAGGCACCCGGCTGATGGGCGAATGGAATGAGCCGTTCTTCGGCGCTGAATCACAGCAGCAACACACGGATTTAGCGCGCTTGCGCATCGCATCAGATGGCGCGTTGAGCGCGGCGCAAAAAGCGGCGCGCCTCGCTGCGCTAGACGCGGCACTGCCGCCGGAAACACGCGCTGCCCACGAGCGTGCGCGCCAGCAGCAGGCGGCACTCGACGCGATCGGTCAGGCGCAGAAGCAGGGCGGTTCGCTCGATACGATGCGTGCGCAGATCACGCAGACACTTGGGCCGGAAGCGGCGCAACGCGTCGTACAGATGCAGCAAGCGGACGACGCCTGGCAAGCACGCTATGCGGACTACTCAAACCAGCGCGCGCAGATCGATAAGCAGGATTTGCCGCCTCAGCAACGCGACGCGCAGATCGCGCAGTTGCGCCAGCAGTTCTTCAGAAACCCGAGCGACGCCATGCGCGCCGCGTCGCTCGATCGCGGCAGCGGTTCAGGAAACTGAACCCTCTATCGCGACATACCGCGGCATCTCAACCCGGCGCGGCACCCGTCAACTGCGAATACACGTCATGCGACAGTTGCAGCAACACCTTGCGATCAATACCGCCTGACACCGCATAGCCAAAGTCGCCGTCCACCCAGTAGAACACGTTCACCGGCCCGTCCTGATACAGCTTGAACGCGGTGGTGTTCGAGTTCACCTGACGATGCGAAATGCACAGCGTCACGCGTTCGCCGTTTGGTCCGCGATACATGAATTGCGCGGTCGGCCCATCGGCACCTGGCAAGAGGCGGCCGCCCGACAGGTTGAAACCGTTCTTCGAAAGAATCGGCGGATGTACGTTCGTGCCGAGCCGGTTGGACAGCCACTGTACGAAATCCTGCTCGTGATCGGCATTCATGTCTGCCGGACGGTCGACAGCGGGCATATAAACCACATGCGCCACCGCGGCTTGCCGTGCGAAACCCTCGGAACTATCCGCGCTAACGGGCAGTGCGTCCGACGAGTGACCGGCGACCGGCGCAATGACTTCCTGCCCCATATGCGTGCCCACGCCGATGCCCACGCCCATCACCAGCGCCGCAGCCATCCCGGCGAACTGCGGCCAGTTGGCGGCAATGCGCCAGCGGCGCCCACTGGCTAAGGGCGCCTGCAGGCGTTTCGGCACGGGCTCGCTCAGCACGCGGTCATAGCGTTCATGAAACATGTTGTTCAGCGAGAAATAATCGCTGACGCGGGTGGCCAACTCGGGGTTCTGTTCGAGTGCGCGCTCCACCTCGACGCGTCGTTCGTCGGACAGTGTGCCGTCCACGTACGCGTGCAGGTCTTCTTCGCCGATCGGCATGTGTTGGTCGTTCATCGCACCACCTGTAATTTTGCACCGGGCTGCGTGCCCGCCATCAATGCCCGAAGCCGCTCGCGCCCGCGCGAAAGGCGCGACATGACTGTGCCGATCGGAATGTTCAGCGCGAGCGCCACGTCGGCGTAGCTCATTTCCTCGAGACCGACCAGCAGCACGACTTCGCGCTGCTCCATGGGCAGACGCTGCAACGCGTAGTCGAGGTCGCGCATTTCCAGCGAACGGGTCTGATCGGACGGCACGGCAAATTCGCTTTCTTGAACGCTGTCGTCGTCGACCGCCACGTGGACGGCGCGCGCCGACGCTTTGCGCGCCTGATTGGCGAACACGTTATGCATGATTGTGAACAGCCACGCACGCAGGTCGGTGCCGGGCTGGAACATGCCGGTGCGGCCGAGCGCGCGTTCGAGCGTGTCCTGCACCAGATCGTCGGCGAGATCGCGATTGTTGATCAGCGCTCGCGCATAGCGCCGCAGGCGCGGCACGTGCTCCATCAACTCGTCACGGACATCCATTGTTTATCCCAATCGTGGGGCTTCTCGTGGGCGCCGGGTGGGCGGCCGTCGATTGAACCGCCGCGCGCATTCGAGGTGCAAACACGCGTGGGCGCATTTTATTCCGTTGTCTTTTGCCGAGTTGCAAAACCTGGAGCGGGCTTATCGCATGGTCATCACGTCGGCGGCGCGCATCAGGCCGTGGGTGCGGGCGTCGCCGACGACCACGAAGCGCTGCCACCGGGCCGTCCAGGTCAGCAGGCGGATCTCGCCGATGCGGTGGGCGGCCCACTGCGGCCGGGCCGACGCCAGCAGTGCCAGCGTCGAAATCAGCACCACCGGACGGTTGTCTCCGTTCAGATAGACGAATTCGCTGGCGCGTTGGAACGGGCCGAGCGATAGGACCCTTTGATCGACCAGCCGCAATCCGATTGCAGCGAGATTGGGCGCGGATACGTCGGTTCGCGTCGGCGATGCCGCGGAAAACTGTGCGTCGGCGGTTTCTGCCAGCGCCATCACGGCGGCATTGTCGAGTGCCTGACTGGACACCTGGGTGGCGGCAAGCCAGCCGCTCGCGGTCGCCAGTGTCAGAACGAGCGCTCCGAACGCCTTCACCGCTTTGCCCGGACGTCTCGTGACCTTCAGTTGGTCGAGTGCGCCGCGCCATCCTTCGGCACGGCTCGCAACGGGTTCTTCAGTTGTCTGGAAGGCCTGCTGCATCTGCGCGTTCAGCCTGCCGTAGAACGCCACCCGGCGCGCCTCCGCCGGGTCCTTGCCGAGATAGTCCTGCAGAAACGCGGCGCGTTCCGGTGTCAGCGTGCCATCGGCATAGGCCTGAATGTCGGCTTCGGAGAGCGGCGAGTCGGAGGGGGCGTCGGTTGAGGTCATGGTTTTGGCGGTTATCAGATTTCAGCTATCGAGTGGCGAACACGCGCAGGTATGGATTTATTCCGGGTTTGAAGTTTGTTTTTTTCGAATCGCCAATGCAGGAATAAAAATCACGAACCCGTGGTTCTCCCTCATGCAAGCCCGCACAAAACTCACTGGAGTTCATCATGAAGAAGATTACTTTCGTCGCATTGTCCCTCCTCGCTTTTACCGCTTTCGCCGCTTCGTCGAGCGCTTTCGCAGAAGGCAAGACGCGTGCTCAGGTGTACCAGGAATTGATCGAAGCCCAACAGAACGGCCTCAATTACGTGACCGACTCATCGTATCCGGATGTGAATCCCGTTTTCGCACGGCAAGTCGAGCAGCACAAGGAAGCGCTCGCTGCACAGGCGGCCGCCGCGAGCCACTTCGCGAGCGGCAGCGCGTCGACGGGTGACGTCAATTGACGCGATCGATATCCGGCGCGCGTAGCGAACGGACGCGCCGGATATCGAATGGAATAGATCGCCGAATGCGGTGTTAGCCGATGTGTGCATCTATCCGAGAGCCAAGGAGCCGTTGTGACAAAACCATCCGTGAGGGCTGCGCTGTGTCGTAGGGCTGGAGGCGAGCCTGCTGATCAATCTGGCAGGCGTTATCGGAACACCACGGTTCGATGTCCGTTGAGAATCACGCGATGCTCCAGATGCCATTTGACCGCCCTCGACAGTGCGACACATTCCACGTCGCGTCCGATCATCGTCAGCTCGTCGGGGTCCATCGCATGATCCACGCGTTCAACCGCCTGTTCGATGATCGGTCCTTCGTCGAGATCGGTCGTCACGTAATGCGCCGTTGCGCCGATCAGTTTCACGCCGCGGTCGTAAGCCTGATAGTACGGCTTGGCGCCCTTGAAGCTCGGCAGAAACGAATGATGAATATTGATGGCCCGGCCGGACAGCTTCTCGCACAGGTCCGCTGACAATACCTGCATGTAGCGCGCGAGCACTACCAGATCAATTGCGTGATCCTCTACCACCTCCCAGATCTTCGCTTCTTGCGCAGCTTTCGCCGCAGGTGTCGACTGCAAGAGCGGGAAATGATGGAACGGAATGTTATAGCTCGCGGCTAACTGGTAGAAATCCTTGTGGTTCGACACAATCGCAGGAATCTCGATGTTCAGCTGTCCGGTGCGATAGCGGAACAGCAGATCGTTCAGACAATGCCCGATCTTCGACACCATCAACAGAACGCGCGGCTTGTGCGACGCATCGGCGATCTGCCATTGCATGTTCAGGCGTTGCGCGAGCGGTTCGAAGTGCTTGCGCAGATCGTCGCAGCTCGCGCTGACGCCGGTTTGCAACTGAAAATACGTGCGCATGAAAAAGCGCTCGGTACGGCGGTCGCCGAACTGCGCGGAGTCGACGATATTCGCGCCGCTTTCGAGCAATGCGGCCGAAACCGCGTGCACGATGCCCGGCTGATCGGGACACGACAGCTTCAGGATGTAGCTGTTATCAAGGTGTGGCATGAGCGGTTCCGGTTCGATCAGCTTTTGACGCGTTCTGAGCGCGGGTCGTAGGGTGCTTTGAGATGCACGGTGGCAGGCAGAAGGTCGCCGGCCACGTCGAACTCGTAGCGGCCGCTGCTCAAATACGCCGTGTCCGCCGCGCCGTCCGGATTGTTGATGTAGCCCATCGCCACCGGGCAGCCGAACGTATGGCCGAAGGCCGCCGAGCTGACGAAGCCGACTGGCTTGCCGTCGCGCAGGATCGCCTCGCCGCCCCACAGCATGCGATCGGCCGCGCCGTCGGCGGTGAGCACGACCATGCGTCGGCGCAGCGGTTCCGCGCGCAATTTCAGCAAGGCTTCGCGGCCACGGAACGGAATGTCTTTATCGAGCTTGCAGGCGAACGAGAGACCCGCTTCGAACGGGTTCGAGTCCGGCGTCAGTTCGCGGCCCCATGCGCGATAGCCTTTCTCGATGCGCAGCGAATCGATAGCGTAATAGCCCGCATTGGCGAGGCCGAACGGTTGGCCCGCCGCTTGCAGCGTCTCGTAGACGCCCGCCGCGAACTCGACCGGCACGTACAGTTCCCAGCCTAGTTCGCCGACGTAGGTGAGCCGCGTGGCGCGCACCGTTGCATAGCCGATATCCACTTCACGGCTCTGGCCGAAAGGAAAGGCCGCATTGCTCCAGTCTGCCTTCGAGATGCTCTGCAGCAGCTCGCGCGAGCGCGGGCCCATCACCGCCAGCACCGCGGTCTGGCCGGTGACGTCGACCAGCGTGCAGTGCTTGCCGTGCGGGATCGATTTCTCGATGTAGTCGAAATCGCGAGTGGTCTGCGCCGAGCCGGAGACGATAAGGTATTGATCGTCGGCGAGGCGGGTCAACGTGAAGTCGGACTCGTAGGTGCCGCGCTCGTTGAGCATGCCGGTGTAGACGGTGGTGCCGACCGGCACAGCAACATCGTTGGTGACGATGCCTTGCAGCACGCTTTGCGCGTCGCGGCCCTTCACGAGGAATTTCGAAAACGAGGTCATGTCGAACAGCGCCACGCCTTCGCGGCAGGCACGATGCTCGGCGCCGCTCCACGGCAGCCAGTTCTGCTGACCGAAGGCGTAGTCGATCTTCGCTTCAGCCACGCCTGGCGCGAAGAAATTCGGACGCTCCCAGCCCATCTTGCTGCCAAAGCTCGCGCCCTGGTCGCGCAACATCGGGTAGAGCGGCGAGCGGCGGAACGGGCGTGCGGAATCGAGTTCGCGGTTCGGCCAGGGCATGGCGTAGTGCAGACCAAGCGTTTCCTTCACGCGGTCGTGCAGCCAGGTGTCGTTACCATTAAAGCGCGCGAAACGGCGAATGTCGACCGGCCACAGGTCCATGGTCGGCGTGCCGGCAACGATCCATTCGGCGAGTGCCATGCCGGCGCCCCCGGCCGACGCGATGCCCATCGAATTGAAACCCGCACCGACAAAAAAGCGCCGCAACTCCGGCGCTTCGCCGAGCATGAAGTTGTTGTCCGGCGTGAACGACTCCGGGCCGTTGTAGAACTGCTTCACTTGCGCTGTTTCGAGTGCTGGCACGCGCTGAAGTGCATTTTCCATCAGGATTTCGAACTGATCCCAGTCGTCGGGCAGCAACTGGAATTCGAAATTCTCCGGGATGCCGTTCATCCCCCACGGCTTCGCGTTCGGCTCGAAGCCGCCCATCACAAGGCCGCCGACTTCCTCCTTGAAATAGATGAAGCCGTCCGGATCGCGCATCACCGGCAGGTCAGGATGCACGCCGGCAATGCGTTCGGTGACGATGTAGTAGTGCTCGGCCGAGTGCAGCGGCACGGTCACGTCGCACAGGCGGCCAACCGCCTTGGCCCACTGGCCTGCGCAATTCACGACGATATCCGCGCCGATCGTGCCTTCTTCGCCGTCCTTGTTGCGCCATGCGAGGCCGCTGACTTCGCGTGCGCCGGTCGTGGCGTTTGCCTTGTCTTCGAGAGCGGTGCGCGTATGAATCGCCGTGACGCGGGTGTTTTCGACAATCCGCGCGCCGCGCGTGCGGGCGCCGCGGGCGAGGGCTTGAGTCAGATCGGTGGGATTCGCTTTGCCGTCGCCGGGCAGCCAGACGGCGCCGAGCAGGTCGTCGGTGCGCATCACCGGCCATAGGTCGCCGGCTTCCTGCGGGCTGATCACGTCGCACGCCACGCCATACGCGCGCGCGACGGCGGCGGTGCGCTTGAGTTGCGTCATCCGCTCGGCCGTGCGGGCCACCGAGAGCGAGCCGCATTGCTTCCAGCCGGTCGCGAGGCCGGTGTCGGCTTCGAGTTCGGCGTAGAGCGCAGTCGAATAGCGAATCAACCTGGTCATGCTTTCCTGCGCGCGCAATTGGCCGACGAGGCCGGCCGCGTGCCAGGTCGTGCCGCACGACAGTTGGCCCTGTTCGAGCAGAACCACATCGGTCCAACCCAGTTTCGTGAGGTGATAGGCGACCGAGCAGCCGATGATGCCGCCACCAATGATGACGACGCGAGCGTGAGCAGGGATGGATGTGGACATATGTGGAAGTAAGTTGAATTGACGTGCGTAGATTGCGACAAAATTTGGCAAAAAGCAACGATCTATTTGGTTAATGCCTGATCAAAGGCGATGGCGGGTACGTCGGCAACAGACGGTACCGCTACCTTTTTATAACCAAGTAGGTTAATATCGATCGGGGACAAGATTGGAAAAAAGCACGCCTCACTGCAAATTGGCCGATGTCCAGGGCCTGGCGCGGGTAGGGAAGATCAGAATCACGAAATCGGCCGTGATTGGCGCTGCGGCACTCGGCCTCGGGCCTGCAGCAATCGTCGAAACATTGATGTCGCTCGATCGGCGGAGTTTTCGAAAAAGCATGACCACGTACGCGGACCATCGGGTCTGGCAGGACGTCTATTGCGCCATGACCGAAGCAGGCATGGTTTATTTGAAATTAACGGTGGTCGACGACGTCCTCGTCGTGTCATTCAAGGAGTGGTGAGCATGAAGTGCCCGAACTGCGGAGCGGCCGAGCTGGTGCGCGATACGCGCAACATGCGCTATGTCTACAAGGGGGAGACTGCCGTCTTCGAAGCCGTCACGGGCGACTATTGCCCGTCATGCGAAGAAGCAGTGCTCGACATGGACGAAGCGACCCGCACGGGTCAAATGATGCTGGCCTTCAACAAAGAGGTGAATGCATCGCAAGTGGATCCCGCATTCATTGCCGCCGTACGCAAAAAGCTTGAGCTGGACCAGCGCGAGGCAGCGGAAATTTTTGGCGGCGGCGTGAACGCTTTTTCGCGGTATGAGAATGGCAAAACCCGGCCACCGCTCGCGCTCATCAAACTGCTGAAAGTGTTGGATCGGCATCCGGAGTTGCTGGCGGAAGTGAGAGCTGGTTGAGCTTTACTGTCCTGTGTGTGGATTCGTATGGAAGTGCGTTGGGATTTATTGGCGAATTATGAGGGTGTTTGCTAGACTGGGGCGGTCATCCCAGTCTCCAGCCTATGTTCTCCACCCAACGCCAAGCCGAAATTCTGCGACTCGTCCGCGAGCAGCGCACCTGCACGATCACTGATCTTGCAGGCCGCTTCGAGGTTTCCGACGAGACCATCCGCCGCAATATCAAGCCGCTGATCGCCGATGGCCTGCTCATCAAGGTCCATGGCGGCATCATGCTGCCTGAGCGTCTCGACGAGCCGCCGTTCCAGCGGCGCATGGTGGCAAGCCGCGAGGGCAAACAGGCGATTGGCGCGCGCATCGGCGAGTTGGTCCGGGACGGCGATTCGCTGATCCTCGAGGGCGGTACGACCTGTCTGCATATCGCCCAGGCGCTCACCGCGCGCTCGCGGCTCACGGTGGTGACCAACTCGATCGAAGTCGCCCGCGTGCTGGCGCCGCGCAACGGCAATCGGGTGTTCATCGCGGGGGGCGAACTGCGCGCCGACGACTCCGCCGCCTTCGGCGACAGCGTGCTTGCCTTCCTGCGACAGTTCCATGTGCGTTACGCGATCGTCTCGGTTACCGCAATCGACACGCAGGGCCGTTTCATGGATGCATTGCCTGCCGACGTGGCGTTTTCGCTTGCCGCCTTTGCGCAGGCCGAACGGCGCGTGGTCGCGGCGGATCATGCGAAATTCGGCCATAGCGCCCTGGTGCACGCTTTCGGCTTGGACGCCATCGATCTGCTCGTCACCGACCAAACCCCCGCCCCCGCGCTCGCTCAAGTGTTCGCGGCAGCCGGCCTGGAAGTCAGTGTCGGCGCGCCTGGGCATGGCGACGCAGAGCCGGATGCCGAAAACGGTAGCGCAGCCGACCGGCCGATCGGCTCCACGCTCTGAGAAAGTGGGGCGCTGATCGGCTTCTTGCCCCAAGGGCGCCCGCCATTCGGCTGCGCGCGCCAGCCCGGCCAGGCCCAACGCCGCCAGGCCAAGCCAATCTTTCCGCCCCGTGCGCCGGCTCTAAAGGCACTGCCACAGCCAATTGCGTCCAACGCGTAAAATGGCCGGTTATCACGGGCAATCTACGCTGGACAGAAACCGCGCCGGCAGGTGCCATACGCCGCCTGCCGCGCCGATTCCGCGTCTGCGCGCAGTTGCCCCCGCCCGCTCGAATATGGATGAACCCTGATGTCGTCAGTTTTCTTTGATCGGGAACGGATTACGGAATGGCTCGGCGACCACACTGTCGCCAAGGCGCGTTCGGTCGGCGCCGTCACGAATGTGAAATGGCACGGCGCCACGCTCAGCGGCTACGTGCAAGGCACACAGGTGCGGCCATACCACACGCGGGTGCGGTTTCGCACCGATGGCGGCACACCGTGGGCGCAGGGCGACTGCAGTTGCCCGGTTGGCCGCAACTGCAAGCATGTCGCCGCGCTGCTGCTCGCCAAGCTCGAGTATCACGACGAGATGGACCACATAACCAACGTCGACATCGACATCGACGCAGATGGGCACGCGTCCGCCGGATACCCGCGCACCGCGTCCGGCGCAACAGCACAGCCGCAGTCCGGCGTGCGCCCCGAGCTGGTCAGCTGGCTCGAGCGTTTTCGCGCGCGCGCCGAGGCCGCCGATGCGGTCGCCCATAAGGCGGGCGCCGCGCGCACCCAAACGCTGGCCTATCTTCTGAACTGGTCCAGATTCCACATGCGCCATGAGGTCGTGCTGTACCGGGCGCGCTGCAATCCGGACGGCGCGATTGTCGAGGTCGACGAACCTTGGGGCAATGTGGAAGCCGCCCTGCTCAAGCAACCCAGATTCGTTTCCGACGAAGACCTGTCGATCCTGCGCGGTCTGTGGTTGGGGCGCTCGCGCGAGGACTTCGGCCAGTTCATTCTGCGCGGCACGAGCGGTGCGGAGATGCTGCAAAAGCTGATCGCCACGGGGCGCCTGTTCTTCGAGTTAAAACCTGCGCCGGGTCACGAGGGGCCGACTCCGCTGTCGCGTGGCGCCGACCGGCCCGGGCGGATCGAATGGGAGCCGCTGGCGGACGAACGCCTGCGGCCCGTGTTGTGCACCGAGCCGCGCGCCACCATGGTGCTGCCCACCGAGCCGATCTGGTATGTGGATGGCGTCGCGAATGAAGCGGGCATCGTCGAGTCGTCGTTGCCGTTTCAGCAGTTGCCCGATTACCTCGCCATGCCGCCGATCTCGCTTGCCGAAGCGCCGCTCGTTGCCTCGGTGTTACGCGAGATCGCGCCCGATCTGCCGCTGCCGCCCACGCAAGACGCGTCTTCGATCCGCGTGATCGACGTCGATCCGGTACCGGTGCTCACGCTCAATAGCCACGCGCTGCCGTCTACGGCCAAGACGGGGCAGCGCAAGCTCGAGGCCGTTGAACTGGCCGGCGTCAGCTTCGATTACGATGGCGTCAGCATCAATGTCGACAGTAGCGTCACGCTCGTGCCGATGCCGGGCGGCGACGTCATCCATATCCGTCGGCGTTACGAAGCCGAAAAGAAGCGGCTGCTCGAACTGCGCAAGACCGGGTTGCAGAAAGTCCCGACCAGTCGCGTGGTCGCATCGCGGCTTCTGCCCGACACGATGCTTGGTCTGCCCGATGCCGAATCCTGGTCCGCCTTCGTCAACGATGCCGTGCCTGACCTCGTGAGCAAAGGCTGGCGTGTGACGATGGCGCCGGCGTTCCGCTACAACATCATCGAGATCGACGCGATCGACGGCACTGCGCATCAGGCCGGCGACGGCTGGTTCGATCTGGAGATGGGCATCCGCATCGGCGAGCGCAATGTGCGGCTCGAGCCGCTGCTCGCCGATCTGTTCCGGCGCGACCGGCGCTGGCTTGGCGGCGCGCTCGAAACCATCGCCGACAGCGAACCGATCGAGCTGAAGACCGATGAAAACAAGCGTCTGCGTCTGCGCGCCGACCGGTTGAAACCGGTGGTGCGCGTGCTGGTCGACCTGTTCGACGCACTGGGCGGCGCGTTAGCCGACGGCGCGCCGCTGCGCGTGCCCTCCGTCGATGCGGGCCGGCTCGAAGCATTGAACAGCACCGGCCGCTGGCAATTTCAGGGCGACGACTCGATCCGCCAGTTGGCGCAGCGGCTACAGGCTGGCCCCGGTTTGCACGAGGTGCCGGTGCCGCGTGGACTGAAGGCGGAGCTGCGCGTCTATCAGCAGCAGGGTCTCAACTGGATGCAGTTCCTGCGCGAACACGATCTGGCCGGCGTACTCGCCGACGATATGGGTCTCGGCAAGACCGTGCAGACGCTCGCGCACATCCTCGCGGAGAAAGAAGCCGGGCGGCTTGACCGTCCTGCGCTGATCGTCGTGCCGACCACGCTCGTGCACAACTGGCGTGAGGAAGCGCGCCGCTTCGCCCCCGAACTGAAAGTGCTGATATTGAATGGCCCGCAGCGCAAGGAGCGTTTCGAGCAGATCGGCCAGCACGAACTGATTCTCACGACTTACGCGCTGCTGTGGCGCGATCAGAAGGTGCTCGCCGAGCACGACTATCACCTGCTGATCCTTGATGAGGCGCAGTACGTCAAGAATGCTTCCACCAAAGCCGCGCAGGCGATTCGCGGATTGCGCGCGCGGCATCGGCTCTGTTTGACGGGAACGCCGCTGGAAAATCACCTCGGCGAGCTGTGGTCGCAGTTCGACTTTCTGTTGCCGGGCTTTCTCGGCAGCCAGAAGGATTTCACCAAACGCTGGCGTAATCCGATCGAGAAGAACGGTGATGGCGTGCGCCGCGCGCTGCTGGCGCGCCGCATCCGGCCGTTCATGCTGCGCCGTCGTAAGGACGAGGTCGCGAAGGAGTTGCCCGCCAAGACCACGATCGTATGTTCAGTCGATCTGGAAGGCGCGCAGCGCGATCTCTACGAAACGGTGCGTACGGCGATGCAGGAGCGGGTGCGCGCGGCGGTCAGTGCGCAGGGCCTTGCGCGCAGCCACATTATCGTGCTCGATGCTCTGTTGAAGCTGCGTCAGGTCTGCTGTGATCCGCGCCTCGTGCGGAAAATCAAGGTTGACGAGAATCAGGGCGAACCGGGCGAGAAGCGCAGCAAAGCGGAAAAAACAGAAAGAGCCGAGAAGGGCGCGCGCGTCACGCGCTCGGCCAAGCTCGATTTGCTTCTGTCGATGCTGCCTGAATTGATCGAGGAAGGACGGCGCGTGCTACTGTTCTCGCAGTTCACCGGCATGTTGTCGCTGATAGCCGAAGCAATCGAGGAAGCCGCGATCCCCTATGTCATCCTGACCGGCGACACGACGGACCGCGTCACGCCGGTCGAGCGCTTCCAGCAGGGCGAGGTGCCGTTGTTCCTGATCAGTCTGAAGGCCGGCGGCGTGGGCCTGAATCTGACCGCCGCGGACACCGTGATTCACTACGACCCGTGGTGGAATCCAGCCGCCGAGAATCAGGCGACCGACCGCGCACATCGGCTGGGGCAGGACAAGCCTGTGTTCGTCTACAAACTGATTGCCGCGGGCAGCATCGAGGAAAAGATCGTGGAGTTGCAGGAGCAGAAGGCGGGTCTCGCCGACAGCATTCTCTCCGAAGACGCCGCCGGCGCGACCAAGTTTTCGGACGACGACCTCGACGCGCTATTCGCGCCGATGCCCGAGATTGAAAGCGGCAGATAAGCCAATCGCGCAACGCGCATCCGAAAGAACTCTCTCAATCTCAATGTACGTCTGGGGCGCACACCACGCCTCAGACGCTTTGCCCGACCGAGGCATTCAACTATTCCGTCCAACGCAGGTTTTTGCAGAATGCAGACGGCATGCGATTCCGTGTTAATGACACGGCAAAGCATCGGCCTCACGCGAACTTAACAATCTTTAAACGATTTATTTTGAGACTGTTCCTATACTGAGTCGCAATTGTCAAATCGCTGTTACCCGAATGCGGGCCACGGCCCCCTATGACAAAGGCAGACGGGGCCAATCACCGTGCGTGCGAGACCAACCGATACAAATAACGACCCGCAGAGGTCGATTTCAATAACAGGCAGAGCCTGAGAGACGTTGTAGAAAATCTATAGAACGGCCCCCAGTGGCCGAGCCGGGCCGGATAGCCGCATAATCGCATCCGGGAAAGAGAAGGGCCATTTTCGATTATGATGATCTGCCCCCCTCGGTAATCAGCGCACTAAAGCCAAAATACGCGCCAATTTCGAGATAGTGGGGCGGCAGAACTGAACGGCGCGCGAGGCGAGGGACCGTTAATCGAAAAAAGAGTGCAGCCGAATACGAAAACAGGAAGCTGGATCGTCGGTGTTAGCGCGGTCATCCTGGCGAACTGCCGGCTCACCGGCCATCAATTACGAAGGACGACGTCGCGTTGTGGGGTTTTATGAGAATTGCAGTCCTGGATGACGATTCGGCTCAGGCCGACCTTGTTTGCCAAACGCTCTCGGCGGCCGGCCACGTCTGTCACGCTTTCGGCGCGGGTCGCGAACTGGTGCGGCAGTTGCGGCGCCAGACCTTCGACCTTCTTGTGCTCGACTGGAACGTACCCGACATGTCGGGCGAAGAGGTGCTGCGCTGGGTGCGCGAAAGCCTTTCCGAGCGCTTGCCGGTCCTGTTCATAACGAGTCGCGGCCGCGAAACCGATATCACCTCGATCCTCAACACCGGCGCGGACGATTACGTCGTCAAGCCGGTTTCGGCAGCGGTCCTGCTGGCGCGCGTCGGCTCGTTGCTGCGCCGGGCGTATCACCTGAAACCGCCTGCTGCGAAGGAAGTTTTCGGCGAATTCGAATTCGATCTGGGCGCGAAGCATGTGGTGGTGCGCGGCGTGACCGTTGCCGTGACGCAGAAGGAGTTCGAGCTCGCGCTGCTGCTGTTCCAGCACCTGAGCCGGCCGCTGTCGCGCGCGCATATTCTCGACGTGATCTGGAAGCAGGCGACAGACATCCCGTCGCGGACGATGGACACCCACGTGTCGATGCTGCGCAGCAAGCTCGGCTTGCGCCCGGAGAAGGGCTATCGTCTGACGCCGATCTATGGCTATGGATACCGGCTCGAGCGGATCGAATCCGGCACGCCGCCGGTGGCGGCCGAAAACCGCCCCGAAGCGGGGGAGGCGTGACGGTTTCTTTCGCTGTGGTAGCGCCCGGCTGCACACGTTCACCGGGGCGCCGCGCCAGCGCGGTGCTGGCGATGGCCGGCCTGATCGCAATGACGTGCTTCGCGCCGGTATCGGCGCATGCACAATCGTCCCGTGCGCCGAAGCAACGCAGCAGGGCAGCTGCGCCCGCCTATGTGTCCTACGTGACCCACGAAGGCGACACGTTGTATGAAATTGCCGGTCGCTATCTGCGCGACCCCGGCGACTTGGCCATGTTGAGCCGCCTGAATCATGTCCCCGCGCCACGCCGCCTGCCGGCCGGGATCGCGCTGCGTCTGCCCGCCGACAGGCTCAGACAGGACTCGGAGTCGGCGCGCGTGATTGCGACGAGCGGTCCGGTCGAGCACGCTTTCGGCACGAATCCTTACACACCGCTCTCGGCGGGCACGACGCTCGGCGAGGGCGATCGCATCCGCACCGGCCATAACGGCTTTGTCACGCTGGAGTTGCCGGATGGCTCGCACGTTACGGTCTCGCAAGACGGCCAGCTCGACATCGGCAAGCTGCGGCGCACCGCGCTGACCGGCGCGGGCGATCGCGTGCTCGATCTGCAGCATGGCGAAGTTGAGAGCCAGGTCACGCATGCCACTAAAAAGGACGACCGCTTCCAGATCCGTTCGCCGTCGGTTGTAGCGGGCGTGCGCGGGACGCGCTTCAAGGTCGCTTACGATGGCGAAAAGCGTACCACTGCGGTGGAAGTGCTGGACGGCGCCGTTGGCGTCGACCCGGCCGCAGTCGGCGGCCAGGCCTCTGCGCCGCCACCTGGCGTGCCGTTGCAGGCCTCGGCGCAACTCATCAAAGCAAGCTTTGGCAACGTCACGCGGGCGGGCAGCGCGATCGGCAGTCCGGTGGAATTGCTGGCCGCGCCGTCGCTCACCGAACCGGCAAAAGTGCAGGACGGCAAAACCGTCGTTTTCGACCTCGTCCCGGCCGAGCACGCTGTGGCCTATCGCGTGCAGATTGCGCGCGATGCCGATCAGCTCGACCTGATCCGCGATCTGCGCGTGAGCGTGCCGCATGCGGACTTCGGCGATCTGGCCGACGGCACGTATTTCGTGCGCATCGCCGCGATCGACGCGAATGGGCTCGACGGCCTGCCTCAGGTGTACGGTTTCGAGCGGCGCCAACTTGGACTAGCCGCGTCGGCGGGGCCACGCGCCGGCAGCCACGACTACGAGTTCCGTTGGTTCGTCAGCCGCTCCACGGTCGAGACGCGCTTTCGCTTCGTGCTGGCTACGACTGCCGACCTGCGCCATCCACTCGTCGATCGGACCGATCTGACGGGGGGGCAACTCGTGGTGAGCGATCTACCGGGCGGCGTCTACTATTGGACGATCGTCGCCGAGCAGTTCGAAAACGGCCGTTTCTATGAGAAGAGCAGCGCGGTCCGCTCGTTTACGCTTGCACGCTGACGCTGGTAGATTCACGGGGTCGAGCCACCAACCAGCCCGCTCCTTAGCTATCAACCACGCCACGCCTTGCCGACCACACACACGCGCCTGAGCCTCGACCCGCGCGCCCGCCTCGGCCGGCGTGCCGGCCGCCGCTTCCTGCTCGAATGGGTGGCGATCGGCTGCCTGGGCATTGTGGTGATTCTGCTCAGCTCGCTCGGCCGGCTGACCGCCAGCGTCGATCATCTGGTCTACGACCGCTTTCTGAGCCTGCGCACGCCAGCGTTGCTGCACGACATCGTGGTGCTCGAAATCGATAACGCCAGCATTGCGCAGCTCGGCCGCTGGCCGTGGCCGCGCAGCGTCCATGCCAGGCTGCTCGAACAGATTGCGAAGGCGAAGCCGGCCGCGGTGATCTACGACGTGCTCTTTACCGAAGCCAATCCGGACGACGCGCGGCTCGCCCGCGCGATCGCCCTGAGTCCCACCTATCTGCCGATGCTGCTGACTCCGCCGGACAGCGCCGGTCAGCGCGTCGCGGTCGAACCGGTGGCGCCGCTCGCGCGTGCCGCGGCCGGGCTTGGGCATATCAATCTCGAAGTCGACAGCGACGGCATTGTGCGCAGCGTCGCGCGGTTCGAGGGCGATGCGGATTCGCGCTGGCCGCAATTGATGGTGCCGGTCGCGCAGGCCGTCGAGCGTGGTGTGCTGCAACTGAACGGGGCGCCGCACAGGCAGCCTTCCGGCGAGGCGGTGACGCAATCCAATGACGTTGATCAGGGCGAAGACCGCTTCCTGATCCCCTTCGGTCTGAATGCGCAGAATTACACGAAGCTGAGTTTCGCCAGTGTGCTCGCGGGCGATGTTCCGGCGGACAAACTGCGTGGGCGCATCGTGCTGATCGGCGTGACCGCGTCCGGCTTGTACGACCGCTTTGCAACGCCGGTGTCCGGCGAGCTGGGGCCGCTGCCCGGTGTCTATATCCATGCGAACGTGCTCGACACGCTACTGACCGGTCGCGAGCTCGAGCCGGCGGAGCCGTGGGTGCTGTTCGTCGCGTCGTTGGCGCCGCTTGCTGCGCTGCTCGCCGGTTTTCTGGTGCTGTCGCCACGCCGCTCGTTGTTGCTGACCGTCGCGTTGGGCGTGCTCGCCACGGCTGGCAGCGCGGTCTTGCTGTACGGCGCGCGACTATGGATGTCGCCGGTGCCGGCGATCTTCGGTTTGATCGTGGTGTATCCGATCTGGAACTGGCGGCGCCTCGAAATGACGATGGCTTATCTGCGTGAAGAACTGCAACGCCTGGCCGACGAGCCCCACCTCCTGCCGGAAACACCGCAGCGCCGCCGCGAGTTCGGCGGCGATGTGCTGGAGCAGCATATGGCGCTGATGGCGCAGGCCGCGCAGCGCGTGCAGGACATGAAGCGCTTCGTATGGGACAGCCTCGACAGCATGCCCGAGCCGATCCTGGTGAGCGACGTAGAAGGCACTGTGCTGATCGCGAACCATGCTGCCAAGGCGCATTTCGCGCGCCTCTGTGCGCCGCTGCCGGAAGGTCGGCCGATGCGGGCAGTGCTGGGCGGCTTGACGCTGGTCAAGACCATCGACAGCGGCGCGCCGTTGGACGCCGAAAACAATCTGCTTGCGCATGCCCAGTGGCCGGCGCTACTCGATCCCGCGCGCCGCGAGTTCGCCGCGCTGATGGCGCAAGGCGTGGAGGTGCGCGATGCCCACGAGCGCGACCATCTGCTGCGCTATGCGAATTGCACGAATGAGCAAGGTGAGACGACGGGCTGGATCGCAGGCCTGGTTGACGTATCGGCCTTGCATGCCGCCGAGCGTCAACGGGAAGATGCGTTGCGGCTGCTGTCGCACGATATGCGCTCGCCGCAGGCGTCGATTCTGGCGCTGGTGGAGATCGAGCGGGCGCGCAGCGAGCCGGTGCTCGCTCGCGGCCTGCTGGAGCGCATCGAGCGCTATGCGCAGCGCGCGCTGACGCTCGCCGACGACTTCGTGCAACTCGCGCGTGCCGAATCGCAAACCTATGTGCTCGAACCGGTGAACATGACCGAACTGATGATCGACGCCAGCGACGAGGTTTGGCCGCAGGCCCACGCCAAACGCATTACGCTGCAAACCGATACGGAAGGCGACGCCGACGCCGAGGAGGAGGGCCACTGGATCTGCGCCGACCGCTCCCTGATGACGCGCGCGCTCGTCAACATCCTGAACAATGCGGTCAAGTACAGTCCGCCGGATACGCGGATCACATGCAGCCTGAAGAGCGTCGGCAGTCTTGCGCAGACGGGCGTGCCCGGCGCGGCAAAGCACGTGTCGTGCACGATTCGCGACGAAGGCTACGGTATTCCCATGGAGCAACAGGCGGGTCTGTTCGAACGCTTCCGGCGCTTTCACGAAACGGAGCGGCCGGACGTAGGCGGTGCGGGATTGGGTATGGCATTCGTCAAGACCGTCGTGACGCGCCATGGCGGCGATGTCGAGGTGGTTAGCGCGCCTGGCGACGGGACGGCTTTCACGATTTTCCTGCCGGCACGCGACGACGCGTAGTCCGATGCCGCCGCAGCCATCGCCCTGATGGCCTACGAACAATCACCTTATTGAAGAGAGAAGCTGGTGAAAGCGATATTGATCTGTGCCGCGCTGGCCGCGGCGAGTCTGACCGGATGCGCGGGTTTGAGCGCCGACGTGCACACCGCGAATCCTTCGACCGCGCTGCAGGGCGAGCGCACCTATGCGATTGCGCGCATGACGTCGCAGGATGCCAGTGCGGATCATCCGCAATTTGAAACCCTGCTGCGCGATGAGCTGGCGAAGAATGGCTTCACCGATACGGCGGGCAAGTCCGCGCACTATTTACTGTCGATTGCGTATGACACGCGGCCGGCCGCGGTTGGCGTGAGCGTGAAGGATTGCGCACCCGGCGCATGCGAACGCTCGCCCGAGCCCCCGTTTGCGCTGTTCGGCGGACGCGCTTATCAGCATTCGTTGACGCTGCGGTTTTTCGAGCAGTCGAGCGGACAGGAAGTCTACAGCGTGAATGCGGCCAGCAGCGATCGCGATGCTGATCCGCTGCACGCGATGCCGGCGCTCGTGAAAAGCGCCTTGGCAAAATTTCCTTTCGATGCGCCGCCCGACTGGCGTGTGAAACTGCGCACCGATCAGGCGAGCAGCATGCCGAATGTGGTTTCGGTGAAGCCGGTGCAGCCTTAAAGCGCCCGCGCTATTCCGGCGTCTTCTCGTCTTCGGGCCAGCGGTTTTCGAACACGCAATCGGCGAGCGGCATGCGGCTTGCCCAGCGCTCGGTTTCCAGCATCGGCTCGTTGTAGAAGTGATCGACGTGACCGAGACACAGGATCGCCACCGGCCGTGCACCCTCGGGCATATGCAGCAGCGTACAAACCGTGTCGACGTCGAATAGCGACACCCAGCCCATTCCCAAACCTTCCGCGCGCGCGGCGAGCCACATGTTCTGGATCGCGCATGCCACGGACGCGAGGTCCATCTCCGGCAAGGTGCGGCGTCCGAAGATGTGCCGCTCGCGGCCGTCCATCAGCGCCATCACCAGCAGTTCGCCGCAGTCCAGCATGCCTTCCACTTTCAGCTTCATGAATTCTTCGCGCCGCTTGCCGAGGGCGTCGGCGGTGGCGAGGCGTTCGCTTTCGACCGTTGCGTGCAATGCCGTGCGCAAAGCCGGGTCGGTGATGCGCGCGATGCGCCACGGTTGCATGAAGCCGACGCTCGGCGCGTGATGCGCCGCGTCGAGCAGGCGTTGCAACACGGCAGGGTCGACCGGCTCGCGCACGAAATGGCGCATGTCGCGCCGTTCGTAAATGGCGCGGTAGACAGCTTCCCGCTCGGAATCGTTAAAAGGCTTCGCCATGGAACAGGGCGGCCGTGAAGGCCGGGTTGGAGGGCCAATAAGCGTGCATATAGGTTGCCACAATCGAACCCGCGCGGAACACGTTTTCGCCAGGCGCATCGTCGTGTGGCCGGGTGGCTGAACGCAGCGGTGCGAGCGACGTCGTCAGCTTAGAGTAGTGGAAGGTGTGGCCGGTCATTGGACCGTGCAGGCTGTCGATCTGCTGCATGCCGAGCGCGGTGAAGCGCGTTTGCATCGTTGCGTGGCCGGGCAGCAGGCCGAGCATCGGCGTTGTGGTGCCACTCGTGTCGGTCAACTGTTCAAGCAGGTAGAGCATGCCGCCGCATTCGGCGACGATCGGTTTGCTAGCTGCCGCGTGCGCGCGAATCGTTGCGGCACTGCGCGTGTTGCCGGCGAGCAATGCCGCATGCAGTTCGGGATAGCCGCCTGGGAGGTACAGGGCGTCGGCGTGCTCCGGCAAGGCTTCATCGGCGAGAGGGGAGAAATAGTCGATGTGCGCGCCGAGTGTCTCCAGCAGCGTGACGTTGGCCGGATAGATGAACGAGAACGCGGCATCGCGCGCTATCGCGATCCGCTTGCCTTCCAGTAGACGCGGCAGGGCTTCCGGCATGGGCGGCCCGAATTCGACCGGCGGCGGCAATTCAGCCAGCGCGGTTTGCGCGAGCGCATCGGCGGCGCGATCCAGGCGTGTTTCCAGGTCTTCGATCTCTGCGGCTTGATGCAGCCCGAGGTGGCGATCGGGCAACTCGATTTCGTCGTTGCCGGTGATGTGTCCGCACCAGCGCAGGTTCGGCGGTAGCGCCTCTTCGAGCATTTGCGCGTGCCTTGGCGAGCCGACGCGATTGGCGAGCACGCCATAAAACGGCACTTGCGGCCTGAATTGCGCGAGCCCGAAGGCGACCGCGCCGAAGGTCTGCGCCATCGCTTTTGCTGAAATCACCGCGAGGACCGGTACGCCGAACGTGGTGGCCAGATCGGCGCTGCTCGGCGTACCATCGAACAGACCCATCACGCCTTCGATCAGGATCAGATCCGCTTCAGTCGCCGCTTGTGCAAGCAGGTTTCGGCAGGCCGATTCGCCTACCATCCACAGATCGAGCGACAGTACCGGCGCACCGCTGGCACGCGCCAGGATCATCGGGTCGAGAAAGTCAGGGCCGGTTTTGAACACGCGTACGCGGCGCCCGAGCCGCCGATGGTAGCGCGCCAGACCCGCGGTAATCGTGGTCTTGCCTTGGCCCGACGCGGGCGCGCTAATGAACAGGGCGGGGCATGCCCCGAACGAGGTCCGTTCAAGGAGCGCCCCGAAGGAATTCTTCCGCGCCGAAGGAAATCCCCTTTGGGGATTGGCGGACGCTCCGAACGAAGTCTCCTTGGGGGACGCGGACATCGCTCAGAACTCCACGCCGCGCTGCGCTTTCACGCCTTGCTCGCGATACGGGTGCTTGACGATGCGCATTTCGGTGACGAGGTCGGCGGCTTCGATCAGCGCGTCCGGTGCGTGGCGGCCGGTCACTACCACGTGCAGCATCTCCGCGCGCGCGTTCAATACCGACAGTACTTCGTCGAGCGGCAGGTATTCGTACTTCAGCACCGTGTTCAGTTCGTCGAGAATCACCATCTGATAGTCGCCGCTCTCGATCATGCGGCGCGCTTCGTCCCAGCCTTTGCGCGCGGTGGCGATATCGGCGTCGCGATTCTGCGTGTTCCAGGTGTAGCCGTCGCCCATCGTGACGAAATCGCAATTGGCGATCGCACCGAGGAAATCGCGCTCCGAAGTATGCAGCGCGCCTTTGATGAATTGCACGACGCCGAGGCGCATGCCGTGCCCAAGCACGCGGACGGCCATACCGAACGCCGCGGTGGTTTTGCCTTTGCCGGTGCCGGTGTTGACGATCAGCAGACCTTTTTCGACGGTGGCGCTGGCCTGCTTTTTCTCGTGGCCTTCGCGCCGGCGCTCGGTCATGCGTTGATGCGATTCGGGATCGGTCTTCATGGAAGGTCCTGTTCTTGAGTGCCGCTGTTTGTCGGTTCGCAGGCGGGGCGGGCGGTGGTTGAGGCTATCGCCACCGTGACGCCGTCGTGGATGGTTTTGCGCACGAGTAGATGTGCGTTGGGGGTATTGGGCGTGATCGATGCAACCGATGCATGGGCCGCACGAGGTGCGCTGGCCGCATCAGATTCGGCCGCTGCGGCGAGCAAGGCGCACGGTTCGCAGACGCCGTCGATGCCGAGATGCTCGCGTGCGGCTTCAGATGGATCGTCCACGGCTAGCGCTGCAATCTGCTCGCGGCTGAACAGTTTCAGCGGCAGCGCGTGACGTGCGCAGAATTCGAGCAAGCCCGCTTCGTGGGCTTTGGTGTCGATCGAGGCAATCGTGCTGATTTCATCGAATGTGCGCGAGCCGAGTGTGGCGCGCACGGCCGCTTCAATCTGCTCAGCCGGGCTGTGCAAGCGACAACCGATGCCGACGGCGAGCGTTTTCATTGCGCGTCCGTGGGGTTCGCGACGTTGGCTGCGTCTGAGGCGTCTGAGGCGTCTGAGGCGTTTGCGGCGTTTGCGGCGTTCGAAGCATCCGAAGCATCCGAAGCATCCAAAGCGTTCGCCGTCCCGGCCGAGTCCGTCATGTGTGCCGCTCCCGCGGCGTCCAGCGCGCCCACCGTACTGGCATTCACAACATCCCGCGCCAAAGCCAGCGAAGCCACGCCGCCGATTACCACGATCGCCGGCGATCCGAGTCCGGCGCGCGAGACCGTATCCGCGAAATCGCCGAGCCGCGCGAGCACGTGCCGTTGCTCAGGACGCGTCGCCGATTCGATTGCCGCGGACGGCGTATCGGCGCTCATGCCGGCCGCGAGCAATGCGCCGGCGATATCGTTCAGGCGACGCATGCCCATGTAAATCACCAGCGTCATCCGCGTGGCGACGAGCGCGGCCCAGTCGGGCTCGCCGCTGCCGGCGCCATGTCCGGTGACGAACACCACGCCTTGCGCGTAATCGCGATGCGTCACAGGAATGCCGATCGCCGCCGGCGCCGCAATCCCGGCGGTGATGCCGTTGATCACGTCTACCGCGATGCCCGCTGCCTGTAGCGCCTGCTGTTCTTCGCCGCCGCGGCCGAACACGAACGGATCGCCGCCTTTCAAACGCGCGACGCTGCGCCCGGCCTGCACATGTTCGAGCATCTGCGCGACGATGCCGGCCTGCGGTGTCGACGGATGCCCGCCACGTTTGCCGACGTACACGACCTGCGCGTCGGCGCGCGCGAATTGCAGCACGTCGGGGTTCACCAGATCGTCGACCAGCACCACATCGGCTTGTGCCAGGGCGCGAGTCGCCTTGAGCGTAATCAGCTCGACGTCGCCGGGGCCGGCACCGATCAGCCAGGCGCGGCTCATCGTGGCGTGCATGGCGCGCGCCATGTCGTGACAAGCGGGAACGGGTGAAACGCGAAGCGGCCGGAGGCGACGGAAATTGAGGTCATGCGGTGCGACAGGGTACGCGCGACGAAAAACGCTGCTCGCCGCGTTTCCCACAGGAAACGCTAACGGCCGCGCCACGTCGTGCTTCAGCGCCTTCACATCCGTCCCTCGCGGATTCCGGCGGCCGGCAGCGTGACGTTCGCTGCCTCCGCGTCTGGCCGGTATCCGGGCTGACGGCCTCATGCGTTTTGCCTTCCCGTCCGGATTCGTCAGACAGTGGCATCAAAAACGCATGCGCGATGCGAAAGCACCGCAGGTCGCTTACCGTTGCGGGGACAGCACAGGTTGAGCGCAGCGAGCGCGGCCTGTTTCCCGTTTAACTGCACATACGAACGCATGTGCGGGCACCAAACGCGCGCATACGATAGCACACGGCAGGCCGCGCCGGCACTGCGGAAAGGCCCTGCCGGCGCCCGCGTTTCCTTGACGGCACGGGGCGCTCGGCCTAAACTCGCACGCACTTTGGTGCTCGCATGCGCGCTCGTGCGCATGCAGTTAAACGGGAAACAGGGTGCCCACCTGCAATGGATCGGGTCAACCTGTGCTGCCCCCGCAACGGTAAGCGAAAAGCGGTTCCAGGTTGTTTGCCTGGCGCCGCGGAGCCGGCTTCGATGTCCACGCGCAAGGCCGCGTCGGCATATAACCACTGGGCGAGAAACCACTCGCCCGGGAAGGGGAAGCGGCGCTTTCGCCAGCCCGGATACCGGCCAGACTACGAAGAATGACCACCGCGGGGATGCGGCGGCGCGTTCATGACCTCATTCCCGTTTTCTGTTTTCTGTTGCCCCGGCAACGCCGTTGTTCGTCCCCGTGTCTGGTTATTGTCGTGGCTTGGGGCATGTGCCCTTTTTGCCCGACCTAAACACAAATGCGTCGGCGTGCCCATGCAACTCCTACGGATGGACCTCACGATGCAAACTCAAATGCGCAAGATTCCCGTCACCATCGTCACGGGCTTTCTCGGCAGCGGCAAGACCACGCTGTTGCGGCACATTCTTCAGCATGCGGGCGGCAAGCGCATCGCGGTGATCGTCAACGAATTCGGCGAACTCGGCATCGACGGGGAAATCCTCAAGGGTTGCGGCATTGGTTGCGATGAAAACGGCGTCGAGACCGAAGGGCAACTGTATGAACTCGCGAACGGCTGTTTGTGCTGCACCGTGCAGGAAGAGTTTTTCCCGGTGATGGAAAAGCTGGTGGAGCGCCGCGAGCAGATCGATCACGTGCTGATCGAGACGTCCGGCCTCGCGTTGCCGAAGCCGCTGGTGCAGGCGTTCAACTGGCCGCAGATCAAGAACAGCTTTACCGTCGACGCGGTCGTTACCGTGGTTGACGGCCCGGCGGCGGCGAGCGGCCAATTCGCCGACAATCCAGTCGCCGTGGATGCACAACGCAAGGCCGATCCGAATCTCGATCACGAATCGCCGCTGCATGAGCTGTTCGAAGACCAATTGTCGGCAGCCGATCTGGTGATTCTGAACAAAACGGATTTGCTCGACGATGCGCAGCAAGCCTCTGTCGAAAGTTCGATTCGTGAAGAGATTCCGCCGCAAGTGAAGATTGTGCGCGCGCAGATGGGCCAACTCGATCTGCATACGTTGCTTGGCCTCGAAGCGGCTTCCGAAGAAACGATTCACCTGCGTCACGACCATCACGGTTCGGCCGAAGACGCCGATCACCATCACGACGAGTTCGATTCGGTGGTGGTGCACGCGAATGTTTCGTCGCGCGAGGCCGTGATCGCCGCGTTGCAGGGGCTCGTCGAAACGAACACGATTTACCGCGTCAAAGGTTTCGCAGCGTTGCCGGGCGCCGCGATGCGTCTGGTGATTCAGGGCGTGGGCCGTCGTTTCGATAGTTATTTTGACCGGCGCTGGCAAGCAGGTGAAACTGGCGAGGGCCTGCAAAGCCGCTTCGTACTGATTGGCGAAGACCTCGACCAGGCCACGCTGCAACAGGCATTCGACGCCGCGTTGGGCACCGTGGCAAGCGCCCAGCCGCAACAGGCGTAACCGGCATGCATCTGCTGCGCACTACGCCGGGCGGCTTTGTCGACGATACGCAAGGCGTGATCCGTATCGATCAGCAGCCCGCCGATATCGTCGTGCTCAGTTCCGCCGATACCACGCTGTCGCTGCTTGCGAGCGTGGTGCCTCGTCTGGGCGAGGGCTTCCCGAGCGTGCGGCTCGCGAACGTCACGTATTTGCGGCAACCGGCTTCGGTCGATTTCTATATCGAAGATGTGTTGCAGCATGCGCGTGTCGTGGTGGTCGATCACCTCGGTGGCGAGGCGTACTGGCCGTACGGAATCGAACAGGTGGTCGCGCTCGCCGAGCGCAAGCAGCAGACGCTCGCGATGTTCTCCGGCGATCTGCAGGAAGACCCGAACCTGCTCGCGCGCAGCACTGCCGACGCCGATCTGTGTCATCAGCTATGGCGCTATCTGCGTGAAGGCGGGCCGCAGAATGCAGAGGCGTTCCTGCGCGCGATTGCGTACCGCTCGCTTGGCTGGGGGCGCGAGCCTGCGCCGCCGCGCGCGCTGCCTGCCGCGACGCTCTACCATCCTGAACGCGATACACCGACGATGGCCGACTGGCGGGCACGCTGGGTAAAGGGCGCGCCGGTCGCTGCGATTCTGTTCTACAAGGCGCATCTGCAAGCAGCTAACACGGCCGTGTTCGATGCGCTTATCGATGCGCTCGAATCGCAGGGCCTGAATCCGCTGCCGATCGCGATTACGTCGCTGAAAGATGCGATGAGCCGCGACGTCGTGCAGCAGTTGTGCGCGCAACACGAAGTCGCGCTGGTACTGAATACGACCGCATTCGCTGCGTCTGCCATCGACGACCCCGAGCCGCTTGCGCTCGCAGGCGACGCTCCCGTCATGCAGGTGATTCTGAGCGGCGGCAATCGCGAGGATTGGGTCAAGGACAATCAAGGCCTCAATTCGCGCGATATCGCCATGCATATCGCGCTGCCGGAAGTGGACGGACGCATCATCACGCGGGCGATCAGTTTCAAGGGACTCGCCTATCGTTGTCCGCACACCGAAGTCGATGTGGTCCGCTATCAGCCGGACCTCGAACGCGTCGGTTTTATGGCCGAACTGAGCCGCCGCTGGTGCCGTCTGCGCACGCTCGATAACGCGGACAAGAAACTCGCGCTGATCCTCGCCAATTATCCAATGAGCGAAGGGCGCATCGGC
>NZ_DASRSY010000429.1:0-5262 GCF_035656215.1 Paraburkholderia sp.
AACGGCATGGTGTGGCGCCGCGCGAATACGCGTGCCAGCGACGTCTACAGCCTCGCGAATCAGACTGAACTGTTCGGCGAGTTCAAGACCGGCTTCCTGAAGCACAGCTTCACGACCGGCCTCGAACTGTCGCGCGAAACCAGCGTGAACGATTCGTACACCGTGGCTGCGGCCACCGGTGCGATCTGCAAAACCAGGGGAATCGGTGCGGCGTCGGGTTATAACTGCACGAGCCTGTGGTCGCCGAATCCGAACGACCCGTGGACCGGTTCGGTTAGCAAAGCGAACGATCCGAGCGAGCAGCGCACCACCACCAAATCGCTGTACGCGTTCGATACGATCGAACTCACAAAGCGCTGGCAAGCCAACGTCGGTTTGCGTGTCGACGATTATTCGACCGATTTCCGCAACACGGTTGCCAACGGCGGCAAGCGCACCTCACGCGACGACACGCTGTTCAACTATCAGTTCGGTCTCGTCTTCAAACCGGCTTCGAACGGCAGCGTGTATGCGTCGATTGCGACGTCGTCGACGCCGGCCGGCGCCCTGCTCGGCCAGGGCAGCGAAACGCAATCGCTGACGCCGGGCCGCGGCGGTGTCGGTGCGAACGCGGATCAGCTCGCCCCGGAAAAGAACCGCAGCGTCGAACTCGGCACCAAGTGGAATGTGCTGAACAATCACCTCTCGCTGACGGGCGCGCTGTTCCAGATCGATACGACCAACGCCCGCGTCACGCTGCCGAACAACGAATACGCAATGGTCGGCAACAAGCGCGTGCAGGGCTTCGAATTCGGCGTAGCCGGGCAATTGACGAACAAGTGGCAGGTGTTCGGCGGCTACACGTACATGAAGAGCCAGTTGCGCGACAACGGCAAGACCACCTCGGATAACGGCCATCAGTTTCCGAACACGCCGAAGAACAGCATCAGCCTGTGGACCAACTACGACGTATTGCCGAAGTTCACGATCGGCGGCGGCGCGTTCTACATGTCGCAGGTGTACGGCGACACGGCGAATCTGCGTGCGGTGCCGTCGTACTGGCGCTTCGACGGCATGGCGACGTACCGGGTCAACAAGAAGGTCGATCTGCAATTGAACGTGCAGAACATCTTCAACCGGACGTACTACGACCAGGCCTATCCGGCGCACTACGCGTCGATCGCAGCCGGCCGTTCCGCCTTCCTGACGCTCAACGCGCATTACTAGGCACGGCACGATGGAACAGGTGACGCTGAAGGCACTGGCGAGCGTGTCGCATGACGAGCTCGCCGCGATTCTCTCCGGGCCGCCCGCCAAAGCCGCCGCGTGGGTGGCAGCGGCCGCGCATAACGGCATCGTCGACGCGCAGGCGGTGTACGGCCAGTATCTGCTCGACGGTCACGGCGTGGAACGCAATGCCGAAGAAGCGCTGACGTGGTTCAGGCACGCGGCCCGGCGGGATCATCCGATGGCGATGAACATGCTGGGCCGATGCTACGAGCACGGCTGGGGAACCACCGCGTGTGCGCCAGTGGCGGTCTACTGGTACCGGCTCGCGGCGCAGGCGGGACTCGATTGGGGCATGTATAACTATGCGTCGGCGTTGGCACTCGGCAATGGTGTGGAGTGCGATCGTGAGCAGGCGCTGCATTGGTTCCGGCGCGCCGCCGAAGTGGGCCACGTGAAGTCGCTCAACTTTATCGGCAGCTTTTACGAGGACGGCTGGGAAGTCGATGCCGACCTCGGCATCGCGCTCGATTATTACCATCGCGCGGCAGTTGGCGGCGACTTCCGCGGCCAGTTCAACTACGCGCGGCTACTGGCCGGGTGCGGCGAGATCGACGCTGCGCTGACATGGTTAGGGCGTGTGCCGCACACGGCAACTATCGCGTTCGTCGCGAAGATGCAGGCGTGGCTTGCCGCTTCGCCGATTGATGCATTTCGGGCACTGGCTGAGCGCCTGAATGCAGACCTACCTGCGCACATAGCGACGAAAGTTCGCGCGGGGCACGAATAGAAGCGCGAATTCAGACATGGACCCAGACATGAATACAGCCACCACTGCAGGCGCGATGATGCTCCACACGCAGGAGTCGCGCGCATGATGCTGCATCTGCAGGGCGTACTCAGCAAACAACAGGTCGCGCAATGCCGCGAAATCCTCGACGCGGCGCAATGGATCGACGGCAATGCGACTTCCGGTGCACAGTCCGCGCAGGCCAAGCGCAACCAGCAGTTACCCGAAGGCTCCCCCGCCGCGCGCGCGGTGGGCGATGCGATACAAGACGCACTCGGCCACAATCCGCGTTTCTTTTCCGCCGCGTTGCCGCTGAAAGTCTTTCCACCGCTCTTTAACCGCTATGCAGGCGGCGACGGTTTCGGCACGCATGTGGACAACGCGATCCGCCAGTTGCGCGGCACAGACTTCCGTATCCGCAGCGATCTGTCGGCCACGCTCTTTCTGGCTGAGCCGGATACCTACGACGGCGGTGAACTTTGCGTCGAAGACACCTACGGCGTGCATCGCTCGAAGCTGCCGGCCGGCGACATGGTGCTCTACCCCGCTTCGAGCCTGCATCACGTGAGTCCCGTGACGCGTGGGGTGCGGGTCGCGTCCTTCTTCTGGATTCAGAGCATGGTGCGCGACGGCGGCGAACGCGCCATGCTGTTTCAACTCGACAACGACGTGCAACGTTTGGCTGCCGAAAAAGGTTCGAACGATGCAACCGTGGTAAGTCTCACCGGCATCTATCACAATCTGCTGCGCCGCTGGGCCGACGCCTGATTGAGCGGACTCCTCGTCCCGCACAAAACAGTCTTTCTTTTTGCACCCAGAAAGAAGGCACGTCCGTGTATTTACTTTCCTCTTAGTTAAGCGCAACGTGCGTGGTTGATGCGCGCCACTGCATCTTTAGCGGCGCTCGCCACGATTCGATCGGATTCACCGTGACTCACAACCGGGTCATGGCAGACCCCGTTGTGCCGCGCCGATATACCGTTGCATTCGCAACGGCACCGAAATTGCTGAGTGTGATGAGTTAGACCGCGACGCTTCGGATGCCGACGCATTGGTTACCCGCACGTCCGTTACCCGCAAGTCGCCAGCCTGCATTGACCTTTCAATGGAGCCAGCAGACCGTCATGTCCACGAGAAACAAGCGTCAGGATTCGGGCGACGAGCCCGCCGCCACGCCACCCCAACCGTCACGCCGCCGCTTTCTGCAATCGGCGGCCGCTGCTGCCACGGTCGGCGTGGCGCCGCATCTGCGCGCGCAAACACAAACCCCGGCCGCGCCGCCCGCCGAAGTCCATGCACCTGTGCCGGCCCGCCCGGTCACGCTGACCGTCAATGGCCGCGCTTATACGCTGCAACTCGAGCCGCGCGTGACCTTGCTCGATGCGCTGCGCGAATACGCGGGACTGATGGGCACGAAGAAAGGCTGCGACCGCGGGCAATGCGGCGCATGCACGGTGATCGTCGACGGCCGCCGCATCAATTCCTGCCTGACGCTCGCCGTGATGCACGAAGGCGAGACCATCACGACGGTTGAAGGACTCGCCAGCAACGGCGTGCTGAGTCCGATGCAACGCGCCTTCATCGAACATGATGCGTTCCAGTGCGGCTACTGTACGCCCGGGCAGTTGTGTTCCGCGACTGCCCTGCTGAACGAATTCCGCAACGGCACGGCCAGCACCGTGACCGCCGATGTCCGTAGCCGTCCGCCACAACTTTCCGACGACGAAATCCGCGAGCGCATGAGCGGCAATATTTGCCGCTGCGGCGCGTACGTGAATATCGTCGCGGCGGTGCGCGCCGTGCATGAGGGCGGCGGGCAGAACAGCGCAAGCGCCAGCAGCAACGGCAACGGCAACGATCACAGCGTCAACGCCTGACGGAGCGACCAGCATGGATGCGATCTCTTACGAACGCGCTGGCGACGTCGCCGGTGCCGTGCGCGCAGCACAGCAACTGGGTGCGGTATTCATCGGCGGCGGCACCAATCTGCTCGACCTGATGAAAGGCGGCGTAGCGCGACCGATGCGGCTAATCGATATCACGCACATCAGCGGGCTCGATACGGTCACGACGCTGCCGAATGGCGGCATCCGCATCGGCGCTCTGGTGCGCAATAGCGATGCGGCCAATCATGCGCTGGTGCGCGAACCATACCCGTTGCTGTCGCAGGCATTTCTGGCGGGTGCCTCGTCGCAATTGCGCAATATGGCGACGGTGGGTGGCAATCTGTTGCAGCGCACCCGCTGCGGCTACTTTTACGACACCGCTTTCACTCAGTGCAACAAGCGCATGCCCGGCAGCGGCTGCGCGGCCCTCGACGGCCACAATCGCACGCACGCGATTCTCGGTGCGAGTCCGCAATGTATCGCCGTGAACCCGTCGGATATGAGCGTGGCGCTTGCAGCGCTCGACGCCATCGTGCGGGTGAGCGGCCCCGCAGGCGAACGCACCATTACGTTTGCTGACTTTCATCGGCTTCCCGGTGAGCGGCCCGATGTCGATACGACATTGCAAGCGGGTGAGTTGATTACCGCTGTCGATTTGCCGCCACCTTTGTTCAGCGCGCACTCCCACTACCTGAAAGTGCGTGACCGCGCCAGTTACGCATTTGCGCTGGTCTCGGTCGCAGCGGCTTTGCAGATGGACGGCAACCACGTGACAACCGCGCGCATCGCGCTAGGCGGCGTCGCCCACAAACCGTGGCGCGCAAGCGCTGCCGAGCAAATGCTCAACGACCAGCCGCTCACGCAAGCGAGGCTGCACAACGCCGCTGCCGCCGCACTAAGCGATGCCAGGCCGCTGCATGACAATCGTTTCAAGGTGCAGCTCGCGCAACGCGCGATTGTGCGTGCAGTGAACCAGGCCGCGGGCCGCGCCGGAGGTGTCGCATGAATCTGATCGGTCAACCGCTCGACCGCATCGACGGTCTGCTGAAAGTCACCGGCGAAGCACGCTATGCCGGCGAGTTTCCCGAAGCCCGGCTCGCGCATGCGGTGCTCGTCACCAGCACGATTGCGCGCGGCACGATCGCGTCGATCGATGCAAGCCGCGCGCAGGCGCTGCCCGGCGTGCTGCTGGTGATGACGTACCAGAACGCACCGCGCCTGCCGAACGGCGGCAAACCCGCGTTGGCGCCACCGGCCGGCCGCCGGTTGTCGCTGCTGCAGGACAACCAGATTAACTACAACAACGAGCCGGTCGCGGTGGTGGTCGCCGATACGCTCGAACATGCCACCGACGCAGCGCACCAACTGCGCATCACCTAT
>NZ_DASRSY010000430.1:0-7086 GCF_035656215.1 Paraburkholderia sp.
TGCCGGTGTGCGGCGCGCTATCGAAAGTCGAGCAAACTTTGTAGTGCATCACACGCACGCCAAGCGCGGCGAACGCGGCCCCCGCGCGCGCAAGCTCCGGTTGCTGCTCGTGCGGGGTCATAGTCCGCGCGGCGCCTGCGATGCCGATTGCGTCAAGCCGGCCCAGCGTCGAAAGCCGTGGGGTATCCGGCGGGGAGAAGAACAGCATGGTGCGCAAGCCGGCGCGGGCGAGATGAGCGAGCGTGTCGGTGGCGCCCGTAAAGTCGTCGCCGTAGAAGCCATAGGCAGGTCCCTCGCCGCTGATGTCACTCATGCCGCCCGCCTCCGGTATATCGCTCACGTACGGCCACCGAAAAATTCCAACGCACGCCGCAGTTCCGGCATGTGTTCGGCGTAAATATCCAACGGCGTGCGCGCCTGCACCGCTTCCCATGCCTGTCGAACACTCATGACGCCTGCCGCCGGACCGTCGGGATGCGCGAGAATGCCGCCGCCTGACATGAACAGTAAATCGGTGGAACGCGCGGCGTCGAACGTCGCCTGCACGGTGCCCGCCCATTGTCCTGACGAAAACGCAGGCAGCACGATATCGTCGCAATCCGGCGCGAGCGGTGTGGCGCAATCACGCGCGGATTCGATCACCTCGGTATCGCTCTGCGCGAATTTACCGGCAAGGCCGTGCACGTGCATATGGTCAACACCGGTCAACCGCCAGAGCGTCTGATATGCCTGAAACGACATGCCAAGCGCCGGATCGCGCGACATCATGCCGTAGCCGTTGCGATGTGCATGCAACACGAGCGGCGTTGCGCGGCGCAGTGTCTGGATCGCGGAAAAACCGCACCAGTTGATGCTCGCCATCACGCAACTGCCGCCTTCCTGCTCGACCAGTTCGGCGTGACGGCGCATGGCGTCGAGGTCATCGGTGATATTGAACGCAACCATCACCGGGCGGCCGCTGCGCTCGCGGTTGTTACGCACTTGCTTCATCACCGCGCGCACGCGTTCGGCGAGTGGGGCATGCGCGGGATTCGCGCACACCTCATCGTCCTTGATGAAATCGACGCCTGCTTCGCATAACTCACGCACCAGTGCGGCTGTTTCTTCAGCACTCAGGCCGACGTTCGGCTTGATGATGGTGCCAATCATTGGCCTGTCCGCGATTTGCGTCAGCGCCCGCGTACCCGCTACGCCATGACGCGGCAATTCAAAGCGCGCACGATATGACGCCGGTAAGCGCAACGACAACAGCCGCATGCCAGTCACTTCGCCGAGGTCATACAGATTGCCGGCGACGGTCGCGGCAAGCGTCGGCAGATTCGCGCCGATGTTGGCCAGCGGAAACGATAGCGTGACACGTGCGCGCCGCCACGGTCCCGGCGTGCCCTGACGCGCGAGCCATGCACTCGGCAAACTGGGCTGGGCGGCGGACTCGAGTTCTTCGATCCGCACCACGCTCGCGCGGCTGCGCGCCCGCAGCGCGTCGGACTCATTGGCGACCCGCACAAAGGTGCCGCTCGACTGCTCGCCTGCCATCACGTCGGCAACACGTGCAGGATCGAGCGGCGTCTCGATCAGATAGTCGGCTTCGAGGCAATCGTCGTTGACGCTCTGCCGTGGCAACGTTGCGTTCATAGCGCGCTCAGATCGGGAAACCGGCGCACTGGATCACGGCCGTCCCAATCACGCGAGGCTGCATAGATCATGTCGAACAGTTTGCCTTTCGGACCAGCGATTTCCGACAATTCGATCACCGTACCTGGATGATTTTCAGTGTCGAAGTAAACGAAGCGCCCATTGCGTCCTACTTCGCCGCTCATCGCAACTTTGAAGCCTTGCTCCTGCAAACGCGCGAGGTCTGCATCGAATGAAGTGGTCCAATACGCGTTGTGCTGCAAACCGGTATGGCCCGCAGCAAGAAAGTCGCGATACATGGACGGCGCATCGTTACGTGTCTGGATCAGTTCGACCTGCAACGAGCCCGAGTTCGCTAACGCCACCGAGTTATGCACCTCGTACGATTGCCCGCGATACGTGTAATTCTCGATTGGTACGCGTTCGTTGTAGAACCATGGACCCACGCCGAGCACACGGCTCCAGTAGTCCATTGCGGCCTCGATATCACGCACTACATACCCGGCCTGACGGATCTCGCCAAAGAAACGACTCATAAAACTCTCCCGATGCTGCCAGTTTTTGAAAGACGAGCGACGCCCCGGCGCAGCGGGAACGCAGCGCCCGAATGTCGAACCTGTATAGAGACTTAAAAGAGACCTTAGAGAAAACCGATAGAAATCCAGGGAATCGCCGCAACCAGAATCAGACCGACGATCAAAGCACCCATATAGCCGACGATCGGACGAATGCCCGCGTCGGGATTGACCTTGCTGATCGCGCACGCCGAGTAGTAGCCGACGCCGAATGGCGGCGAGAACAGGCCCACGCCCATCGAAAGAATCACGACGATTGCGTAGTGCACTTCATTGACGCCCGCGAGTCGTGCGATCGGAAACAGCAGTGGCCCAAACAGCACAATGGCGGGAATCCCTTCGAGCACACTGCCAAGCATCACGAACACGACAATCGACACCGCGAGAAAGCCATACGCGCCGCCGGGCATCGAGCCCATCAATTGCGCGAGGTCCTGCGAGAAGCCGGATTGCGTCAGCGCCCACGCCATGGCCGTCGCGCATCCGATAATGAACAGGATCGCGCCCGACAAGGTCGCCGCATCCACCAGCATGCGGCCAAGGCGCTTCCATTCGAACCGCCGGTAGACGAGCAGCCCGATCACCATCGAATATGCGATGCCAATGGTCGACACTTCAGTCGCCGTCGCCACGCCCTCGACGACCGCCATTCTGATCACGAACGGCAAGGCCAACGCGGGCAGCGACACGATGAACAGGCGCCCGATCTGCCGCTTGCTGAAACGCTGCGCGCCGCTCAGGTCCTCCTTGCGGTAGCGCCACCACACCACCACGCAGAGAATCAACGCGAGCACGGCGCCCGGCAACATTCCTGCGGTGAAGAGCGCGGAGATCGACAGCCCCGTCACTGAGCCAATCGTAATCAGCACGATGCTCGGTGGAATGGTTTCGCTTTGCGCGCCGGTGGTGGCAAGCAGCGCAACCAGATCGCCTTCAGAAGCGCCGCGTTTTTTCATTTCCGGGAACAGCACCGGTGCAATCGCCGCCATGTCCGCGACTTTCGAACCGGAGATGCCCGACACCAGATACATCGCACCGATCAACACGAACGACAAACCACCGTGCAGGTGACCGACGAGACTCGCAAGAAACTCGATCATCGCGCGCGCCATGCCGGTCATTTCAATCAGCAAGCCGAGAAACACGAACAGCGGCACAGCCAGCAACACCAGATGAGACATCCCCTCATCCATGCGGCCGACCACCACCTCGAGCGGCGTGAACGTCGAGAGACCGAGATAGCCAAACGTGGCAAGCGCAAAAGAAAATCCGATGGGCACGCCCGAAAAAATGCCGATCGCCACCACGCCGACGAAGAAGATCACCAGGTTGGCCTTGCCGAGCGTCTGGAACCACGGACCAGCGAACACAGCCACCACGCCTAATAGTGCGGCAATCACTAGCACGATCAGCACGTCGCGCACGCGGCTCACCTGCGCGAGACGAATCAAGCCGACGATCAACATGAGTGCGGCGCCGATCGGCAACGCGAGCGCGCGCCATGCATTGCTGATCTCCAGCGCGGGCGTAACGATCGCTGTCTCGCCGGACGCATAGTCGTATGCGGGTCCGATCAACAACGCGAGTAACGCAATCGACGCGGCAATCGCCAGCGTATCCACGAATGCGCGCCGTTCCGGCGAAAGACGGCTGACGAAAGCCGTCATTCGCATATGTTCGCCACGCCGCAACGCGAGCACGGCGCCGAGCATGGCGAGCCACAAGAACAAAATCCCGGCGAGTTCGTCCGACCACACCAGCGGCTGATGCAGTGCATAACGCCAGATCACGCCCGCCAGCATCACGACGATCTCCACCGCCAGCAGCGCCGCCGCGCAGACTTCGACGAGCGCAATCAGGCCGCGATCGAAGGTTTTCAGCCAGCGGCGCGGCAGGCTCGCCGCGTGCAACGCGACAGCCGCCTCGGTGGGATTCAATGCGTGATTCGACATGCGGATGCCTCCTTGCGGCCGCTCGCCGCGTTTCGTCTCTTGCTCACCAGCGTGCTGCACGGTCAGGGCTCGCGGCTCAGGCCGGGTTCACGGCTCGCAACTCGCAACTCACGACCCACGCCTAAGCCAGCTTGCCGACCGATTGTTCGAGCAGATCCCACGCCTGCGTACCGAACTTGCCCTTCCATTCGGCGTAAAAGCCCGCTTGACGCAGCGCTGCGCGGAACGTGTCCGGCGCCGGACGGTTAATCGCCAGACCTTTGCTTTGCAGATCCGCGACGGCAGCGTCGTTAAGCTTGCGAACGTCTTCACGTTGTTTCAACGCGCTTTGATTGAACGCATCGCTTGCAATGCCCTGCAAGTCTTTCGGCAAGCGTTGCCACGCGCGAGGGTTCAACACGAACCAGTAGCCGTCCCACATGTGGTTGGTCAACGAACAGAACTTCTGCACTTCGTAAAGCTTCGCGACCTGCACGATCGGCAGCGGGTTTTCCTGTGCATCGACGATATGCGTTTGCAGCGACGAATAGACTTCGCTGAACTGCAAGCTGGTCGGTGCGGCGCCGAGGCCTTTGAACATGTCGATGCTGAGCGGGCTCACCGGTACGCGGATCTTCAGACCGCGCATGTTCTGCGCGCTCGTGATCGGGCCATTGCTGGTCGTCGTCTGACGAAAGCCGTTGTCCCACATCTTTTCAAACGACTCGAGCCCGGCCTTCTGCATCGCCGCACGCACGTAGGCGCCGAGCTTGCCGTCCATCGCGCTCCACACCTGGTTGTAGTCGCTGAAGGCAAAGCCGACCGCATTAATTGCCACCGATGGCGCGAGCGTCGAGACCACCAGCGCCGACGGCGTGAACATCTCGATGCCACCGCTGCGCACTTGCGCGAGCATGTCGGTATCGCCGCCGAGCTGGTTGTTAGGGAATATCCGGATCTCCATGCGCCCCTTCGACGCCTCTTTGATCTGATTGGCCGCTTCCTGCGAGCGCACGTTCAACGGATGCGTGAGCGGCAGATTGTTGCCGTACTTGAACACGAACTCCGGGCCGGACGCCGCGCGCACGATCGCCGGAAAGCCCAGCGCGCTGGCGACCGGCACGGCGGCAGCGGCACGCAGCAACGTGCGTCTCGCGAGGTTGGTCATTTGGGTGTCTCCTTGCTTATAATTGATGTGACTGTCGATTCCATCAAAAAACCTCATCACCTGCTGACATCGCCTTGATTTCCGGTCACTGCGTATCAGTTGCCATGTGATAGCTGCAAGACTAGGCGTGCGCGGCAATGGCTGTCAAACCGCGAACTTGATGGTTTTTGATGGACTTCCACTCTGCGAAGGACCGTTATGTCCGAACCGCTTCTCCTCACCGCCGCGGCACGTGCGCGCATTCCCGACATTGCGCGCGCCGCCGGTGTTTCGACCGCCACGGTGGATCGCGTACTCAATGGCCGGGAAGGCGTGCGCGCCGTCACCGCGCAACGTGTGCTTCAAGCAGCCGCGCAACTCGGCTATCTGTTGACGCCGGAAGCGCCTGTCGCGTCGGCTTCAAGACCGATGCGCATTGCCTTTCTTCTGCCGGCCGGCACCAATCGTTATTTGCACATGCTCGGCGACTACATCGACTTCGCGCACGAACAGTGGAACGCGTTGGACATGAAATGCCGCGTTCACTACGTCGAGAGTTTCAACCCGAAAGAACTCGCCGACCGTCTACTGCATTACGGGCAACGTGCTGACGGCGTGGTGTTCATGGCGCTCGAGCATCCCGTCGTGCGCGATGCGGTGAATACGCTGGCCGATCAGGGCGTGCCGGCGATTACGCTGATTTCCGATTTGTCGAATGCGCGACGGCTGGCTTATGTGGGCATCGACAATCGCGCAGCGGGGCGCACCGCAGCGTTGCTATTGGGGCGCTTCATGGGGCCACGGCCGAGCGGAAAGATCGCGATGCTGGCAGGCAGCCTCAACTATCGCGGACATGAGGAACGTGAGATCGGCTTTCTTCATCTGATCGAATCGACGTTTCCTTCTGTCAAGGTAATCGGCCTTCGCGAGGGACATGACGATAGCGAGCGCAACTATGCGCAGACGCGCAAGCTATTGGAACAGCATCCCGATCTCGCGGGAATTTACAACAGTGGTGGTGGCTCGGACGGCGTCGCGCGCGCGATTGTGGAAGCGCGTTCCGATCAGAAGATATTGTTTGTCGGACACGGGTTGACGCCTGATACGCGGGCTCTGCTGATCGACGGAACGATGGATGCATTGATCACACAAACACCGCAGGCCATGGTGGGGAATTGCTTGCGGATTTTCCGCAACGTGCGCGAGAAGCGCGATGCGATGAGCGACGTTAAACCCGTGCAGTTCAGTATTGTGCTGAGGGAAAATTTGCCGTGACTAGCGGGAGTTTGGGCTTCTCCCGTAGGTCTGCGGTAGCACACGAATATCGTTAGGCACGCCGGATGCTGAGACA
Source organism: Paraburkholderia sp. (assembly GCF_035656215.1). GTDB lineage: Bacteria > Pseudomonadota > Gammaproteobacteria > Burkholderiales > Burkholderiaceae > Paraburkholderia. The sequence continues at coordinate 6,640 of NZ_DASRSY010000430.1, forward strand.
CCTTCGTATGCAAACTTCAATGCGAAAGGAGATCACATCATGCCTTACCTTCTCGGCTGGCTTCTTGGCGTCCCGTTGATCGTGCTGGTTATCCTGTACCTCATTTTCCACTAATCATTTTCAACATAATAAGCAGTTCACCTGAAGGTCATTCCGCGCGGCGCCGGCTGTCCCGACTGCCGCGTGCCCCGAGATGCCCTCACCCCGGCTGCGCCCTCCATTCGTCAATGCAAAGCGACGCGTCGGGGCGCACGTCTTTTCACTTGCGCTGTACAAGACGGCGCGTAAAACTAGGCCCCTAGCTCCGCGCAAAATGCCATATCTGCACACGTACGCACAGACTGCGTACGAGCAAGGAGGGACCCATGGCAAACAACGAATACACGCTGTCATATCAGGACGTGGTGAAGGCAGTGATCATTCATCAGAGCATTCATGAGGGCTTCT
>NZ_DASRSY010000431.1:0-6417 GCF_035656215.1 Paraburkholderia sp.
GGCGCTTATCAGCGCGACGCAGGCAACGGTAATTGCACGGGAGGCGATGCGCGGCCGCCGCGTCGAAAGTGGGCTATTTCGCATGAGTTTCGGTGTAAGTCTGAGCGGAGGAAAAGGCGTCTGGAATCGCGCTGCCCAGCAGCGCCTGCAAGCCGACGCGTTGTTCGGCGAGCGACTCGCGCAGCGTGGCGACGTCGATACGTTTGGTGAGCGACGCACTTTGCGCGTCCGTGTAGGCGCCGAGCGCGAGGTTGTGCTCCGCGTAGGCCGCGGCGGCGTGCTGCGCGGCGACATCGACGTCGGGCAGCGCGGCTTCGGTCTGCTGCAACTGTCGCGTGAGAATCACGCTATCCGCACGCATATGGGCGACATCGGCATAAGCCTGATTGAGGCGCGACTGATATTCGTCGCGCAGGCGCTGACGTGTCGCTTTTTCGATCGCGACGTTGCCTTGATTGCGGTTGAAGATCGGCAGGCTCAGATTGATCTGGAAGCCGCTGGTGTAGATGTTCGAGGTGTCCCGCGCGCGTACGAAACCCACCGACAGGCTCGGGAACTGGCTGAGAATCGCCGCACGGTATTTCTGTTCCTGCGCCTCATAACCCGCTTGCAGCGCGATCAGATCCGGACGGCGCTGCGCGAGTTTGGCGAGCGCTGCATCGAGCGTCGCGCCGGGCAGTTCGGTCGTGTCTTCGTCGCCCGTGAGTTGCAACTGCACATCAGGCGAGAGGCCGAGCAGCGCGTTCAGATCGTGATGTGTCTGTTCCGCTGCCCGTTCGGCGTCGGTGTACTGCTTGCGTGCGTCGCTGTATGCGGTCAGTGCGGCCGTCAGCGTGTCGTCGGTCAGATTGCCGTCGCGGTGCGCTTCGGCCATGCGTTCGTAGCGCGTGCGCGTGAGGTCGCGCTGCTGTTGCAGCAGCGGCAGCGTGTCCTGCTGAAAGCGCGTCTTGATGAACAACTGCCGCGCCTGGGCGACGATCTGCCATTCTTGCCACAGCAGGCCGAGATCGGTTTTGGCCACGGTTGCGTCGGCGGATTGCTTATTCGTGCTGCGCAGCACGATCGCCATCACGTCGATGCTCAGGCCATAATTGAATGCGCGCGTGGTGCCGGCCGCGCCTGGGTAATCGCTTGATACGCTCAGTTGCGGGTCGGGCAGCAGCCCTGCGGAATAAGCTTGCGCATGGGCGATGCCGAGATCGTCGCGGGCCAGCTTCAGGTCGGGATTGTTCGCTACCGCCAGCATCGAGACTTCGTCGATGTCGAGCCCATCGGACGGATCGAAGCGATGTGCGGCCAGTTCGGGCAGCGGCATCGTCGACGGATCGATCTGGATGCGTTCGAGCGAGCGGGTGGAGGTGGACGTATCCTGCGGAGCAAGCGGCTCGCGGTGATACCACGTGCATCCGCCTAGCAGCATTGCGCAGACGGACACGAGTACGCGCCACCGTGCTGCGGGGGTGACCAATGATTTAGCCGCAAACACGGCGGCCAGTGCGGCCGGTCGCGCCGCTTCTGAGGTGGCCGGTGATTTAGCCGCGAGCGAGGCGGCCAGTCCGGCAGGTCGCCTCGCTGCTGAGGTAGCCGCTGAAATAACCGCTGCGGCGGCGTTGAAAACGGGCAAAATCCGGCTCCTGAACAAAGGTGGGACAGCCGCGAGCGGATGTCGCAGAACAAGCGCCGATTCTGCTGATGGGGAGCTTAAGAAACGCTTAACCGAAATTTAAGCGTCCCATAAGCCTCCCTTCAGTGTCACCTAAGCTTCCCATAAGGACCCTATAAGGACCCCATAAGGAAGCCTTAAGCCAACTGGCCGGACAATGCGGGCAAACTGGAGAGAGGAGAGGCCATGCGTCTGCTACTGATCGAAGACGACGACATGATTGCGGAGACAGTGTTGGGCGCGATGCGCCGCTCGGGCTACGCGATCGACTGGGCCGAGGACGGCCGCGCAGCGGAACTGTCGCTGGGTAACGGCGTGTACGACCTCGTGCTGCTCGATCTCGGCTTGCCGAAGAAGGACGGCATTGACGTGCTCAACGCTTACCGCAAGAACGGCGGTGCCGCACCGGTGATCATCCTGACCGCGCGTGATGCGGTCGACGAGCGGATTCGCGGCCTCGATGCGGGCGCCGACGACTATCTGATCAAACCATTCGACCTCGACGAGCTGGCCGCGCGGGTGCGCGCGCTATTGCGGCGGCGCACCGGCCAGAAGCAACCCATCTATGCGCACGGCGAACTCACACTCGATCCCGCGGCGCACGAAGTCACCAAAGACGGCGAAGTGCTGCCGCTCGTGCCGCGCGAGTTCGCCTTGCTGCAGGCACTGATCGAAGAACCCACGCGCGTGTTCACCAAGGCCGAACTGGAAGAGAAGCTATACGGCTGGGGCGAGGAGGTGGGCAGCAACACCATCGAAGTGCACGTGCACAGCTTGCGGCGCAAGATCGGCGCGGAGCAGGTGGTGACCGTGCGCGGCGTGGGCTATCGTCTGAAGAGGTGCTGATGACGTCGATTCGCCGCTGGCTGCTCGGTTGGCTGATTTTCGGGCTGGCCGCGGCCTCGGCCATGGCCGGCTTCGGCATCTTTCACACCGCGCGCGAAGAAGCAAGCGAGCTGTTCGACTACGAGCTGCGCACGGTGGCGCTGTCGTTGCCGTCGAATCTGGCGGGTTCGAGCGACGGCGAGCATCGCAATCCCGACCTGGGCGATCTGGCCGACGACCGGATTGTGATCGAAATCTGGGACCGGTCCGGCAATCTCATCTATCACTCGAGGCAGGCACCGGTATTCTCGCGTTTGCCGGCGGGTTTCAGCACGATCGAGCGTGGCGAAAATCACTGGCGCGCATTCGGGCTGGAACAGCCGGACCGGTACATCCAGGTTGCGCAGCCGATTTCCGTGCGCGAAGACCTCGCGCTGCAACTGGCGCTGCATACGCTGTGGCCGCTCGGCGTGCTGGTGCCGGTGACGATCGTGCTGGTGCTGCTGGTGGTGGCGAGAGGGCTGGCGCCGATCGGCGGCCTGACGCGCGCGCTGACAACCCGTTCGATCGATACGCTGGAGCCATTGCGTCTGGATGGCTCCGTGCCCGTCGAAATCAAACCGCTAGTCGAAGCGCTCAATGACCTGCTGCAACGATTGAACATTGCTTCGCAGGCGCAGCGCACGTTTATCGCCGATGCCGCGCATGAGTTGCGCTCGCCGCTTGCCGCGCTGAAGCTGCAATTGCAGGCGGCTTCCCGCGACGGTTCGTTAAAGGGCGAAGGACAAGCGCTGGAGCGCGTCGAGGAGCGGGTCAACCGGATCATCCACCTGGTGCAGCAGTTGTTGACGCTGGCGCGTGAGGATGCGCATCCGGTGACGTCGATGATGCCGGCGAGTTTGCGCCGGATCGGCGAACAGGCGGTGGGGGATCTTTCGCTGCTCGCGGAGACGAGGGAGATCGATCTCGGGCTCGAGTGCGAAGACGCGCGCGCGGGCTACGACGCTTATACGGTGCTGGCGGAGCCGCATGGGATGAGTGTGTTGCTCGGGAATCTGATCAACAACGCAATCCGGCACACGCCGCGGGGCGGGCGCGTGGATGTGATTCTGAAGCGGTCTGGTGAGCGGGTCGGGTTTGATGTCGTGGATAGTGGCTCCGGCATACCGGAGGCTGAAATCGAGCGGGTTTTCGATCGGTTCTATCGAGGGGAAGAGGCACAGGGCGAGGGCAGCGGGCTTGGGTTGGCGATTGTGGCGCGGATCGCCGCGCGGCATCAGTTGGGGCTTTCCTTGCGGAACAATGACCGGCGGGTTGGGTTGTGTGTTTCGGTTTTTGGCCTGGCGGCGGTCGAGGGTGGGGGGGCTGTTGATGTTAAAAGGTGATTTTTTGCCCGTAGGCGGTTCGGAAAGGGCGAACGCTAACCACCGTGGACATGCACCGCATCACCCCCTGTCACGAGCACGTTCCAACACGCTGCTACAATCTTGTCTTTCTCGATTGATTGTGCGCTATGGGTTTCGAACAACTCGCTGAATTGAAGAAGCAACTGGCTGCGGCACGCGCCGAAGCTGCACCTGCGGCTAAGCCCGTCGCCAAGCCTGGCGCGAAGCCTGCCCGCAAGCCGTCGCCGCCGCGCCGCGCCGCGCCCACTCCCAAGGTGGACGCGAAGCCCGTGGACCCGGTCGTGAAATCGATCGGTAAGCTCCAAAAGCGCTTCCCGAACGCGTTTCCGAAGAATCCGGCGCCCAAGCTGCCGCTCAAGGTCGGCATCTTCGAGGACCTCGTGGTTCACGCGAAGGAGCTGTCGCTGAGCGAAGCCGAGTTGCGCGACGCGATCAAGACGTGGTGCCGCGGCAGCCGCTACTGGAAGTGCCTGGTCGAAGGCGCCGCGCGCGTGGATGTCACGGGCGGCGAAGCAGGCAAGGTCACGGCGCAGGAAGCGGCCGGCGCGCAGCGTCTGCAGGCGCATCGCGCAGGCAGAGGTGCGGCGAAAGCAGCCGCTGCGTCGGCTGATGCGTCCACTAATGCTGCCGACGCCGCAGTGGCTTCGGGCGATGCAACTGCGCAAGCCGCCGCCGCCCCGCAAGCTGACGCGGTCAGCCAGCCGCAAGCCGCCTCGACGGAAACGCCGGCCGCTGAATCGACAACGCCGCCGGCAGCACCGTCGGCCACCGCTGAAGCATAAAGAGGCCCGCCGCCCCGTCTAGGGGTGGCTGCCTTGTGCCGCGGCCAGCCGGCCGCGTACGAAGCCGACGTGCTCGCGCAGCACATAGAACGCGTCGGCGTATGCGAGCGGCATACGCAAGCGGTTAAGTGACGCCTCAATTTGATCGAGCTTCGCGAGCAGCCGTTTGCGCTCCTCGTCGGTCGAGTCGGCGAATGCGCCGCGTTCGATCGCAATCAGCGCACCGTAATAGCGATAGATGCGTGAGCGCACGCGCCACCGGTACAGTGCCGGGATCAGCCGCATCGCCGGAAACAGCAGCACCGCCATCGGCAGCAGCAGAACGAGCGTGCGGTCGCCAATGCTCGCGAGCCAGAACGGCAGCGCGCGGTATAGAAAACTCTTGCCGGTCTTGTAGTAGCGTTGCGCGTCTTCGCTGATCTGATATTCATGGGCAACCGGACTCGGGAATTCCCCCGCGTGCTGCAATAGCCCCGCCGTGCCGTGCACCTCTTGCGCGGCCTCGATCAATAAGTCGGAAATGGCGGGATGCAGATTGGTCCGGGCCACGAGTTCGACCGTCGGACTGATCAGATGAATGGTATCGGGCGGAATTCTGCGCCTGAGGTCCAGCACGCCGGGCGGCAGGTCCATCTCGTTGAGATAGGGAAAGAGGCGCGTATAGGCGCTGGCTTCGTCGAAATTCATCACGGAGATGCCGGGCACTTTCAGGAGCCGCAGCATCAAGCCGCGCGTGGCGGAGTCGCCGTTCAGGATCGCCGCGTCGACGTCGCCCGCCACGAGTTGCGTGGCGGCCTGCAAGCCATCGCTCGGGACCAGCACGGTGTCGCCGCCCGGTTCGATGCCGTTTGCTTCCAGCAATTTGAGCGCCAGCAGGCGCGTGCCGCTGCCTTCGCGGCCGATTGCAATCCGTTTGCCTTCCAGTTCTGAAAGCTCGCTGATGCCCGTGCCGCGATAGAACACCACCACCGGAATATAGAAAACGCTGCCGAGCGACATCAGGGACGACGTATCGAGACCGTCGGCCACGCCGCCTTGCACGAGTGCGAGATCGACATGCTGTTTCTGGTCTAGCAGACGATGCAGATTCTGCACCGAGCCATCGGATTCCAGCACCTTCAGCGTGATGCCATTGCGGGCGAGGATCTTCTTGTACTGATCTGCGGCGACGAGGAACGAACTGTCGTGGGGGCCCGCGCTGATCGTGATGGTCTTCGGCGGCGCCGGATCGACCAGCCAGACGATCAGTGTGATCACCAGCACGAACAGCGCGGCCACGATGACGTAAGGCAAGGTGTGATCGCGCCACTCCGCATGCGAATCATCGCCGGGAAAGTGCGGAGGACGCGGGCGATGCGCTTTCATGGACACTCCGTGCAGATAGCCGGGATGAAGCATTGTCTACCGTCCGTAGCGGGTTTGCCGTTGGCGGTTTGCTCTATTGACCGTGGGTGGCCGCCGGACCATAGGGCAGCGAAGCCGAGCATTGCTCGATGCCGTCGATGGCGACCATGCCGGAAAGGGGCGCTACATCCTCGATGCCGTCGATGCCCTCCATGCCGGAGATGGACGCCACGTCATCGACGTCTTCCATGCCCTCGATGCAGGATCAGGCATCGGACGACACTGGTAGCAAACACACCCAACACTCTGCCGCATCCGACGGCGGCGCCTGCGGCTATTGCAGTCTGCTCGCCCACATGCCCGCGGTGCCGAGCGTCGAGGCGCTGTTCTCCGTCAC
>NZ_DASRSY010000432.1:0-2543 GCF_035656215.1 Paraburkholderia sp.
TCGAAGCTCACCGGCATGTTCGCAAGCGGGCGCGCGGTGGTGGCCATGGCGCGGCGCGGCACGGGTCTTTACGACGCGGTGTCTCCGCGCGGTTTGGTCGTGCCGCCGGACAACGTCAAGACTTTGGCGGCCGCGATCACGGTGCTGGCAAGCGATCCCGAACGCCGCGCGGCGCTCGGCAAGGCGGCACGCAGTTATGCGGAGCGCGCCCTGTCGCCGGAGTCGACGATCGCTACGTTTGAAGCGCGGCTCGCGGCGCTGGTTCGTGAGTCACGCGGCAAGCATGCGAAGGCGGAGGTGCCGTATTTCAGCGGCCCGCGGCCCTCGACTGCTGCGACCCGGCGGCGCAAGCCGGCTACAAGGGAGGAAGCCGCGCCGGATTGATCCGGCAAGCGGCCATCTCATGAATGCACTATCACCACGGGGATCGATAGACGGCGTGTTTGCCCGGATCGTACGGATTGGCGTAAGTGGCTCTCGCTGCGCCTTCGGGCATCAAGCCGTCGGCCGCATTCCGACCGCCGGGCTGACCGGCCACGCGGACCTTGCCGTTGGCGGCCGCTTGCGCCTTGTTGCGCTGGCCCTTGCCTACGGCCGGCTGCGCGCCTTGCCCTCCGCCCAATACCGTCATGCGTTGTTCATCGAGCAGCGCTGCCTGCTGGGCGTCGGCGGTATTGCCTTGCTGCGCGTCTGGCGAACCGTATTCGCGCGGGGCGCCGAGCAACTGCGCTTCGCTGTTGCGACGCGCGGCGCCCGGGTTGGCGCGCGCAGCTGGAGCGGGGGTACTGTAGGCGGTCGCAGCCGTAGCGGCGAGGGTCGGCGCAGCGGGCGCGGGTGCTGCGTTCTGCGCGAGCGCAGGTGCGGCACACGTGACGATGGCGAGAAGCAGCGAGGTTGTCGTATGCCGAAACGAAATGGTCATCGTATGCCCCGGGGAGATGCGGTCTCAATAGAGCTATCGTGCGCCAACCAGCACGTGGGTAACCGCCAAAACGCTTGCCCGTACGGCCATGAAGCCAGCTTCAGTAAGGAGTCGAAACATAATGTAAGCGTGACGCATGAGTACGTTGACTCACGTTCGTGGTCTGGAGAAAGCTGATGGGTAACGTTGCCGACGATCCGCAGATCGGGCGCACGCCGAAAGTCGAAGGCGTCCGCGAGGATGGCCGCGTTATCGATCTCAGCCGGGCTGGAAAGGGAAACTATCGCGCGAAGCGCGGGGCCCTGATCGAACTCATCTGGTTTGTGATTGAGGCCTGCGTGATCAACAACAAGTTGCTGCCTCTGTCGTCGGTACGGGTTGGGCTATTGCGTCTGTTCGGCGCGAAGATCGGCATGGGTTGCCGCTTCGTGCATCCGCTGCGTGTGAAGTCGCCGTGGAATCTGGAAGTGGGCGATAACTGCTGGTTCGGCGTCGACGTCTGGATCTACAACCAGGCGCTGATCCGCATCGGTTCGAACGTTTGTATTTCCCAAGGCACATTCCTGAGCGCCGGGTCTCACGATATGAGCACCACGATGGATCTGCGCGTCGCGCCGATCGTCATCGAGGACGGTGTCTGGATCACCTCAAAATGTGTTGTGCAGATGGGTGTGACGATCGGCCGGTCGGCCGTGGTGACGCCGTTGTCCGTCGTGCATCGTTCACTCGATCCTGAGGGCGTGTATGGCGGCAACCCATGTCGTTTTATCCGGAACCGTTTCGATTCCGTGAGCTGAAGCACAGAGAGAAGACCGCAGCGTTTATACGCTGGGGAGGCCAAGTCGTTGACAAGCCGGAATGTCGGCGGCCGCAATGGGATTGTCGATCGATTTCCTTGATCGGCACTCGCGGCGATGCCGATGAGGTGGTCGGTAACGGCGCGTGCGTGGTTTGCTTGCCAGCCCCGGTTGGATGAGTAGCCGGATTGACGCACTCAGAGATGCATGAAGACGATGGGGAGTAGGGATGTTCATCGATACTCGCACTGTTGAACACAACACGGTCATTGAAACGACGGTCTGCATCATCGGCGGAGGGGTCGCCGGCATTACGCTTGCGCTGGAGATGTCGAGGGCGGGGATCGACACCTGCATGCTCGAAAGCGGGGGCTTCGGGCCGGATGACGAAACCCGCGACCTCTATCGCGGCGAAAACGCCGGGCTTCCTTATTCGTTCGCAGACGGCTCGCGCAGCCGTTACTTTGGCGGCAGCAGCAACTGCTGGGGCGGCTGGTGCCGTCCGCTCGATCCATGGGACTTCGAAAAGCGCGACTGGATCCCGCACAGCGGCTGGCCGTTCGGCCTCGAAGAACTGGCGCCGTACTACGCGCGTACGCATGAACTGCTGAAGCTCGGCCCGCAGAATTTCGACCCCGCTTACTGGGAACGCGAGATCGGACGCCATGACGTGCGTCGCATACCGCTTGCGACCGGCGATATGCGTGATACGGTCGCGCAGTTCAGCCCTCCTGTGCGTTTCGGCAAGGCGTATCGCGACGAGCTGTCGCGCTCATCGCGGGTGCGCGTGTTTCTGTATGCGAACGTCCAGAATATCGACGCCG
>NZ_DASRSY010000433.1:0-5646 GCF_035656215.1 Paraburkholderia sp.
CTGCATCCTTACGCGGCATGCGCACCTGCGCGACCACCTCGCCGTCCGGCGGGGCTTCTGTGACGACCGGCGCTCCTTGCGCGGGCGCGCCTTCGGCGCCCTTCGTCTTCGCTCCGGCGCGGCGTCGCGCGATCAGGCTGCGCGGTCCGCGACGCAGACCGCGGCGCGGACGGTCTTCGCCGTCGGCTTCCGTGGTCTGTGCCGGGCGCTCGCTTTCGCCTGCCGACGCTTGCGTGGTGCGCGCTTCGTCGGCGCGCGCCGACGGCGCGGCGCGCTCGGATTCGGACGAATCGGTGTCGTGGGTATGTGTCAAAACAACCTCAAAATGTCAGGTCGCGCGCGCCCATTGCGGGCGCGGCAAAAAAAGTTCGGTTACGTCAGGCGCTGCGCGACTCGGGTTCGTCGTCGGTCAGAATGCCATCGTCCTGCGCGGCATCGCGACGATCCTCAGGATCGCCGTGCGCCGCGGTGGTCGGGTTCGGCTCGGCGGCATGCTCCGTATCGCGGAGCACGCCCGAGTCGTGCGCGGGTGTTGCAGGATCGGCCTGGGAGGCCGGATCGTGATTCAATGCGGGCTCGGCGGCGCCGGCCTGGGGTTCAACCTGCGTTTCAACTTTTGCCGCTTCGGCATGTTCTTGCCCAGCCGGGGCTGCAGCAGCATCCTGATGCGACCCGGGTGCCGGTGCGGCATCCGCAACGCTATGCGCTGCCTCATCCGCCTCATTTGCTTCGGCTGCCCCGCTTGCCTCAGCCGACTCCACATGCCGCACTCGATCGACCGACGCCTGATGCTCTTCGGCGTGTTCGTCAGCGGTTTCCGTTCCTGCCGCCACGCCCGCTTCTTCGACGTAATCGCTATCGGCAGTCTCGCCGGCAGGTTCGCCCGCTTCAGTGGCTGCCTCGCCCGCGGTGGAATCCGCCTGCTGTTCGGACACGCCGTCTTTGCCCGAAGTCAATGCCTGTGCTGCCTCGACCTCTGAAAATTCGATCGCATGCTGACCGAGCAGATCCGCGTTCAGCTGCGCCGACGGATCGGCGAGCGGCGGCAATTCATCGAGCGCCTTCAAACCGAGGTCGTCGAGAAATTGCCGCGTGGTCGCGTAAAGCGCCGGACGGCCTGGCACATCACGATGGCCAATCACCTCGATCCAGCCGCGATCCTCGAGTTGCTTGACGACCTGCGTATTCACTGTGACACCGCGAATCTCTTCAATATCGCCACGCGTGACCGGTTGCCTGTACGCGATGATCGCCAGCGTCTCAAGCACCGCGCGCGAATATTTCGGCGGTTTCTCAGGATGCAAACGATCCAGGTACGAACGCATCGCGGGCTTGCTTTGAAATCGCCAGCCCGATGCCAGCCCGACCAGCTCCACACCGCGCCCAGACCAATCCTGCTTGAGGTCTTCGAGCAAATTCCGAACAGTGTCTGCCGACACGCCGTCGGCAAAGAGCTTGCGCAACTCGCCGAGCTTTAACGGCTCCTGCGCGCAGATCAAGGCAGTCTCGAGGACGATCTTCGCCTCTTGGGTATTCATGCAGCTAGGTCAGACCCTGTGGTCAAAGAACCGGATCAAACAGACGATATGGAACTGAAGACGCGCTCGCCCGATTCTGATCGGTCATATTGATGGGAGCACGCACCGGGGGGAGGCGAAACAGGCAATCGAGCCAAACCCAGCCGGACGGAGCAGCGATATTCCTGAAAGGAATCGCGTGACTGAGCGCCATATTACGCAAAAACAATCGGTGCGTAAAGACGAAATCCCCGGCGCATTTTCCAGTTCTGCCTTCGCTCGGGTGCTTTCGCGGAAAAGTGGGCGGAAAAGCACGGGAATCGGGCTGAAATGGGGCCTTAGATCGCCGGAACACCTCCCCGCTCAGCGACGGGTCAATGTGTGTCGTGTTGCGCCAGAAACCGTTTCAGTCGCTCGACACCCGCGTCGAGCCGCGCCGTGTCGCAGGCATAACACCAACGCACGAAGCCCTCGCCTTGCGGTCCGAACGCGCTGCCGGGCGCCACGCCCAAACCCACTTCCCGCACCATGGCCTTGCATAGCTCGAGACTGCGCGACGCACCGGGCATCGAGAAAAACAGGTACATCGCCCCTGGCGGCGCCTTCACATCGACACCCGCCACGGTGGACAGCGCATGCACCAGATGATCGCGTGACGCCTTCAGGTCGAGCACCAGCTCCTGCGTGAAGCGCTCGCCCTGCTGGACGGCCGCGACGCCCGCCTGCTGGACGAAAGCCGGCGCGCACGACGTATTGTATTCGACCAGCTTGCCCAGATCATCCATCAGCGAGGCCGGCGCGACGATCCAGCCGAGCCGCCAGCCGGTCATCAGCCACGCCTTGGAAAATGAATTCACGCAGATCACGCGCTCGTCGCGCGTGGCCAGATCGAGAAACGACGGCGCCGTGCGCGAACGAACGCCGCGCGCGCCGGCGCACGGATCGTCCGCAAAATAAAGACGCTCGTAGACTTCATCGGCAACGATCCAGATGCCGTGGCGACGGCAATGCGCCAGCACGGCGCGTTGCTCGTCGCGGCTCATCACCCAGCCGGTCGGATTGTTCGGCGAATTGATGAGCAGCATTTTCGTGTCCGGCGTCAACACAGCCAGCAACTGCTCGAGATCGAGCTGCCACCCGCATTCGCCGTAGCCCAGCGCGACCGTTTCCACCTGTGCGCCCAGAATCTTGGGAATCTCGACCAGATTCGGCCACAGCGGCGTTACCGCGACAACGCGGTCACCCACGCCCACGACAAGCTGCGCAGCCAGCATCAATGCATTGACGCCGGCGCTCGTCACCGCGATGTGATCGGGAGACGTCGTCCCGTGCAACTCGCCAACGTAGCCCGCGAGCGCCGTGCGCAGCGGCGCAATGCCCAGATTATGCGTATAGAAGGTCGCGCCGGCGGCCAAGGCGGCGCTGGCGGCGTCGCGGATGAAGGCCGGGGTCACCCGGTCGGACTCGCCGAACCAGAACGGCAGCACGTCGGCGACGCCGAAACCGGCATTCGCGACTTCACGGATCTGCGAAGGACGCAGGGCGCGCACGGCATCGCGTGCGTTGGGGATGAAGGGCACAGGCAGATCCGATTCGCTCATCGAGGCTTCCACACGGGGACGGACGGGTAATGGGTCAAGGCTGACGCTTGGGAGAAGCGACAGTTTAGCGCGGCGCCAGTTTTTGGGACGGCGAAGTCACCCGTTGCTGAGGCGTGCCCGGGTCATTAGCTCAAATCCTCCGCCCGCGCCGGCAATTGACGAATCAGGCTCCATACCGCCTCCGCCGCCGGTGACAGCGAACGGTCGCGCCGCCGCACCAGTTCGACCGTGCGCTCGGCGCGCGGCACGAGCGGCCGCGCCACCAGCGAGGCGCCTGCCGGGAGCGGCAACGCCAACCAGGGCAGCACGCTCACGCCGACACCCGCCTCGACCAACCCAAAAACGGTCGCGGAATGCCCCAACTCCTGTACCACGGTGGCGCTCACCCCGTGCTCCTGCATCACGGCGTCGATAATCGGCCGGCTGCCTGACGCGTAATCGAGCATGACAAGCTGTTGGCCGTCGAGATCAGTCCATGCGACCTGCCTCTGCGCCGCCAGGGGGTGATCGTCGCGGGAAACGACGCAAAACGAGTCCGTCATCAGCGATTCGCTGAGCAGGTCGTCGGCGGAAAACGGACCGATGATCACGCCGAAATCGACTTCGCCCGACTTCACCTTGCGCACCACATCGCTTTGCACGTCGTCGCGCAGCCCCAATGTGATGTAGGGGAACTGGTGTCCGCACGACGCCACTACGCCGGGCATCAACCGGCAGGCGACGGTCGGGCTCGCGGCCACCACCACGCGTCCGCGGCGCTGCTCGCCGATTTCACGGATCTCACGCAACGCGTCGTCCAGATCCGTCAGCAGGCGTGAGACGCTCGATACCAGGTTGCCGCCGACATCCGTGAGTTGCACTTCGCGCGTGGTGCGGTCGATTAACTTCAGACCGATCTCCCCCTCCAGTTCGCGTACGCAGCGGCTGACCGCCGATTGCGTCAAGCCGATCTCATCGCCGGCCCGGCTGAAGCTCTGCAAACGGGCGACCTCAATGAAAACCCTTAGCTGTCGCAGCGTCACATTCATTTACCGACCTCATCAATAACCCAGTTTGATGCGCATTGTATGGCTAAATACCGCGCCACAATCGCATTTAATGCTATCGCTGCAATGCAGCAATAAGGCGCAAACGCACGCTGGCCGGGCCTGATTGCACAAGATTGGTGATTGTCCCGATTTGCGAGATGGGTTTTTTGGATTCTTATACGCCCCTAGCTAGCGCCCGCGCTGGCCCGCTGTCACAGGGCTTTCAGGTAGTCGGACTCAACTTGGCACACTTCCTGCATTTACATGCACACAGGGTCGGCGCCATGACTTCTGACTGAATAGCAGACCGTGGCAAGCCCGACCCCCCTTGGCACTCGCCTATCGAGTGCATGGAGAGTGCGCGGCGCGGGGCAGCGCACCGGAGTTAGCTTCGCTGAGGTGAAACATGATGCTGTTCGACGATTTGAGAGACAACGAGTGGGCGCTGGTCGAGGCGTTGTTCTGTGCGGAGCCAGCACGGAGCGAACGGCGCGGTCGGCCACGCGTGGAAGCACGCGCGGTTGTCAACGCCGTGCTTTGGGTGCTGTCGACGGGCGAAGGCTGGTCCAAACTTCCGGGCCGCTATCCGTCGCCGCCGACTTGCCGCCGTCGCTTCGACGAATGGCAAGCCGATGGTACGCTCGCCGAAATAGTTAAGCGACTCGGCACGAGCGGTCGTGAAATTTCGCTGCGCGGCCGGATTGGCGCGACGGCGGCGAAACCGCCAGCACCGCCGAGCCGCGACCGCTTGCGTGGCGCATTCTGGACCAATCCGGAATCGTGGCGCGCGCCGGTCAAGATGGCCTGACGCGAAATTGTTTTGCCTCCGGGCGCCTGCGGGCGCCCGGCGTGTATCCGGGCCGCCGTGCGCCGTTATCGACGCCCGCCCGTCCTGCAATGGGCACCGCTCCTCGGCGCGCCCAACGCGGTCGTCCCTCCCCGCTTTGCCGACCTCATCACCGGGTCGCTCCAGACATCTGAAGCGACTCGATGGTTGCGTGTGAAACATCCATTTACCATTGCTTACAGCGTGCTTTCGCTACTCGGCATACCTTATGTGTATGCAAACAGGCCTTGAGTCGATCGGCTTGACGGGAGCTCAGCATGAAACCAATGTCACTGCTTCTGTGCGGCATTGTCGTTTCATCAATGGCCGCACCGGCGCTCGCACAGCAGCGTCCACAAGGTTGGAACTGGCAACCGGACCACACGGCCAGCGTTGAAACCTGGCAGCAGAACGGAGCACGCAGTCGCGACTTCACGCCGCCTGCGCCCCGTGGCGACTTGCGCGGCGATATCGCAAGCAATGTACGTCCGCGGCCGGAACCGCCGCGTGAAGACACGCCACGCCGTCGCTAGGCAATGCTCTCAACTTAAGCCCGAAAGGGCTTGTATACGGGGCGCTCGACCTGTAAACTTCATCGCATAACTGATTGATAAATCGACGATATGAACTCAAATACCAGCGTCTTCGCAACTCCTGGCTGAATTCTCCAACTT
>NZ_DASRSY010000434.1:0-16092 GCF_035656215.1 Paraburkholderia sp.
GTCGACGAGGCTGTTCAGCACCGGATCGTCATAGAGCTTCCACCAGACCGCAGGCACGTTTTGCCGCGAGGTCAGTTTGGCATCGGCGCCTTCTATCGGCGCATTGGCGAGCGGGGCGTTGATCAGCGCCTGCTTCGGCAGCGAGTAATTGGGGCCGACGTTCATGCAACCGTTGAGCGTGACGGCTAACGGTAACAGCGGCAATAAGGGCAGGGCACGCGACAGCTTCATTGCGAGGCGCCTGAAATAACTGCAGCAGATGCCGGTTGCGTAGCAGAAGCAGCCGAGGCAGCCGAAGCCGAAGCCGAAGCCGAAGCCGCTGACGCATCCACCACACCCGAAGCGCCCGCAGCCGGATGCTTCTTGCCGTTCAGCGCCAGATCACGCACCGAGACCGTCGCCGTGCGTCCGGCGATCATGCGAAAGTCGGCGGGGACTTCGTCGAGCGCAACGCGCACCGGAATCCGTTGCGCGAGCCGCACCCAACTGAACGCCGGGTTCACGTTCGGCAGCAGATTCGAGCTTTGCGTGCGGTCGCGGTCCTCAATCCCCGCGACGATGCTTTGCACGTGCCCGCGCAGCACGTTCGGCTCGCCCATCACCTGAATATCGACCGCCTGGCCGATGTCGATGCCACGCATTTTGGTTTCTTCAAAATAGCCGTCGACGCGGAACGAATGCATATCCACCACCGCCACCACCGCGCGGCCCGCGGACACGAATTCGCCAGTACGCGGCGCGCGGTCGTTCAGATAACCATCGACCGGACTCACGATCGTGGTGCGTTGCAAGTTCAGTTTGGCGGTATCGATCGCGACGTTCGCATCGGCGAGCGCGGCTTCCGCCGTTTCGACACGCGAGCGGCTTTCTTCGGCGACTTCCGCCGCGACGAGATTGCCGAGCTGGCGGTTACGCGCGTCTTCGCGGCGCGCCTGATCGAGAGTGGCGCGGCGCTGCAGCGCGGTGGCTTGCGCCTGGCGCAATGCCAGCGCATAGCGGGCCTGATCGATCACGAACAGCACCTGGCCCTGCTTGACCTGCTGGTTGTCCACCACCTCGACCGATGAAATTAGCCCCGAGATATCCGGCGCGACCTGGATCACGTCGGCGCGCACGTGTCCGTCGCGGGTCCACGGCGCGAACATGTAATAAGCAACCAGTTTCCACAGCACGAAGGCTGCAACCACGACGACGATCAGGGTCAGCAGAATTTGACCGACGGAGAACCAGGTTTTTTTCACGTTATTAGTCTGTGCGAAACGACGACGACAAGGCCCAGCACCAGCACATAGATGCCGAGATCGAAGATGGAACGGTGCCAGACGAAGCGGTAAAAGCCGACGCGTGCGAGCACCGTGCGAATGGCCAGGTTGATCAGATAGGCGATCAACATCAGCACGAGCACGGCCGGCACGAACACGCCGAAGATATCGATTTCACCGATCATCGCGGGGACTGGCAAAGGGGTGGATTGGATTGCGGGAAGAGCGCATCAGGCAGCGGCCTCCGGTTCAGGCGGCGTGGGTGTGACTAGCGTGGCCGGAAACAGCGAAAGACGCAAGCCGACCAGCGCGTGCAGCGCCTCGCGCAATCGGCGTGCCGAAGTTTGCGAAGTGGCGCTTGGCGCGCCGGCATTGGCGAGCCCTTGTGCCGTGACGCGCGCCACGGCTGCGTCGATGGATGACATCAGGCTCTCGGGCACCGGTTGACGGACGCGCCGGTCAACGCAGGTTTCGAAATATTGGCGCACGTCTTCGAGGACCTGATCGATGGAGGCCGGCGCTTCGCCGCCGAGCTTGCGCGTCAGGCGGCGCAGATCGAGCGCGTTGAAGGCGATGCGTAGATCGCGGAAGCTTTCGATCGACGGATGGCGATGGTCGTCGGTAGCGGCAAGACGGGGGATCAACTGCATCAGGCGATCGAGCATGCGCGCGGCGAGATTGCGCGGGTCTTCGATTGTCCGTGTGGACGCGGTCAGCGCCACGTCGGCCCAGCTTGAGCGCAGCAGCCGCGAGGCCGCGAGTTCAGCGCCGAACGGCCGCGTTACGCGGGTCCACAGATACGCATACAGTAAGCCTGCGAGGCCCGCGAGATTGCTGTTCAGGAAGATCAGGAAGTTGGCCGAGTAGGCGTCCTGGATGCTGATGAAGGTAGCGGTATTCACGGCCACGAGCACAGTCACCATGTTGAACTGCGGACGCGGGATCATTGTGCCGACAAGGATGAACGGCGCGGCGAACAGGATGACCAGCATCGGAAAATCATGCACATGCGGCAGCACGGCGAACAGATAGATACCGGCGGCCACCACGCTGACTGCCGTGGCGATGAAGAACTTGAACACCATAGGCGCGGGTTCGTCGAGCGCGGCGAAGAAGCAGCAGGCGACCGCCGCCAGCGTCACCGCACTGGCGCCGTCCGCCCAGCCTGAGCTGATCCACAGACTGCACGCAATGATGACCGCGGCGCCCGCGGAAACCGTCGAAAACAGCATGATGCCGCGGTCGAAGAACCGCTCGGTGCCACCCAGCCGCCAATGGCGAAAACGTGGCCGCCAAGAGCCTTCTTCACGCGTGATGATGATGCGCAGCGAGCGGCAGTCCTGCCAGACGTCGATCACCTGTTTCATGCGCCACAGCGCGTTCGAAAGCAGCGCGCTGTCCCATTTCGCGAGCGCGGTCGGCGGCGGTTGCATGGCTGCGATGCGCGCGCGCAGCGCAGCGGCGACGAGGTCGGGATGATAGCCCTCGCTGGCCGGGGGAAGCGGCGCATTGAACCACTCGATGACGTCGTTGAGCAACGCTTCGAGACCCTCGGGCCATGTCTGCCGACCGCTGTTGTAGAGGGCGACGAGCGGATCGGCCAGTGCCGACATCATCGGCAGCAGCAACTGCATGCGTCCGCGCAATTCGTGAGCGCGGGCCAGGATGTCCAGCCGGGTATGGTCGTAGGCAAGCTGGCTCAGCAGCAGTTCCAGCCCGTTGATCGTAGCTGCGATCCGCTGGCGGGCCCCCGAGATCGCCGCGCCTGCAATGCGCCCGGACAGCGTTTCGGTCGCATAGAACGCGGCGTCGCGAAACCACGCGTCGGTCCGTTCGATGATGGTGGGCGCTAGCCGGCTAGGAAACAGCGAACTGCCGACGATGCTCGCGCACACGATGCCGAGCGTGATCTCCTCGGTGCGGCTGATCGCCAGATCGAACACGCCGCCCGGATTGGTCACCGAAGGCAACGCAATAATCGGCATGGTGTAAGCCGCCAGCATGAAGACGTAGCTGCGCGCGGTGCGGTCGGCCACCGCGAGATACAGCAGCGTGCCGGTCCACAACGCGACGATCACGCTGAACAGATACGGCGATTCGACGAACGGCGGCACCAGCAGCACCGCTGCCGACGCGCCGAGTGCGGTGCCGAGCGCGCGATAAAGTGCCTTGGAGCGGGTCGCGCCGACAAATGGATTCGACACGATGTAGACGGTGGCCATCGCCCAGTACGGCCGCGGCAACTCGAGCGAGAGACCGATGTAGAGCGCGATCATCGCCGCGGCAAACGTCTTGACGGAGAACAGCCAGTCGCGGATGGAGGGATAGACCATAAACCGTTACTCGGAATCCCCGGCGTCATGCGGCGCTGCCTCGGCCGTGAAAGCGGCCAGCACTCGCAAGGTCGCTTCGAGATCGCTGCGTGAAATACCTTTCAACGCTTGCGCACGCAACGTAACGAGCTCTTCTTCCATTTTAGCGGTAACGGTGCGGCCCTCGTCAGTGAGTACCACGGTCTTGGCGCGCCGGTCTTCGGGATCTTCGTCGCGGCGCATCAGGCCGGCCGCGCACAGTTGGTCGAGCAGCCGCACGAGCGAGGGCCCTTCAATCCCGATGTGATCGGCCAGCGTGACCTGCCGCACCGCTTCGCCGAGCCGGCTGGCGGTGAGGAGCGGCGTGGCGCACGCTTCGGAGACGTTAAAGGCCGCGAGCACGCCATGACTCGTGCGCCGCCATTTTCTGGCAGCGACGACCAGGGTGCTGCTGACGGTGCGGCGCAAGGCATCGAGATTCGACATGGCCGGTATTGTATTTCTAAAATATTCGTTAGCAAACTATTGAATTTGAATTTTTTGTGAAGAGCACCTTCGCGGTGCTGCCGCAAAAGCCCGCAGTATTCAAGCGCGAGCGCGCTCCTTCACCAGTTCGATAAAGCGGGTCGCCGCGCTATTGCGCAGTCCGGCAGGGTAAGCAAGATGCAGCGGAGCGCTCAACTTCGAGGGATCCGTCAATGTGCAGTACACGGTCCCCACCTGGTCGTAACGTTGCATCGATGCCGGCACGAGCGTGACGCCCAATCCGGCTGCGACCAGATTGATCCCCGACACCATGCGCGGCACCTCGCGAGCAATCCGGCTGTTCTACCCGATCGTGATCGAAGTGGATGGTGTGCGTGTATCCGCTTTATCACTTCGTCGTGACGAATCCGAAGCCGGGGCATCTGTTCATCGCGCAGATGGTCGCGACGGTGTTCCTCGCCGCCATGTCCGGTTCACATCCGGGCATGCTCGCGACGTTGTTTCCGGTGCGTAGCCGTTCGGCGGGCGTGGCGCTGTCTTACAACATTGCGATGACGCTGTTCGGTGGCATGGCGCCGCTCACCATCACGGGCTTGACGCATCTGACCGGCAGCAGTTTGACGCCGGTCTTCTATCTGATTTTTGCCGGTTTCGTGTCGCTCGTCATGGTGTATTTCACGCGCTCGGGACGCGGGCCGGGCGGCGCAACGGCGCAGTTCGTCACGCGTTAGACACCACTCGTTTGACTCACTAGATTAACCAGAGCTTATTGCATGACCCAGTCTTTGATTACAGACGACGAACGCGCGCCGAATGAACGTCCGGTCGCCGTCGTCGCCAGCCGGCTTCTGAGTGTCGAGACGCTTGCGGGCGGTGGCACCGTGCCGGTGTTCGCGAACGGCGACTGGCTTGCGCCGACGTGTGATGTCAAGCGCGCGGTGATCCTGATTCACGGACGCTTGCGCAATGCAATGCGGCCGACCGCGTCCGGCAAGTTCGAGGCTTTCGATGCGACGGCGTGCCCGTTGTTTAATCGCTGGAAGTATGGGCTCGAGGATTTGCCGGCTTATGCGTCGAGTAGAGGGAGCACGGGTTCCGCTGACGCGCTCGAATCGCGCTATGCGCGTCGCGAAGTCACCGTGCTGCTCGGCGGCGCGGATTGCGATCCGGAGCATCCTGCACTCGATCGTTCATGTGCTGCGCAGACCCAAGGCGAGCATCGACTGGAACGCGGACTGGCTTACGCGCGCTATATGGCGTCGAGGCATCCGGAAGGGACGGCGAAGCATCGTACGTTTGTGATCGACGGCGTCGGGCACGAAGCGTGCTGCTGCGCTAATGTCATCTGTGAGCCACCTTTCGAAGGACTGCGTCGACATGAACAAGACCCGACTCCTCGCCGCCGCGATCGCCGCTGTATCGCTGAATGCGTTGCTGCCGAGCAGCGCGAATGCCGACGATGCGCCTAGCCCGTGCGCGTCGCTCAAACGGATCGTCGCGGCGGCGCCGGACGGTTTGTCCTCACTGACGCCGGACGATGGCAAGGGCGTTGCGCAACCCTACGGCGATGATGCGCAATGTTCGGCGAGCCGTGGCAGCTACCAATGCACGTGGACGCCGCACCATGACGCCGGTTCGAGCGCGGACGCGCTGCAGGCCGTCGCGGCGGACATCGCTTCGTGTCTGCCGGACGCGACGCATGACCAGAATTCGCCTGGACGTCAGCACTTTTATTTAGGCACGCGCGCCAAACGGACCGATATTACGTTGACGCGGGCCGGTTCGAGCAAGTTGAGGTTGGTTGTATCGGGCAAGTGAGTGGACACATGAGTTTTGAATCGGCTGTCCACGCACGGTGGACATTGCAGCCGTCGTTACTGTGACGCCGGCCACCATGTCCAGCCGCGTCGGGAGCGTCGCAACTCGACCATCGAGAGCGGCGCGATCTCGATGCGCGAAAACACGGCGGGCGATGTCCCGAGCGCATAAACGATGGCGGCCCGGATCACTGGCGCGTGCGTGATGGCGATCACATTTTGCGTATGGCGCGGCACGTTGCCCGTTTTTGCGCTTAACGTATGGTTTTTTGCCTCGTTTATTTCATCGCTTGATGCGCTGTCTGTCGCGCGGGTCACTCCGTTGCTCAGCGCATCGAGCCACTTTCCTATCCGCTTCACGAGTTGAGTGAATGACTCGCCGCCGTGCGCGGCAGCGTCGGGATCGTGTGTCCATGCGGCGAGCTCTTGCGGTGCTTCAACGGCGAGATCAGCGAGGCGGCGGCCGTGCCATTGGCCGTAGTCCACGTCTGCCAGTCCTCTATGGACCGCAGCGCTCAGACCCAAAGCCGACGCCGTATCGCGCGCGCAGACGGCGGGGCTGACGAACACTGCCGCGTCGTCCGGAATCGACAGGCGTGCCCGCGCGGTGCCTGCTTCGGCGAGGCCGCGCGCATCGAGCGGATCGTCGGCGGGGAAGCGGGCCGCGCGCATCGCTGCGGTCGATGCGTGGCTGATCAGTAACAGCCGTATGTCCATTCAGTTGATTCCCATAAGGGCTAGCTCAAGGCGGGACGCATGCGAGGCATGCTTTGCCTTGCCGGCGCTCAAAGTTTAGCGCGTAGAATAGCGGCACTGCGAAGCACGGAAGCCGGTGAGAGCCCGGCGCGGTCGCGCCACTGTAATCGGTATTCACGAGCCGAAAGCCAGACCTGAGCTTCGCACCATCCTTTTCGATCGACTATCGGGGCGCGTTACCCCCAGGAGATGTCCATTATGACCAACGCTGTTTTCGATCCCGCGGCTCAGCCTGTCGCCCAACCCACACCAATCCCGCTGCGTGAGCTGCTGCCTTGGGTCGTGTTCGGCGGCTTGCTGCTGTTGCTTGCGCTGTATTTCGTTGGTACGGAACAAGGTGCCACCTCGCTGGTGCCTGGCATGTATGTGCATGAATTCGTGCACGACGGCCGCCATCTGCTCGGCTTTCCCTGCCACTAACGGAGTCGAACATGGTTGGTAAATTGTTGGTACGCGGGATGCTTGCGGGCATCGCCGCGGGATTGCTCACGTTCGGCTTCGCGAGACTGGTGGGCGAACCGCAGGTCGATCAGGCGATTTCTTTCGAGGAAAAGGCCGACGTCGCCAAAGGCGAAGCACCCGAACCCGAACTGGTGAGCCGCGATACGCAAGCGGGCCTCGGACTGCTGACCGGCGTGGTGACGTATGGCGCGGCGTTCGGTGGGCTGTTCTCGCTGGTGTTCGCGTATGCGTACGGCCGCGTCGGCGCACTGAGTGCGCGCGCGTTGTCCGCATGGCTGGCGCTTGACGCGTTTATCGCGTTGGTGATTGTCCCGAACATCAAATATCCGGCGAATCCACCCTCGGTGGGCGACCCCGAGACGATCGGGACGCGCACCGGTTTGTTCTTCCTGATGATCGCGATTTCGCTCGTCGCGCTGGTGTTCTCGCTGAAGGTGCGGCGCCGCGCGGCGCTGAAGCTGGGCGCATGGAATGGCTCGATCGTCGCTGGCGTGGTGTTTGTCGTGATCATTGCCGCCGTGCAACTGTCGATGCCGACGATCAACGAAATACCGGCAGCTTTCCCGGCGGTGCTGTTGTGGAAGTTCCGCGTCGCGGCAATCGGAATGCAGGTGATTATGTGGACGACCATTGGGCTGCTGTTCGGCGCCCTGGTTGAGCGGAGCAAACTGCTGGCTCCCGCGACCCGTAGCGCGACGAAGTCGGCTTACCTTTGATGGCATGACACGGGCGCAACCGCCGTGACGGTTGCGCCGACGTGCAGCGCGCAAGAATATAAATACATCAAGCACTTGGCGCGTTTGCATGAATGTTATCCACAGGCTTATGGACATTTTCTGTGGACAAGTTCACAGGCGCGACAATCCCCCAACGCCGTAGGCAACCGAAATCAAAATCCATCGCCGCCTAAGCGCTCCTCCCTCGGAGCGCCCAATTGAAGACGCTCCGCGTTTCGGCAGCCGGCTGCGTCAATCGATCGAACAACTGCGCAACGGCGCCATCTAGCTGAGCCAGCGCCGTTATCTTCGCCGGATCGACATCAACGGCAGCAGTCACCGACACACGTTCATCCAACTCGCCACGTGCAGAATCCGCCGCGCTACCGCTATATCGCGCGATCAACGAATCCAGCCTTGCCACAATCGATTCCACGTGCACCGCGCCGACATCCACCGCATTGAGCGCCACACCTTCCGACGACGCACCTTGCCGCGAAAGATCACTCAACACTCGTGCCCAGTGCAAACAACACAGTAGCGATCCGGTGGCAAGTTCGACGCCGGGATTCCACACCAGCACGCGCTGAGTCTGCAATGGTTTCAGCGCGATCCGCAGATCATGCCAGGTGCGATCGAGCTTGCGCATGGCCGGCACCGTCTCGGGCGTTTGAGCAGCGGAACCGGCTAGCCGCACGACCTCGCGCAGCGCGCCAAGCACAACACCAAGCCTCGTCTCGACATGCCGCGTCGCCGCGAGCGGCATCATCAACATCGCCACGGCAAACGACACGAGGCAACCGACCAGCACTTCTTCGATCCGCAATTCGACCAGCGGCCCCATCGCGAAACCCAGCTCGCCATACACGAGCCCGACGAGCACGGTAATGAAAAACACCCCCGGCGCATACGCACTCAGGATGTAGTAAGCCCAACCGAACACGCACAGCACCATCGCAGCCACGAGCAGCATGGGCGAGTCGTGCAACGGCGCAACCAGCAACACGCTGACTAACGCGCCCGCCAGCGTCCCGGCGAGGCGTTGCGCGCCACGATAAACCGTGTCTGCACGTGACCGTGTACCGAGAAAAACCACGAACGTTGTGATGACCGCCCAGAACCAGCGCTCAGGAGACAGGGAGTGGCCGATCAGCATCGCGAGAAAAGCTGCGGTCGTGGCGCGCGTGGCGGGCAGCCAGCAGAGCTTTGCACGCAAATCGGCAAACCGCTGTGCCACGGATAGGGCGTCAGCACCGTCAGCTAGCAAAGGCGAAGCGCGCCGTCCATGGCTCCGATGCGCAATCTCCTTGAGCCGGGCAATCGCGTGACGCAGCACGTCGGCACTTGCTTGCGTGCCGCTGTGTGCTGGCGAGTAAGCAAACGCATGCTGGCCGGCCGCGACTTCCACTTCGACAATTCGCTCGCGAATCGTCTCGGCGTCGGGCGGATTCAGCAACGCCAGTTGTTCTTCAAGTGAGAGCGCGGCTTCGTTCAACGCTGAAAGATGCACCGCCCCCGGTGCGGCAAGTACACGCGATGCGCGCAATGTCACCGTGTGAATGGCGAGCCGGAAACTGGCAGCCGCCCGCATCGGCACGATCACGCGGCCGACCAGCGCGACCATCAGCGGGCCGAACACGGACAGCAACAGCGATTGCACAAGATGGAAGGGCGAAGGATGCAGGTACAGCCCAAGGTAGAAACACACCACGCCCAGCATCGCGCAACCCAGCGCGCGCGGACCGCACGCCTGGACCAGCATGCCGACGAACATCACGATCAGAAAACCGGCATCGCCGGCGAGGGGATAACGGCTCAGTACGCCTGCGGCAGCGAAGCACGCGCAGGCGCAGAGATAAAGACAGAAGAGTGTGCCGAACCACGCTGGCCGCCGTGCATCGCGCACGAACAAAGGCGCCACCATCGCAAAGAGGATGCCGGGTGCGGCGAGGGTAATCGGTTGGTGATGAAAGACGGTCCACGCGATGCTGGCAATGCCGGTTAGCAGGCAGGCAAGCGCAACGCGCAGCGCGGTATGGAGACGCACGAGTCCCGGATCCGTAACCAGCAGGCGGTCGGCGACGCGCGAAAACGCGGCAGCAATCATGATCGATGATATCCAGGCTAAATGGCCGCCACCGGCTTTTGGCCGATTGCGACAAGGCGGGCATGCGAGCCCGCCCGCTTCGTATCGTCGAATGAGGCTGCCATGCCGGGATCGCCGGTTGAAAGCCCCGTCCGACGACGGGCGATAACACTCGAACAGCCATGCCAGGCGCGCTGCAAAGGGTAGCGCAGCGCGTCCGGTGGGTTCGGGTTTTCCCGGATGATACCGGTTCAAAATTACCGTTGTCGAATTTTTGCGGCGGCGCAGCCGCGGCGCTCAATCAAGTCGCGTCGTGGAAAATTACGCCGAGCGTGTGTCGGTGGCCCGACCGCAGGCGGCTCACGCCGTGTCGCAGATTCACGCGATACACGCCGCGCGTACCTTGCACCGGCCGGTGATGAACCGCAAACACCACCGCGTCGCCCTTGCCGAGCGGCACGACTTCCGTGCGCGACTGCATGCGCGGACGCTGCTCCGTCATGACGAACTCGCCGCCTGTGAAATCCTCGCCCGGCTCGGACAGCAGAATCGCGACCTGAAGCGGGAATACGTGCTCGCCGTATAGGTCCTGATGCAGGCAGTTGTAGTCGTCTTTGGCGTATTGAAGAAGCAAGGGCGTCGGACGCATCTGACCGGCAGCGTGGCAGCGCGCGATAAATTCGCCATGCGCGGCCGGATAACGCACATCGATATTCATCGCTTCATTCCAGCGATTCGCGACGGGCGCGAGGCGCGGATAAAGCGCTGTGCGCAAATCCGCAACCAGTGGCGGCAGCGGATACGCAAAGTACTTGTATTCACCACGGCCAAAACCATGGCGGGCCATCACGACGCGGCTGCGATACAGGTCTTCGCGCGAATAGAGCGCGGTCAGCGCGTCGCATTCCTGCGCACTGAGCAGATTGGGCAGCATCGCGCAGCCGTAGCCATTCATCTCTTGTTCGACATCGAACCAGTCGATTGCGTCGACACGTCGCGTAAGCGAATCGGCGACGGAGCCGGAGTCTGCCTCCGATACCTCAGCGTGTTTCAGTTTGGGCGCGAATCCCAGTTCCAGTTCCAACTCTGTCGAGTGCGAGTGCATATCCTTCGCGACCGTATTCATGAGCATTCTCCGTAAGGCGATTCATCGAACGATGACTGAGTGTAAGCACGCGCCGAAGGCTACGCACTCCGACTCTTGCTCTTCAATTCCCGTATCGTTATGGCCGCGCCACTCGCACCCGCCGCGCGGGCGTCCGGGGCGTCTGAAGCAAGAGAAAAGGCTTGATTCGAACATGCGAACTTCGCGAAACTCGCTGCGAGGTTCATAGTAGGACCCTATTTAGCCCCATAAGCGCATTCGGAGATTTTGCCCATGTCTGACGCCCCAGAGAAACTCGACGACTGGCTCGACAAAGAGGTGGTGACCGAAGATCACATCACTGCTTTTCCGCTGACGGCAATGGCCGCCACCCTGAACCAGGAAGAAAGTGGCGATACGGTGCCACCGCTCTGGCACTGGCTGTACTTTCTGCCGATCTCGCCGCTGTGCGACGCCGGTCCGGACGGTCATCCGAAGCGCGGCGACTTTCTGCCACCGGTGCCGCTACCGCGCCGCATGTGGGCCGGCGGCCGCCTGACGTTCCATGCGCCGCTCAAAGTCGGCGAGCATGCGAAACGCACGTCGACCATCGCCAATATCGAAGACAAGACCGGCCGCTCGGGCCGCCTCGTGTTCGTGACCGTGCAGCACACGATCGAAGCCGGCGGTGAACTGAAGCTCGAAGAAGAGCACGACATTGTCTACCGCGACGCGCCGCAAGAGGGCGCCCGCCCGCCGCAAGCAGCGCTTGCGCCTGAGGGCGAAACGTGGCGCCGCACCGTCGATGCGGATGCTGTGATGTTGTTCCGTTATTCCGCGTTGACCTTCAATAGTCACCGCATCCATTACGACTATCCGTACGTGACCGAGGTGGAAGGCTATCCTGGTCTGATCGTGCACGGCCCGTTGATTGCGACCCTTCTGGTCGATCTGGTGCGTCGTGAACAACCGGATGCGACGCTGCAAAGCTTTGCGTTCAAGGCGGTGCGGCCCACTTTTGCTGGGCAGCCTTTCACGGTATGCGGCAAACCTTCGGCCGACGGGAAGACCGTCGACCTGTGGGCGAAGGACCATGAAGGTTATCTGACGATGCGCGGTACGGCGGCGCTTGCCTGAGTTACGCGAGATTCGATTATGCAGACGACGCGGCAGGATTGGTTTTAGGACATTTGAGGGGCAATCATGAGACCGATGAACTGCCCCTCGACAGCCTCGAAATTCCAGCCGGGAACATGATTGGTCAGAACCAGGGCGTTCAGTCTGGTCATTTTCCAGGTCAGTCCGCGGCCCGCGTGACCGGCAACCCTGGCGGCAATCCCACCGGCGGCCCGTTATCCGGCAAACTGAACATCGCCATGGAGCTGGGGCATTGAAAGCCCCTCAACACATCGCCCGTCAATGGGTTGGCGACACTACCTGCACTCGCAATATCGAGCACGGCCTTGCGTCCGTCGAAATCGAACTCAACGCGCGTGCGGCCCCGAGTCGCCGTGTTGATCAGTGTCCCTTTACCTAGCAGACGCAGCAGCGCCCAGGGGCCATCGGTCGCGATCGCTGAGGTATCCGGACGAACACGCGGGTTCGCTGAGATTTCCGCGTGCGCACCGCCGCGTGGCCCAGGCCACGTGATGGAAAACGGCCGGACGGGGCCGTGCTGGTATTGCTCGCTCTGACCGTCGATATCGAGCACGAGTCCGGTGATCGTCGGATCGAGTTCAGGGATGGTGATGTCAGCCTTCCACGCGAGCCTCTTCTGCCCCGGGTCGGCGAAGAACACGTCCCGGATGGCTTTCGCTCGTTCGAATGGCGTCAGACTCGGCCCTTGCACCGGCTCGGTTGCGCCGGGAAGCGTTTTATAGCGCCACGGCTTCGCCGACGTATCCACGAATGGCGCCAGCGTCTTCACAAAGAAGTCGTCGATTACGCCGCCCTGCGCGAATACACGCGTGAAATCATCGGTGTTCACGTCCTGTTTGCTTTCGGACGCAAACGGATAATTGCCGTCGACCGTCACCCGGCATGCATCACCAATGGTCGCGACCATCTGACGTGACAGCAGTTGACCAATGCCCTGATTGACCTCCCGCGAACCCTGGATCGCCAGATCCCGTATGACTTCACGAAACGGCGCGGGCAGCGTGTCCGCTGTTAACTTGAGTTTCACCGCGGCGTCGCTGGCGGGAGGCATGCTGTTGTTCGTCAGTGCATTGTCGGCAACCGTCAATATCGTGTAGTAATTGTTCAGCTGGCTCGTGAGGCCATCGAGTTGTGGTGGCCCGCTCTGCGTGGTGGGTTGAGCACCTGTCTGCGCCGAAGTTTGCACTTCGCTGCTACCTGTCACCACCTCGCGCAACGCCGCAAAGTGATCGTCAACCATTTCACGCTCAAGACGCTCCTCGGCGCGGATGCCCAGCGCCTGATCGGTCTTCTGTCCCAATTGCCCCGCGGTCTTCTGCAGGAACGACTTCTCATCGCTAGCGTCCGAGCGGGTTAGCGTCGTCTCCCTGACCGCTGCACGTGCAAGCCTTGACAGCGGTGAATCAGGCGCTGCGAAGTTGCGCAATACCTGGAGGTTGAACGCGAGACTCGTCCCTGTCACGGTTCGGATATTCGACAGGAACGTGTCCCAGCGTTGCGCGTATTCCGTTAGATATTGCCGGCGGATTTCTTCGGTAAGCGGATCGTCACCCACGCCGGCACCACTCACAATTTCAGACGTTTTTTTTTGAGCCTCGCCGAGCAAGCTGTGGCCCATCACCCATGCATCGTCGTCGCGTGCCAACTGGACGAACTCCGGCAGACGCTTGTCGAACAGGTTTCGATACCCATCATAGGTAAAGAGACCCGGAATGCCACGCGCAAGCGGCTCGCCATTGGCCCGCGTAAAGACCGTGCCCGCCTGCGGGCCGACCGCACGCAGCAGCGTGAACTCCTCGGGGGCCTCTCTCTGCATGGCCGCTTTCGCTCGTTCATAGAGACGTTGGGTCGCGTTATTCGTGTCGAGAAACGTGCGGGCCTGTTGGATCAACGTGTCGTTCCTGACGAACGGCGACTGCACGACGCGATCCCCGGAGAAGAGTTGTGCGACGTGTTCGATCATCGAAGCGCGTCCACCGAACACCGATGCGCTGTCCGTTCGGGCCCAGTCTGACAGTACCCATGCCTTGACGTCATCGGCGTTGTACTTTGCCTTGTCCTGCAGCATCAGATACGCGCGCAAGGTTTGATAGGCCGTGCTGGCATCCTTGCCGGCAATTGCTTCCGACAGAACCGTTTCCATGCGACGCACGATCTGCGGCAGCAGCAGATTATCTTCAAGCGCGTCATAGGTATGACGACTTTCGGCCACCACTTCCGTGCCTGTAAAAAGGCCGTAGCGATATGCGCTGTCCGGCGCTGACAGATCAAGGCCTGGATACGTCGCGAGATAGCGGGCATCGGTGAGCGTATCGGGCACGGCCTCAGGTTTCGGGGTTCTGTAGAGCGCTGTGACCTTCGCTGAGAGTGCCTGAGTCTTACGTGAGATGGCGTCAAGGTAAGCACGGTTGTGTCCGAGGCTGACCCACACGCCGCTGGCAAGCCATGCAAACATCAGTAGTGCCAATGCGTGACTGACCAGACGCAGAAGCCGAAAACGGAATTCCCAGCGCAGGTTTGGCCGCACCAGATGCGCTTCACGGAATACGACTTTCGTCAGCAGGTCTTGTAGAAAGTAACTCTGGTGACCGGACGTGACTGGTTTCTGTGACTCAGGCCGGCGCGCAAGCGCGCGCCAGAGATGCTGCACGATCGTTTCTCGTTCGGCAATGACTGCGCTGTCCGCTTGCGCCGCGCTCGTGAAATAAACGCCGCGCAGCGTCGCGTGAAGCTGGGTCGAGTCGTAGCGGGAATCGAGAAACACACTATCGATCAGCTCTCCCAGGGGACGGACAAGCGCCGCGAATTCCTCGTTCAGCGCCGCGAGCCTTCGGCGTTTATGCGTGTCGTATTCGTCTTGCAGACGCGTGTTTACGCCATCGGCAAGGCGCATTGCGAGCAAGCCCAGCTCGGACATGCAACGTGCACGCAGTCCTTCCTTTGCGATGGCTTCTTTGCCGTACGGAAGGGTGAAACCCCACGTCTGTGAGCGGCCTTCGGCCGTCAGTGAGCCGAAGTACTCGCTGAAACCGCTCAGGCGGTCCATCTTGGTGATCACGAGATAAACGGGGAAGCGAATGCCCAGTTCGGTGCGCAGTTCCGCGAGCCTCGTACGCAGCGCTGCTGCTTCAGCGAGACGGGCATGCACGTCTTCGCTGGTCAGTTCGGCGAGATCGACCGTCAGTATTGCGCCGTTGATGGGCGCGCGGGGACGGTGCTTGCGCAACAGTGCAAGGAAACCGAGCCATTCGGCGAGGTTGGCCTCGCGAGCGACATCGGCCGGATCGATGGGCGCAGTTTTATTGGCCCCCTTCTTTGGCTGGGTGTCGGTACCGGTTTTGACACCACCGTCTGCGTCGCCTGCGGTAACGGCCTTGCTGTTGTCCACGCCGGCGGGTAGTTCAACTGGCGCTGCCGATTGATCGCTCATGCGAGTCACGCCATGGCGTGTGTAGCGACCCGCTGTGTCTATCAGCACGGCGTGGTTGGTCAGCCACCAGTCGACATGCCTGGTACCGCTATTTCCGCCCAGTTTGCCGACAGCCTGCTGCATCTGTTCTGCGACGGGAAAGGCGAGTCCGGCATTCAGCATCGCCGTGGTTTTGCCCGCGTCTTTTGACCCGAGCGTGACATACCACGGCAGTTCATACAGATAGCGCTTGCCTTGGAACAGGCGGCCGAGTCCGCGCGCGCCGGTGCGCATGGACTTCAAACGCTCCAGCGCGCTGTTGACGATCTGGTTCACCTCTCGCAGTTGCTCGGCGACGGCCGATTCTTCCTGCTTACCGCCAAATTCAAGTAGCCGTGAGAGGAACTGCTCGTCGGTACGCATCCGGTGCCACAGACGGAAGATCCAGTAGATCGCGAATACGCCGAGCACAACAGCAATCGCAATCGCGCGCGAGGACTCCGGCTCGAACGGTTGCGTGTGCCCCAGGGTGAGCAGCGGCGCG
>NZ_DASRSY010000435.1:0-21647 GCF_035656215.1 Paraburkholderia sp.
AAGCTGATGCCGACGGCGTCACACGAGATGGTTTCGGTTTTCGAGCCGTCTGCTGAAGAACGCCATTCAATGGCACTCACGCCTTGCTCGCCACGAATACCGATCAGGCTCACGTCGCGTTCGATCCGCACGCCGCGCAATGTCAACCAGCCGACGTAATAGAGCCCTTTGGCGAACGTAGCGGGTTGGCGCGCGAGTTTCGGCGCGGCAGCAATCTGCTGCGATAGCGGACTCGTGTCGAGTACGGCCACCACCTGTGCACCGGCTTTCACGTACTGATAGGCCACGAGATAGAGCAGCGGCCCTGTGCCGGCCAGCACCACGCGTTGACCGATCGCACAGCCCTGCGCCTTTAACGCAACCTGCGCCCCGCCCAGCGTGTAGACGCCGGGCAGCGTCCAGCCCGGCACCGGCAACACGCGATCAGTGGCGCCGCTCGCGATGATCAGATGCGAAAACGGCACGCTGATTTCGCGCCCCGCGTGCAACGTATCGAGCCTGCCCGGTTCACACGCCCAGGCCAGCGTGTCGGGGCGATAGTCGAGGTGCGGAAGAAGCGCGGCCATCGTCGTATGCAACGCATCGGCTTTGTGGGCTTCGAAACCGTAGAGCGTTTTCTTGGAGCGCTGGAATGCGCCGTTCGCGGGCGGTTGACGATAAATCTGTCCGCCCCAGCGAGCGTTTTCATCCAGCACAATGGGCCTGACGCCTGCCGCAACGAGTGTTTCGGCGGCGCGCACGCCTGCCGGTCCCGCGCCGACGATCACCACGCGGTGTTCGTTGCTCATTGCATGTCTCCGTTTACAGCCGAAGTTGAGGCAGCAGCAGAGCCAGAATCAGAAGCAACGGCAGCGACCGGGGCCACTTCAGCGAGCCGCGTGATCACGCGCATGCCTTGCGTTACCAGCGTTGAGCACGCGCGCAAACGCAACCCGTCTTCCGTACGCATCCAGCAGTCCTGGCAGGCACCGATCAGGCAGAAGCCGGCACGTGGCGCGCCGCTGAATTCGCTTTCGCGCACGCGCCTTTGCTGCATCAACACGGCGGTCAGCAACGTATCGCCTTGCAAGGCGGAGACTTCGTGGCCGTCGATAAAAAAGCCGAGCGGTTCACGCTGTGTTTCCGTGACGCGAACGAATTGCGCATCACGCTTCGGCGCAGCGGATTCGGAAGACGGCAAATTCGACGGCATGTGAGAGAGGGCAGTAGAAGACATCAGTGCTGGCCGATCAGAATCCGGTTGAGCCCATACACGCGATCGAGCAACAGCATCGCGCCTGCGGTGATGAAGATCACCAGCGCGGAGACGGACGCCATCATCGGATCGATCGATTCGGTCGCGTACATGTACATGCGCACCGGCAGCGTGACGGTTTGTGGCGAAGTGACGAAGATCGACATCGTTAGCTCGTCGAAGCTGTTGATGAACGCGAGCAGCCAGCCGCCGGTAATGCCCGGCAGAATCATCGGGAAGGTGATGCGGCGAAACGTAGTCCACGCGTCGGCGCCGAGCGAGTGCGCCGCATGTTCGACGCTGCGATCGAGGCCGCTGACCGAGGCCAGCACGAGCCGCATGACGAACGGCGTGATGATGATCATGTGCGCGAGCACGAGCCACGCGAACGAGCCCGTTGCGCCGATCAGCGCGAAGAAGCGCAGCAATGCAATGCCGAGCACGAGGCCGGGAATCACCAACGGCGACAGCAGTAAGCCGTTGAGGAACCCGCGGCCCGGAAAACGAGCACGACCGATGGCCAACGCGGCAGGTAAAGCAACGATCAACGACAGCGTTGCAGAGGCGAACGCCAGCTTCAGGCTGTTGAAGAACGCCGAGATGAAGTCCGGATAATCGAGGATCGCGCGAAACCAACGCAGCGATACGCCGTGCGTGGGCAGTGTGAGCGTTTCGTCGGGCGTGAAGGCGACCAGCACCACGATTACGAGCGGTGCGAGCACGAACGCAATAACGAGTGTGTGGAAAATCAGCGCAATGGGGCCGTTTTTTCTCATGTTGATCTCGCGAGGTTCAGCCGAGGCTTCTGGTGTATTTGCGTTCCAGAACCCGGTAGTAAGTGAGCATCACGATCAGATTCGCGACCAGCAACAGGAGCGCGATGGTCGCGCCGAGCGGCCAGTTCAGCGAACCGAGGAATTCGTCGTAGACGGCGGTGGCGGCAACTTTCAGCCGCCGTCCGCCGAGCAGGCCGGGAATCGCGAACGCGCTCGCCGACAGGCCGAACACCATCAGGCTGCCCGACAGAATGCCAGGCGTAAGTTGCGGCAACACGATGCGGCGCAAGATCGTGGCGGGCGACGCCATTAGTGAAAGCGCGGCGTTTTCCGTTTGCGGGTCGAGCTTCTGCAACGCGGTCCACACCGGAATCACCATGAACGGCAGCATCACATGCATCAGTGCAATGACGATGGCGAAGGTGGTGTATTCGAGCTTGTATGGCCCGAGCCCGACGAGACCGAACGCCTGATTCACGAGACCGTTGCTGTTGAGCAGCATGCTCCAGCCAAATGCGCGAACCACGACCGAGACCAGCAGCGGCGCGAGAATGATCAGCAGGAACATCGAGCGATACGGATCGCGCATGCGCGACAGCACGTACGCTTCGGGCGTGCCGATCACGATGCACAGCAGGGTGGTCAGAAAAGCGATGCCGAAGGTGCGCAGGAAGATCGTGTGAAAATACGACGATTTCAGCACTTCCGCATAATTGCCGAACTGGAATGCCGCGAGTGGGCCGCTCGACGGATCGAAGCGATAGAAGGTCAGTACCAGCGTCATCACGAGCGGTACCAGCACGAGCGTGGCAAACAGCAGGAAAGCCGGCGTGCACATCAGCCACAAGGGCAAAAACGCCTGCCACGGCGCGCGGCGCGCATTGCCGGTCTTCATGCTGTTGTTGTCCGAAGCGGGCAGCGTACTAGCCATGATGCGCATCCCGTTGAATGAAGCGGATCGCCTCGCTGTTCCAGTCGACACCCACCGCCGCGCCTTCCGGCAGCGGCTCGGTGCCTTCGTTCTGGCAGCACACCAGCACTTCGCCGAGCCGGCTGTCCATGCGATACAGCCATTGGCTGCCGAGGAAGAAGCGGCTTGTCACCGTGGCCGCCAGACGTCCCGTATTCGGCGCGCACAGGCGCAGCTTTTCCGGGCGAATGCACAACGTCACCGCATCGCCGACGCCTACCACGCGTTCGCGCATCGGCAGTTGCGCGGTGTGGCCGGTCTCGGCGAGATCGTGTCCGAGGTCGATGCGGATCGCGTCGCCGTCGCGTGCCACCACCGTGCCCGCCAGCATGTTGGCCTTGCCGATGAACTGCGAGACGAATCTGTTTTCAGGCCGCTCGTAAGCTTCGTACGGCGTGTCGATCTGCGTAATACGGCCTGCTTCCATCACCACCACGCGGTCGCTGATCGACAGCGCCTCCGACTGGTCGTGCGTGACCATAATGGTGGTCGTGCCGATCTTGCGCTGAATGGTGCGCAGTTCGAACTGCATGTCTTCGCGTAGCTTGGCGTCAAGGTTCGACATGGGTTCGTCGAGCAGCAACACGGGCGGCGCGATCACGATCGCGCGGGCAAGCGCCACACGCTGCCGCTGCCCGCCGGACAACTCGCGCGGAAAGCGGTGTGCGAGCGTATCGAGCCGCACCAGCGCCAGCGCCTCGCGCACGCGCGCCTTGCGCTCGGCTTTGTCGGTGTTGCGCATCTCGAGTCCGAAGCCGACGTTGTCAGCGACGCTCATATGCGGAAACAGCGCGTAGCTCTGGAATACGATGCCGAGGCCGCGCTTGTTCGGCTTCATGTGCGTGATATCGCGGCCATCGAGCGTGATGCGCCCGCGTGTCGTTTCGACGAAGCCCGCGATCATCTGCAACGTAGTGGTCTTGCCGCAGCCGGACGGGCCAAGCAACGAAACGAACTCGCCTTTTTCAACTGACAGGTTCACGTCGGCGACTGCCTGCAGATCGCCGAACGATTTCGCGACGTCCGTGAGTGTGAGGGACGACATGATCTGGCCTTTGGATGGGTCGACACCGGTTCAATCGGCAACTGCCTCGATGGAGCCGACTCTATCCAGCCAAATTGCAGGACGTCAATTTCAAATTCCGATTGGCGGTATAAGATTCAAAAAAATTCCGTTGGACGGAATAGTTTGGCGAGAATGTGTACGAACTGTTCCGCTGCATGAGGTCCGGAAAATCCCTATGAATCAGGATCAAGTTCGAATGGAACGAGCGTGCCGGTAATATTCCATTCACGGGTAAAACACTCTATAGTGTTCCGATCAATGAAATAATTCGGAGCGCTAGAGATGAATGCTGCCGCCAAACGAGATGCCGATTCCGATCTGGCCGAAGTGGGCAGTGCGCCCGGCCCGGGGATGCTGGAGCGCGCCTTCGCGGTGATCCGTGCGTTATCCGAAGCGCAACCCGACGGCGGCCGCGTCACGCGTCTCGCGAAGGCGGTGGGTCTCACGCAAGGCACGGTGCACCGCATTCTTCATGCGCTGATCGCGGAAGGCATCGTCGAACAGGACGAAAGCTCGAAGCTTTATCGGCTGAGCGTCGATTTCTTTGCGCTCGCCGCGCAGGCCGGCAATCCGAGCGGCATGCGCACGCTGTGTCGCCCGGCGTTGCTGCGGCTGTGCGCGAGCCTCGGCGACACGATTTTTCTGCTGGTCAAAAGCAGTTTCGACGCGGTGTGTCTCGACATCTGCGAAGGGCCGTTTCCGATTCGCTCGTTCACCGGCGATATTGGCGGGCGCGTCGCACTGGGTGTCGGTCAGGGAAGCCTGGCGATTCTCGCGTTCCTGCCGGAAGCGGAGCGTGAAGAGATCATTCGCTTTAACGTGCCGCGGATTCGCGGCTATGGCGTACTTGACGAAGTGTATTTGCGCACCGAAATCGAACGTGTGCGCCAACTCGGTTACGCGGGTCGCAATAGCGGGGTGCTCGACGGCATGGCGGGCGTGGCGGTGCCGATTCTGGACCGCACGGGCGTCGCGGTGGCGGCGCTTAGCGTCGGCACGCTGGCGGCGCGTCTCGGCGAAGATCGTTTGCCGATGGTGGTCGAATTGCTGCGGCGCCAGGCGGATGCGATCGGCCCGCAAACCAATCCCTTCGACGTCGCGCTGCGCCGGCCGATGCATGGTTTGTCGCGAGCGATGACGACCGAGCGGATTGCGGGGTAGGTGTGATCGGAGTAAGGCGCCACGTCGTAATGATCGGCAGGCAAACCGCAAGACCCGCTGGGGTATTTTGGCTAGCAGTCTGTCATACAGTGAGGGTGGCAGCGTTACCCAGGAAGAATCATCGCCACCTTTCGAGAATGAAACATTTTCCTCGGTCAACCACGACAACTCCGGTACTGGCGTGCTGAATGTTCGCTCGGCCAATAGTTCGCCATCTTTTGCGTTGTACACGCGGCCTATGTAGTCAGAATCCCCCCCGGGATTCCATTGCAGTAGGCACAGTTCGGCTGTGTAACGTCCTCCATCTGAGGTGATCTTGCTGCAGTCATGTGCTTTTGACCTCAGGTCAGCACTGAGCCAGTAATTGACCACAACCCATAGCACGGCCACGCAGACAATCCACTTAGCCCACAATCCGGCGATACGTCTGAGGCGCGTAGCTCGTCCTGTTGATTGCGAAAAAGTGATGACCAGCGACCAGACGAAGCTAACCAGCACAACCAGCGCAACAAGGACGAGCGCATAGAACGCCGTCATGCCTTCGGAATATCCTTGCATTCCCATCAAAGGTGGACTGTCATGGGTGGGTAAATCGGCACGAAACGACAATCCGAATAGACGACAAAGTCGCCGCCGCGTTTATGTCGCATCGCCCACTGCCGGAATGAACTGTTTTTGACGGGGTAGTAGATGTTCCCGCTCACGCGCACATCCCCGACCGCAACGGGATAGTCAACGTAAGGAAGCCACGGTTTATCGAGGATCGAGGCCCCGGCATTGTAGGGGACGATAACAACTCCATTTCGGCTCCAGTGCCCCAGATACTGTGATGCTTCGCCGAGCTTATCCGTGAAAGTGTAGTTATCCCGGACATATACGTAGATGCCTTTCACCTTGGCGGCCGTAGCATCGCTGTTAAATTCGGCATATGCGATAGCAGCATAGAAGTTGAACGAACCGAGCGCCCCTGTCAGATCGTCTGGCGTCCCTCCGTTCGTCATGTTCGAAGCAATGAACTGGCTGATTTTTTGCGAGAGAGTACTTTCGACGCCCACGTGCTGAAATTGAAAATGTCTATGCAGGTTTGCAAGACGCTTCCCGCTGAAATCCCATGTGTCGAGTTCAGCGCAGCTTCGTTTGTACCGGGAGAGAGTCAGAGCAAGTTGTTGCATGGCTCTAGGGCTACGGATCGCAGTATTGACCAATGCATCGTATTGGTCCTTTGCTCGCCTGAAATTCAACACCCAGTCCAGCTTTATCGTGGTCGTATCATACATGCTGGGTGGATATGGCTTGCCATCCTGATTGATCTCCGCCTTCTCGTCGCTATCGGTGGATGAATAGTTTAACTCACCAGCGAACCACTTTTCCATCAGCATGGCCGATTTGGACATGAAGTTCTTGCGCATCGCACCGGGAATCTCCTGTATGTCAAATACCGGTACAGCGTCTGCCCTTGCCGCCTGCGCGGCCGTCGGGGGCTTAGGCGGACCAGGAGTGTCCAGCCATTTCCTGAAACGGGCTGTTGCCTCCAGTACTGCCAGCAAACCATCGCCAACTTCTTTTTTGTTGCGAGGTTCTTTCGGGACCGGTGGTGGTTGCGATTGATCACGCAGTGCGGGTGGAGCTTTGTCACTCGAAAGATTTACATCCGGCACAATCTGACATCCGACATTGCCGTCGCATAGAGTCCATCGCCAAAGGACGTTGTTTGTTTTGTAGTAGGGGATTTTCCCATAGTTGGAGAGGGGCATTTTTTTCGCATACGGTTTCGGGATGCCGATTTCCGGCTACGATTCGCTGCCGTTTTTTCGGATCAGTAATCCTAACCGGCTCACGCATCTCGAAAAACATGTTTATGTCGATTCGGCACGTGCAGATGTACCTCCGCCACACCTGCACGCACAAAAGAACGCTGTTTAGGGACCCATACACAAGGCCATAAAACCCACCAAACTCAGAACACCTTCACCGGCACATTCACCACCAGCCGGTACTCCATATTGTTGCCATCGGAGTAATAGCGCGAGGCGTTGTGCCACATCGCGATGAACGTGACCTTGGTGTCCTTGAAGCGACCGCTTTGCAGCGTATAGCTCGGAATGAAGCCGAACTCGTGATGGTGACCATGCACCGGTTCACCGTTCTTCCAGTACA
Source organism: Paraburkholderia sp. (assembly GCF_035656215.1). Lineage (GTDB taxonomy): Bacteria > Pseudomonadota > Gammaproteobacteria > Burkholderiales > Burkholderiaceae > Paraburkholderia. The sequence goes on from NZ_DASRSY010000435.1 coordinate 7,365, forward strand.
GGTTGTGCAGCGGCGCCGACGCCGAAGCATTATCCGCGGCACCTGCTGATGCGTCCGCGCCCCAGCCGTACTCGCCCCAGAACATCGCCTTGAACCCCGGCACGCCGGCGTATTTGCCGTCGAACGTGTAGCGCAATTGCAGCGACTGCTCATGCGGCGCGTTGTAGTCGACGTCCATCGAGTTGGTCAGGTAGATACCGTTGGTTTCGTTGACGTAGTCGAAAAACTGGTCGCCGAGCACTTGCTGGTAACCGAGCAGCAGCGCGTGCGGGCCGTGCTGCGCTGAGACCGACAAACTGTACGCGTTGCTGTTGATGTGCCCCTGGCGTGATGCGCCGGTATCGTGCGTCGAATAGATGTTCGCGAGACCGCTCCACTTGATGGTGGTCGGATCGCCGAACGACTGCGCCACCGAGCCATAGTACTGACGCCAGACGTCGTCCGCCTGGTCGACATACAGCGCCATTTCCCCGTTCTTCGCGTAGTGCCACGTACCACCCACGTAAGTCAGGCGATCGATACGCGTGCCGCCGTACGAGGTGGTCAAGTTGGTCAGGTTCGTGTGGCCGCGTGCGTCGACTTTGGTGAAACTGCCGCCCTCGAGCGTCGTATGAACCAGATCGTTGCTGACCATCGAGACACCGAGGAATGTCGGCGGCAGCGCGCGATCGTGTGGCTCGAGGAACGGGTTGGTGACGATCTGCAAACCGTACTTCACGACCGTTTCCGAAATGCGTCCCTTGATGTCGTACATGCCGGGGTAAGCCCACGCGAGCTGTTGCGAGCCGCCGCCATCCTTGCCTACGTGCACCATGTTGCTGGCGCCGTTGCCGCCGTCGAGTTTGAGCGCGGTGAACAGTGACGCGTCGACGCCGAAGCCGACCGGGCCTTGCGTGAAGCCTGATTCATAGTTGGCTTGCGCGCCCTGAATCCACGCATGCCGATAGATCGAGGTGGGGGCCTGGAAGTAGTCGGCGTAATTGCGGAATTGCAGATTCAGATGGCTGTCGGCGATAAAACCCTTGCTCGCCGCCTGGCTCGACAGCGGCGCGGGCGGTGTGACTGTCTGGTTGGCTTCTGCGTTGACGATGGCGTTAGTGGTGTCGGGTTGATCGTTGCGTACCTGGCCGCCCTGGTCCGCTCCGCGCTTGCCGGAGGCGTTGGCCGCGTTCGCCTGTGACACTGACGAAGCTTGCGACCGCTGCCCGGAAGAGGACAACGTTTGCGCGAGAGTTTGAGTTTTCGTCGTATCGGAGGTGGGCTCCCCTACGGCGTCGTCGGCATAAGCACTCGCGCCAATGGTCAGCGCGGCTAGGGTGAATGCGCAGTAAAAGAAGGTGGCTGCACTAGTTTTTTTTGACCGGTTTTTTGTTCGGCTATCTTTCATATAGAACGTCTCTGTTATTTTGGTGAATCTTTGGCTGACGGTTGGCCAGTCCATGCTTATCGTTCGTCCTGCTGATGACAGGACGAACGAATCCAACGGCGCGACGGTCTGCCGCGCCGGGGGAATACGGTTTAAATTTTCAGACTTTTTTTTTAGCCATGTCCCAAGGGGTTGCCTACGGGGCGTGCGCCAAGGGCACTTCCGTCGGGGCGTCGCTCACGCGAATGCACGCGATGCGTGTTGCGCTCGCACCATGCGTGACAGGCTGCGGAATCTCGTTCGCGCAGGCCTCGATCGCATCCGGGCAGCGCGTGCGAAACGCGCAGCCGGAGGGCGGACTGAGCGGCGACGCAATCTCGCCGCGTAACAGCAGATGACGGCGTGCGCGTTCAACCACTGGATCGGGCACTGGCACGGCCGACAGCAACGCGCGCGTGTACGGATGACGTGGCGTGCCATACACGTCGCGCTTGTCGCCGAATTCCATCACACGTCCCAGATACATCACCAGCACGCGGTGGCTGATCGCCTTGACGACCGCGAGATCGTGCGCGACGAACAGCAGCGACAGCGACAACTCGCGCTGCAGATCGCGCAACAGATTGACGATCTGCGCCTGGATCGACACGTCGAGCGCCGACACCGGTTCATCGCATATCACCAGCTGCGGTTCGCCAATCAACGCACGCGCAATGCCGACGCGTTGACACTGGCCGCCGGAAAACTCGTGCGGATAGCGGCGCAGATGCTGCGCATTGAGGCCGACGCGTTCGAGCATTGTCAGAACACGCCGCTGCACGTCGGTGCGCGCAATGTCCTGGCCGTAAGTGGTTAAGGGTTCGGCGACGATCTGTTCGATCGTCATGCGCGGATCGAGTGAGGCAAGCGGGTCCTGGAAAATCATCTGCACGTCGCGGCGCAAGCGCGAGGTATCGCGGCGCGCGCCCGGTAGCACGGTTTCCTTGTCGAGCCAACGCACGTTGCCGCTTGCCACCGGCGCGAGGCCGATGATCGCGCGCGCCAAGGTGGACTTGCCGCAACCCGATTCACCGACGAGGCCAACGGTTCTATTTGCAGAATCAGCCCCGCTTGGCGGTTGGGCGCACGTGTTTGTATCAGACGCGACGCCGGCCGCTGTTTTTCATTCCGCACTCAGCGATCCTGCGCGGCGGAGCGTTGTCCGGCACGTTCCATCCGAACGCTGGCCGGCATGAGGACATGACTATCACTGCCGATTTTTCCCGCCGCGGGCTTTGCGCCCGCCGCCTGGCGCGGCCGCCATCTGCCGTCCGCCGGATAGCCGCCCTCCGGTTCGCCGGCCGCCCGATCCCCGTTTTCCGCGATGCTTTATCATTGAGCCCGTTCCGCTTGCCGGAGCCCGAGCCTGATGTGGCGCAGCGCCCCCTAGGGCGACTTCCTTCGGAACGTACCGCGTGGCGGGCCTCTATCCCATACTCTGGTTTTTCTGTTGGTACCGGCGCCTCAGTTTGCAGTTCAGTTTGCAAATGAGCGCGCAGTTCAGTTTCCAGATGAACATGTAGATGAGCGTGCCACCGACTACGCACATGCAAATGCGTGCGCCGCGTCGCGCATGGTTCATCGACCGTTTTTCCAGATCCAGTTTTTCGCGCCGCGTGGTCAGCCCACGCGCCGCCGCAACCGTAAGAACAAGAGGTACATGATGAATTCGTCCAATCCCCCAGGCGCACGCGTCTCGCAGACCCGTTCGTTCTCGACGGTCTTTCTGATCGAGATGTGGGAGCGCTTCGGTTACTACGGGATGGCCGCGCTGCTGGTCCTGTTCATGATCGACAAGCTGAACTTCACCGACAGCCACGCCACCCTCACCTGGGGCGCGTTTACGGCGCTGGTGTACGCGGCGCCGTCGATCGGCGGCTGGATCGGCGACAAGATTCTCGGCGCGCGCCGCACGATGATCTTCGGCGCCTTCGTGCTGGCGGCCGGCTATTTCATGCTGGCGCTGCCCAACGAGCAATTGAGCTACATGTACGCGTCGCTCGGCGTGATCGTGGTGGGCAACGGGCTTTTCAAGGCAAACGCCGCGAACCTCGTGCGCCGCATCTATGAAGGCGACGACGCACGCATCGACAGTGCATTCACGATCTACTACATGGCGGTCAATATCGGCTCGACGGCGTCGATGCTCGCGACGCCATGGATCAAGGACCATTGGGGGTGGCACACGGCATTCGCGGTCTGCTGCGCGGGCATGCTGCTGTCAGTGTTGAACTACTTCATCATGTTCCGCACGCTCGCGCATATCGGCTCCACGCCGGACGCCGAACCGATCCGCTGGAAGCGCGTCGGCGCGGTCGCGCTGGGCGGTATCGTGCTCGGCACGGTAACGATGTTCGTGCTGCAGCACAAGGCAATTGCGGTGGCTTGCGTGTACACGGCGGGCGTCGCGATTCTGGCGATCTTCGGCTACATGCTGATGAAGTGCGAACGCTCGGAGCGCTCGGGTCTGGTTGCGGCGCTGATCCTGACCGCGCAAGTGATCCTGTTTTTCGTGTTCTACGTGCAGATGTCGACGTCGCTCACGCTGTTCGCGCTGCGCAACGTCGATCCGCGTTTCATTCTGTTCGGCCAGACGTGGTTCACGTGGAGCGCTGCGCAGTTCCAGGCGCTCAATCCGATCTGGATCATGTTGCTGAGCCCGGTACTCGCGCTGCTCTATACGAAGCTCGCGAAGAGCGGGAAGGACGTGCCGGTGGCGGTCAAGTACGCATTCGGCTTCGCGGTGGTAGCGGCCGGCTTCTTCGTGTATGCGGCGAGCGGCAACTATGCGGTGAACGGGCGCGTGTCGTCATGGTTCATGGTGGGCGGCTACGGCTTGTATTCGCTCGGCGAACTGCTGGTGAGCGGACTCGGTCTCGCGATGATCGCGCGCTACGTGCCGGCGCGGATGAGCGGCTTCATGATGGGCGCTTACTTCGTGGCAACCGGCGTGTCGCAGTATCTGGGCAGCGTGGTCGCGAACTTCGCGCAGATGCCGGCAGGCGATATGGACCCGCTCGAATCGTTGCCGTTGTACGTCAAGCTGTTTACGGGCCTGGGCTGGCTCGCGGCAGCGGGCGCGCTGGTCGCCGTGCTGCTGTTGCCGCTGATGCGCAAGCTGTCGCGTGAACATCAGCGCTGCAGCGACGAAGCGCGTGAGAATGCGCGGCAAACGGCTGCATTGAGTGGGGCGGTGGCGGAGTAATTTCGCCGCAGCCTGTAAAGGGGCGTCACAGCGGGGCGTCACAGCGCCGCTCACCGGTCACCGGCCGCAAGTAACCACGCGCAGTTCACACGGAACCGCTGGCCGGTCGCAAGAAACTTTGCGTCGGCCGTTCGCCAACATGCGACTTGCCACTCGGCAGCGCAATAAAAATGGCGCGCCTCGCGTCACCGGGGCGCGCCATTTTGCGTTTCATGCGTTGCGCGTGCTCGCTCGCGTGTAGTCGCACCTGCTCCGCGCATTTACTCCGGCATTTTCCGGAACGAAACCGCAATCCGGTTCCAGCCGTTGATCGCGATGATCAGCAAGGTCAGGTCGCTCATCTCCTGCTCGGTGAAATGCGGCTTCACCGCTTCCCATACCTCATCCGGTACACGTGTTTGCGCGACCAGCGTGACCGATTCGGTCCATTCGAGCGCCGCGCGTTCGCGCTCGGTGAAGAACGGCGCTTCGCGCCATGCCGCCACTGTTGCCAGGCGCCGCTCGGTTTCGCCGTGCTTGCGCGCGTCCGTCACGTGCATATCGAGGCAGAACGCGCAGCCGTTCAGCTGCGATGCGCGGATCCGCACCAGTTCCGCGAGCGGTTTGTCGATCGTGCTTTTGCCGATGGTTTCTTCGAGCGCGCGCATCGCGCGGGTGCCGCCTGGGCTGGCTTTGTAGAAGTCGAGACGGGCTTGCATGAACTGTTCCTTATCGTAAGTTTCCGCTCCGATGGCGGCGACGGAGGTAAGCTTACGATTGGCATTGGTCTTTCGGAATAACCATTTCTCGGATATTTGAGGTAACCACTCGGATGGAGATCCATATCGCGGTAGAAGGGCGTCACGATCTGTCAGGACAGATCTACCGGCAGTTGCGTGCCGGCATACTCGAAGGGCGTCTCGCCGGCGGCACGCGGTTGCCGTCCACGCGCGATCTCGCCACGCAACTGGGCGTGTCGCGCAAGACCACCCTCGAGGCATTCGAACGGCTGCTTTCTGAGGGCTATCTGAGCGCCCGCGCCGGTTCGGGCACGTTCGTGGCTGACGGTCTGGAGCGTCTGCCGGTGGAGCGCTCGCCGCATGCACTGGCCGCTGAGACGGCGCGCGAACGGGCGAAGGCGAAACCAAAATCGGCGGCGCGCGCCCAGCCGCTGTGGGAGCAGATGTCCGAGCCCCTGCCGTTGCCGTTGCCCACGGTGGCCTCGCCGCACGATTTCGTCGGCGGCGCGACCGACAAATCGCTGTTCCCCTTCGATGTCTGGCGCCGCTGTGTGAACCACGCATTGCGTGTGCAAGCGCGCGGTCGAGGCACGTATCGCGACGCAGCCGGCGAGCAGGAGTTGCGTCTCGCGATTTCGCGCTACCTGGCGTTCAACCGGGCGGTCGTGAGCAACTGGGAGGAGGTGATCGTCACGCAAGGTGCGCAGCACGCGCTCGATCTGATCGCGCGCATCACCTTGCGGCCTGGTGAGATCGCGGCGATCGAGGACCCCGGCTATCCACCGGCGCGGGCATGCTTCATGGCCACGGGCGCACGCGTGGTGCCGGTTCCGGTGGACGCCGAAGGCCTGATCGTGAGCAAGCTCCCGGACAAGGCGCGGCTCGTCTACGTGACGCCCTCGCATCAGTTTCCGCTCGGCATGCCGATGAGTCTGGAGCGGCGCGTCGAGTTGCTCGAATGGGCACAGAAACGTGGCGCCGTGATCATCGAGGACGATTACGACTGCGAGTACCGCTTCGAAGGCCGGCCGATGGAGCCGCTGAAAAGTCTCGACCGGGCCGGTCTCGTCGCGTACGTGGGCACGTTTTCGAAGACGATTTTCCCGGAGCTGCGGGTCGGCTACGTGGTGCCGCCGGCCTCCCTCTATGGTCCGCTCTTCAAGGCCCGGCAGATCGCCGACTGGCACGGCTGCACGCTCACACAAACCGCGCTCGCGACCTTCATGCTCAACGGCGACTTCGCCAAGCATCTGCGGCGCATGCATAAGATCTATGCGGGCCGTCGCGCGATGCTGCTGAAGCATCTGCGGGGCGATCTCGCGCCGTGGTTCGAGCCGATCGTGCCGATTGCCGGCATCCATATGGCCACGCGGCTGAAGGCGCCGTTGACCGAGGAGGCGCTGGTGAGCGCGGCGCGTGAAGCGTCGATCGGTTTGTATGGACTCGCGCCGTTTCATCAGCGCGTGAAACCGCAGCCCAGCCTGATGTTCGGCTACGGCAGCATCGCCGTCGAACATATCGACGCGGCACTCACGAAGCTCGCCGGTATCCTGCCGCGCCTCACGCGCTGACGACCCGGAGTACGAAAAACATTACTTAAGCCTATCTAATGCCATACAAATCGTTGTCACAAACCAGCCGTAACCTTGCGCCTCTGTAATTGTTTGTAAGGCAGTGTCGGCCCGAATGGACCGGCGCGACAAGACAACAACCCGGAGGATGGTAGGGATGCGAGTAACGTTTATGGCAGGAAAGAGGATGCGCACGCTTCGTGTGGCCAGCGCCCTGGGTGCATTAGGCGCATTGAGCGCGATCGGCATCACGGCATGCAGCAGCAGCGACATTGATACGCCGCAGTCGCAGCCGCAGCCGCAGGTGGCGAACGGTACGAAGGCGACGCTTGCGTTGCTGGAAACCACCGACATCCACACCAATCTCCTCAGCTACGACTACTACAAGCTGGCAGAAGACAAGTCACTCGGTCTGGAGCGCACGGCGACGCTAATCGCGGCGGCGCGCAAGGAATTCCCGAACACGATGTTGCTCGACGACGGCGACACGATCCAGGGCACAGCGCTCGCCGACTACCAGGCGCAGGTCGCGCCGATCGATTGCAAGACGACGCTCGGCGTCTACAAGGTGATGAACCTGCTGAAGTACGACGCGGGCACCATCGGCAATCACGAATTCAACTACGGCCTGCCGTTCCTGGCGCAAGTCACCGGCAACGCGTTCGACGTGCCGAACATGAGTCCGGTCGCGTCGCAACCGGCGTGCGCGGGGCCGAACTTCCCGCTGGTGCTCTCGAACGTGCTCGGCGCGAAATCGCAGCAGCCGATTTTCAAGCCGTACACGATCCTCGAACGCACGCTCACCGCCACCACGCCCGACGGCAAGACCGTCAGCGCGCCGGTGAAAATCGGCGTGATCGGCTTTACGCCGCCCGCGATCATGGCGTGGGATAAGCGCTGGCTCGACGGCAACGTCTACACGCAGGGGCTGGTGGAAAGTGCGTCGAAGTATGTGCCGGAAATGAAGGCGAAGGGCGCGCAGATCATCGTCGCGATGTCGCATGGCGGGCTCGACAATTCGACCTATTCGCCGTCGATGGAAAACGGCAGCTACTATCTTTCGAAGGTGCCTGGCATCGACGCGCTGCTGATCGGCCACTCGCATCAGGTATTCCCCGATAAGAACAGCACGGTCACGCAATTCAACCTGCCGGGCGTCGACAAGGTGAAGGGCACCGTCAACGGCGTGCCGACCGTGATGGCGAATTTCTGGGGCAAGCATCTCGGCGTGATCAAACTCGCGCTGAACTACACGAACGGTACGTGGACGGTGGACCGCAATTCGAGCACGGCGGAAGCGCGCTCGATCCAGAACGCGGATAACAGCTACGTGGCAGTCGATCCGGCGATCTCGCAGGCGATCGCAGCCGAACACAACGCGACCATCAACTATGTGAAAACGCCGATCGGCACGACCGATTTCCGCATGAGCACGTATTTCGCGGATGTGGGCGACGTGTCGGCCATCGAAATCGTCAACCAGGCGCAGGCGGCCTACACGCAGGACTACATCAACGCGAATCTGCCGCAATATGCGGGCATTCCGGTGCTGTCGGTGAGCGCGCCGTTCAAGAGCGGTTTTGGCGGCGGCAACGATTTCACCGACGTCTCGCAAGGCAACGTTGCGATCAACAACGCCGCCGATCTCTACCTGTACCCGAACACGATTTATGCGGTGAAGGTGACGGGCGCCGATCTGAAGGCGTGGCTCGAAACCGCGGCGAAGCGCTTCAACAAGATCGATCCGGCCAATACGGCGGCGCAGGCGCTGGTCAGTACCTATCCGGGCTATAACTTCGACATGATCACGTCGAAGGATTTCAGCTACGAAATCGACGTCACCCAGGCAGTCGGCAGCCGGATCCGCAACCTGAAATATCAGGGCGCGGCGATCTCGGAGTCGCAGCCGTTCATCGTCGCGACCAACAACTATCGTGCGAGCGGCGGCGGCAATTTCCCGGGTCTGGATGGCAGCAAGACGATTTACGCCTCGCCGGATGCGAGCCGCGACGTCCTGATCGCCTACATCAAGAAGGTGCAAACCATCAAGGGGGCGAACAACGGCAGCGACCGTAGCTGGCGCTTCGCGAAGGTGGCGACGGCCGGGCAGGTGACGTTCAAGGCGGCGCCGAACCTGGTAGCGCTCGCGCAGGCCAACGGCATCACCAACGTCACCCAGCTCCAGACCGACGACGGCACCGGCAAGGGTCTCGCGGTCTACTCGGTGGACCTCAACCAATGACGGCGCGCTTCTATCTGCCGCGGGCGGCCGTGGCGGTGACTATCGCGATGGCCGTCGCGCTCGCTGCCGGTACGGTCGCGGCCACGCGCGTGGCGACGCCCGTGTCCAACGTGCAGATCGACGAGTGGCGGATGCAGGGCACAGCCACGCACGCGGCGTGGCCGGTGTGGCGGTTGCGCCTTGCCGCGGCGTTCGGCAATGCGGCGGCGCGTGAGGCTCTCGCCGACGTGCTGGTGAGCTCGGTGCAACTCGACGAACGGCGCGACGGCGTCGAGTTGTATCGTCAACTTGCGCTCGACGCTGTGCCGGGCGCGCGGGCCACGCTCGGACATCTGCTGTTGCGCGGACTGCCCGGCATCGCGCCGGATTACGTGGAAAGCCGCCGCTGGTTGAGCGAATCCGCATCGCATGATCCGCAGGCTGCTTACGATCTGTCGACGCTTTATCGCAACGGCTACGGCGTCGCGCGTGATCCCCGCCTTGCAGTTCGCTGGCTCGAACAGGCGGCGCAAGCGGGCGTACCGCTCGCGCAATTCCAGCTCGCCAACGAGTACCGTTTCGGCACGACGCTGCCGCACGACGACGCCCAGGCGCTGCAATGGCTGACACGCGCGGCCAATGCGGAGTTACCCGAGGCCAATCTGGCGCTGGCGATCGCGTATCGCAACGGCGAGCTCGGCATGGCGCGCGACGAAGACGAGTACTGGGCCCACGTGAAAGAGAGCGAGCACGATCTGAAGCACGTCAGCCGGCCCTGATCGTGCGTTGAAACGCGCCTGCGATTTTCTGTCGCAGAGCAAGGTTAGCCGCCCCCTGCAGAGACTTTCGCTGCAGGGGGCGTGTTTTTTCCGTCGCGTGATTCGGCATCGCGAGTGCGCCGGAGAGCGATGGTTTTGCCATCGAGCTGCTTCGAATCGCGATCCGCCGGCCATCGTCCGGCGCCGAAAGTGCCTCTATTCATGCATCGAAACGACTTGTAACGCGCTTTACGTGTTCGTGTTGCAGACCTCGCCGACGCACGTTTACCCGCTAAAACAAGGATCAAAATGTGTTGCGCAGTCTGCGCCGCGCAACAAACCTTCGCTGTTATACACAAAAGATTCGCGCAAATCGTATTAGCGCTTGTAGAATCCGGCGTTGAAGCGTGCACATACCGTGTGCGCTTCGTGCAATTCACTGACCACTACAGGTAGGAGAAACATGCCGACTTCCGCAAAAAAGGTGGCAAAGAAGGCTGCTGCCCCGGTACCGACCAAGAAGGTTGCTGCAAAGAAAGTTCCTGCGAAGAAAGCCGTCGCAGCTAAGAAGGTCGCCGTGAAGGCGTCCAGCGCTCCGTCGCCGATCAAGGACACCTTCACGAAGGCCTCGCTGGCTGCTCACGTTGCTGAACGCGCTGCTGTTGAACCGAAGGCTGCCAAGGCTGTGCTGGCCGCGCTCGAAGACACGATCCTCGGCGCAGTGCACAAGAAGGGCGCTGGCGAATTCACGCTGTCGGGTCTTCTGAAGATCGTCGTGCAAGCTGTGCCGGCGAAGAAGAAGCGCTTCGGCAAAGACCCGTTCTCGGGCGAAGAGCGTTGGTTCCCGGCCAAGCCGGCTAGCGTGCGCATCAAGGCACGTCCGCTGAAGAAGCTGAAAGACGCAGCAGCAGGCTGATCGTGCTTCATGCGTTGCCGCGGTTTTGACCGTGCGTTATTAACCCTGGGTTTTAACCGTGTGCTTTTAACCGTGCGCTTTTAACCGTGGTTAACGTTTGAGCCGACCCGCAGTGCAAGTTGTCCAGATCCCCGTGGATGCGAATCCCCGGGGATTTTTTATGCGCGTCTGCTGTGGTTCCGCGAACCCGCCACCGCCCGCCGCGGTGCCCCTTATGCACCGTACTAGCGCATCATGGGTCGCCGCAGTACGATGGCAGCGAAGCCATGCCGGTCGGGATGCGCTCTTAGCGTGCATGCACCGTGTTTGGCACGTAAAAAGCTCAATGGCATAGCGCTTGCTTCAACGATTGTCGAACACCGAATGCGCAGCGCATTCGCCTTCTATCCGACAACAAGAGCGGGGCGTGACATGCGATGCTATGACGAGATGCGTCATCATGACGATGCCGTGCGGCCACACTACGCGCGCTTTGAGCGGTGGCTGGTGAAGCAGGGCAATGAGGCGATCGCACGCAAACGCGCGGAAGCCGACCTGCTGTTCCGCCGGGTCGGCATCACCTTTGCGGTGAACGGCGATTTGTCCGGCACCGAGCGGCTGATCCCCTTCGATCTGATTCCGCGCATCATTCCGCGCAGCGAATGGCAGACGCTCGAGGCCGGTTTGCGACAGCGGGTGCAGGCGCTCAATCTTTTTATCCACGACGTCTATCACGATCGCAACATCGTGCGTGCCGGTATCGTGCCGGCCGAACAGGTCTATACAAACGCGCAATACCGGCCTGAAATGCAGGGCGTCAACGTGCCGCTCGGTGTTTACGCGCATATTGCCGGGGTCGACGTGGTGCGCGCGGGCGACGAGGGCGAGTTCTACGTGCTCGAAGACAACCTGCGGGTGCCGTCGGGCGTGTCCTACATGCTGGAAAACCGCAAGATGATGATGCGGCTTTTCCCCGAACTGTTCGTGCAAAACCGCATTGCACCGGTCGCACATTATCCCGATCTGCTGCTCGACACACTGCGCTCGGTTGCGCCCGAAGGTGTCGACGATCCGGTCGTGGTGGTGCTCACGCCGGGCATGTACAACTCCGCCTATTTCGAGCACACCTTCCTCGCGCAGCAGATGGGCGTCGAACTGGTGGAAGGCAAGGATCTGTTCGTCGACGACAACTATGTGTTCATGCGCACCACGCAGGGGCCGAAGCGCGTCGACGTGATCTACCGCCGCGTCGACGACGATTTTCTCGATCCGCTCGCCTTCCGCAACGATTCGGCGCTGGGCGTGCCGGGTCTGCTGACCGCGTATCGCGCCGGACGTGTCGCGCTGGCGAACGCCATGGGCACCGGCATCGCCGACGACAAATCGGTCTACCCGTACGTGCCGGAAATGATCGAGTTTTACCTCGGCGAGAAGCCGATCCTCAACAACGTGCCCACGTTCCAGTGTCGCAAGCCCGACGATCTCGCGTACACGCTCGCGCATCTGCCGGAACTGGTTGTGAAGGAAGTGCACGGCGCGGGCGGTTACGGGATGCTGGTGGGGCCTGCGTCGACGAAAGCCGAAATCGAATCGTTCCGCGAACGTCTGATTGCACGGCCCGCGGGTTATATCGCGCAGCCCACGCTGGCGCTCTCCGCGTGTCCGACCTTTGTCGAAGCGGGCATTGCGCCGCGCCATATCGATTTGCGTCCCTTCGTGCTGTCCGGCAAGAGCGTGACGATGTGCGCGGGTGGTCTCACGCGCGTGGCCTTGCAGGAGGGCTCGCTCGTCGTCAATTCGTCGCAGGGAGGCGGTACCAAAGATACGTGGATGGTCGACTGACGCGCAACCGCGCCAGCAACCTAACGCACCGGCAGACGAGTCAAACTGTCGCCGGCGCACACGGATAACCAGCGCGGACCTTTTACTTGTGCAAAGGTCTCGCGTCATCAGATACGGAACGCCGTCATGCTAAGCCGAACCGCCGATCACCTCTTCTGGATGGCCCGCTACATGGAGCGCGCGGAGAACACCGCCCGCATGCTCGACATCAACCTGAAGGCGCTGCTGTTGCCGCAAACGCCCGAACAGGAGGCGCGCGCGCAACGCTCGGTGCTGCGCATCTCCGAACTCGAATCCGCCTTCGCGCAACGCTACGACGAACCGACCCGCGAACATGTGCTCGATTTCATGGTGGCCGATGCGACCAATCCGTCGAGCATTCATTCGTGTTTGCAGGCCGCGCGAGAAAACGCCCGCGCCGTGCGCGGCACCTTGACGACCGAGTGGTGGGAAACCATCAACGACACCTGGCTCGAGTTTAACGAACGCGCCGCGTCGGGCCAGGCGTCGAGCAATCCGGGCGCGCTCTTTGAGTGGGTGAAGTTCCGCTCGCACCTGTCGCGCGGTGTGACGATCGGCACCGCGTTGCAGGACGACGCGTTCTTCTTCACGCAGCTCGGCACTTTTCTCGAACGCGCCGACAACACCGCGCGGATTCTCGACGTGCGCTTTGCCGACGTCGAGCCGAATTCACGCGATGCCGCGCGCCAGCTCGAAGACTTCTACTACTGGACTTCGATTCTCAGTTCGGTGTCGGCGCTGGAGATTTATCGCAAGGTGTATCGCGATGTCGTCACGCCGGCGCGGGTGGTCGAACTGATGATTCTGAACCAGCAGATGCCGCGCTCGTTGCTGGCTTCGCTCGAAGGCGTCTGCGCGAATCTGGCGATGCTGCGCACGCCGGGCTCGAACCAGTGCGAGCGGTTTGCCGGCAAGCTGCGCGCCGAGCTGGTGTATTCCGACATCCGGCAGATTTTCGAAGCCGGCCTGCACGCCTATCTGACGCAGTTCCTTGCTCGCGTGTTCGAGCTCGGTAATCTGGTTGCGCGTACCTATCTGATGCTGCCAGTCGCCTGACGGAGTTTTATATGGTCCTGACGATCCGCCACGACACGTCCTATCGTTACGAAGCGACTGTCCATTATTCGATCCAGCAACTGCGTCTGACGCCGTCGAGCGGCACCTCGCAGGTGGTGCGGCGCTGGAGCATCGATGCGCCCGGCAAGCTCGACGCCACCTTCGACGCTTATGGCAATGTGCTGCATACGCTCGTCATCAACAAACCGCACGGCGAGATTCGTCTGCATGTAACGGGCGAAGTGGACACGATCCCGCTGATCAACGGCCAGCTGCCCGACGCAGTCGGCCCGATTCCGCTCGAGCACTTCACCTGCTCGACGCGTCTCACCGAGGCCGACGCGGCGATCCGCGAGCTGGCCGAATCGGTGCCGAGCCTCGCGAGTTCGAGCAATCTGATCGAATTGTCCGAACAGATCGTGCAGCGCGTGAAGTACAACCCGGGCATCACCGAAGTCACCAGCACGGCCGCCCAGGCGCTCGCGCTCGGCAACGGCGTGTGCCAGGACCATGCGCATCTGATGCTGGCCTGCTGTCGCGCGCGTGGCATTCCGGCGCGTTACGTGAGTGGCTACATCGAACCCGGCGAA
>NZ_DASRSY010000436.1:0-16699 GCF_035656215.1 Paraburkholderia sp.
CGACGCCGTCGTGATCGAACATCCGGCCCACGCAGGTGGCCATCTCGGCGTGACCAACCTCGCCGATCTGCACGACCCGCGCTTCGATTTCTTGCGTGTGCTTGAGGAACTCGATGCGGTATTCACGTCGCTCGGTTTGAGCCGCAAAGACGTGCCCTTGATCGTCGCGGGCGGTATCAATAGTCACGAAGCCGTGCGCGCGTTACTGGCCGCTGGTGCCGGCGGTGTGCAACTCGGCACGCCGTTCGCCGTCACCGAGGAAGGCGATGCCCATCCGAATTTCAAGCGCGTGCTGGCCGAAGCCACGCCCGACGACATCGTCGAATTCGTCAGCGTGACGGGACTGCCAGCACGCGCCGTCAAGACGCCGTGGCTGATGCGCTATCTGCGTCATGAAACGAGAATCCGCGAGAAGATCGGTGCGCTCAAACACGTCTGCCCGACAGCGCTCGAATGTCTCAGCGTTTGTGGTTGGCGCGACGGTGTGGAAAAGTTCGGCCACTTCTGCATCGACACGCGGCTTGCCGCCGCATTGCGCGGCGACGTGGCCAACGGCTTGTTCTTTCGTGGCCGCGAAGCCTTGCCATTCGGCACCGCCATTCGCAGTGTCCACGACCTGATTGAACTGCTCCTGACCGGCGCGACGCGACCCGCTGTCGCAGGGCGATGGGCGTTCTCGCTTGGTTGATACGGGTCAACGTGAAGCCTGACGAGACCTTCGACAATCCCCGCACGCAAACAAACACTCGGGGAAGCACATGAAACACTCGTTCAGGAACAGAATCAGGACCGCCGCCATCGCCGCGTGCCTGCTATGCGCGGGCGCGCTGGCTCCGCAAGCGCAGGCTGCCGGCGACGACCCGATGAACGGCATACACGCCGGCGACGTGCTGGTGCGTCTGCGCGCAATCAGCATCATGCCGAATGTCGGGACCAACCAGTCGCTGTCGGCGCTCAATGTGGGCGTTAACAACGCCATCGTGCCGGAACTGGGTCTGACTTACATGATCCGCGATTATCTCGGCGTCGAGCTGATTCTCGGCACGTCGCGCCATCAGTTGACTTCGAGCCTCGGCAGTCTTGGTGGTGTGAACGTGTTACCGCCCACGCTGCTGTTGCAATATCACTTCAACCACGCGGGGCGTATCCGTCCGTACGTCGGTGCGGGTTTGAATTACACATTGTTCTACAACAACGGCCTGAATGCAGGCGGTCAGCCGATCTCGATCACTAACCACAGCTTTGGACCTGCCTTGCAGGCCGGTGTTGACGTGCAGGTGACCAAGTCGCTGTTCGTCAACGCGGACATCAAGAAGATCTGGATGCACACCGACGCAACGCTCGGCGGTCAGTCGCTCGGCCGGCTGAATATCGATCCGGTCGTGGTCGGATTGGGTGTCGGTATGCGGTTCTGATTTCCATGCTTGAGAAACAGCGCTCGCAACGAAAAACGCCGGAATATCCGGCGTTTTTTATTGCAATTCCAATCGGGAGACGGGTTCTCCCGCAGCAGGGCCCTATACGGGCGGCCGCGCCGCCGTGAGATTACAGCTTGTCGTTCTTGAAGCGCATGGCAGTGCCGTCCTGCTCGATGCGTACCCATACGGCGCGCTTTTCCTCGTCGCTCAGGAACACCCAGTTGGACACTTCGGTGGCGCTGCGGCCGCAGCCTTTGCAGACCTCGTCGAAAAGCGTGGAACAGACGCCGATACACGGGCTGTCGGGAAGATCGTGGAGATTCGAAGCCATCGGAAACCTTGGGGCAGAGAAGCGAAGTTCCGCTATGTTAACCGATGCGGCGATCGCACCTCGGCGTCGCGCCCGCCGTGGCACAGATGCATGGTCAATTGGCAGTATCCATTGCCGACTTCGCCCCCGAACCGGATCCTTTCCTTCAGCGCGCAATGCTGTACCCGATTCGCGCCATCCAGTGTTGCCGGTTGTTGTAGTCGAGCAGGTCTTCGCCATAGCCGTTGAAGTACCCCACCCAGATGTAGCCGCCCCACTTGCTGCCGAGCAGTCTGGCGAGCGGATAAGTGAATTGCGAATCGATGCTGCCGTACCAGTGTTTGGTGCCTTTGCGCAACGTGGTCGCGAGTTGCCAGCCGTCCGGGCTGCCGTATTTGACCAGCAGATCGACATAGCCCCGGTAGTCGGCGATATCGGGATTGTTGCTCGTGCCGAGGTAGTAATAGATTTTCGGCGAGACGGTCAGATGGTTGCCTGTCAGATCGCCGAATTCCCATGTCGGGCGGATAAAGGGCATGTTGATGCTGCGTGAATCGGTGCCCGCCTTGCCGTTGGATTCATGCGCGATGCCCGCCGCAAAACCCATACGCGTGAAAAACGGGCTGTGCCATCCCGTGTCGGGCACGTAGTAGAACAACTGCGGTGAATAGGTGGTGTCGCGGAACGGCCGCGAATCGGCGGACAGATCCCAGATCGAGGTCTGCGTATAGGCGAAGTACAGGTTGTCGGTAAAAGCCTTCGAGCGCAGATCGTCCGGCATCAGGATGCGGTATTTGAAGCTCAATTGCAGCCGTGCGTTCGTGTCGCCATTGTGGCCGGCAGCGAAGTACATCGGCTCGTAGTAGGAGACATGCGAGAGCACACCGCGCCCGGTGGTGGAGAGCGAGTCGCCGGGAGGCGACATCGCGTCGCCCGTCGGGCCGTCCACAGCCGCGGCCGTTTCGGCGGCCTGTGCCGGTGTGCTTGCCTGGCTTTCCGTCCGCTCTGCCTGGGCGACGGCGTCCTGCTGCGGCCCGCGATTGATCGCGATGAGCGCCGGCGACGCGTCGAAGCCCACCGGATCGATGCGCACTTCGCCCCGAGCCGACTGCGGCCAGGGCGCCGAGAAACGCACCTTGCGGAACTGACCCGGCCGCAGATGCAGCGTGTCGGGCACGCCCGGTTCGCGTTGCAGGTCGAGCGGCTGCGGCGACTGTTCTGCACCGTTCACGGTTACGCGGATAGTCGTCGGGACGGTGATGGTGAGAGCCTTGGTGTCGTCGGCGGAATAGAGCAGCGTGATTTGCAGCGGCTCGTTAGTCGCGGCCACGCGCGCGGGTTGCAGCATCGCGACCGTAGCGCGGGCCTCGCCCGAAAAGGTGGCGAAGGCGCCGATGGCGACGAGCATGGACAGGAGCGTGGCGCATGAAATGCGCGGGATGGCGTGGTGACTTTGGGGTGACGTGTTGGGGGCGAAGCGGGCTAGCGAAGCGTGAAAGCGCATGGGCTGTCGTCCAGGAAGCAGAACCGCGAGCGAGACGGCGCCGCGAGCGGCGTCGCCTATCGTCGGGAATGACTAAGAGGATACTTACAAACCGGCTTCATCCGCAAACTGAATGCAAGGAACAGCCGGAAAACTGCTTCATCCGCCGAACGCCAACTGCCACAACAGCGCGCCGTTGAGCATGACGATGAACGCAGCCGACAGCCAGGCCAGCACGAGTGGCAGGCCGCGCACGTGCCAGCCGCGCATCAGGCTGGCGTCCGACGTGTAGCGGATCAGCGGCACGACCGCGAGCGGTAATTGCAGGCTCAGCACCACCTGGCTTGCCACCAGCAGTTGATTGGAGCCGTGCTGGCCGAACAGCGCGACCGCAAGGAGCGCCGGCCCGATCGCCAGCGCCCGGGTGAGCAGCGCGCGCTTCCAGCGCGGCAGGCGCAGGCGCAGAAAGCCTTCCATCACGGCCTGACCGGCCAGCGTGCCGGTGACGGTCGCGCTCAGGCCGCATGCGAGCAACGCCGCTGCAAACAGGATCCCAGCCCAATGCGTGCCGACGAGCGGCGCGATCAGGCGGTGGGCGTCGGCGAGATCGGTGACGTCACGATGGCCGCTCGCGTAAAACACCGCCGCCGCCACGATCAGCAGCGCCGCGTTGATCACGAAGGCAAATGACAGCGAGCCGAAGGTGTCGAGGTTCACGACGTGCAACGCGGCCTTGATCTCGGCGTCGCTGCCTTCCGGCGCATGGTGCTTGACGAGCGCCGAATGCAGATACAGGTTGTGCGGCATCACCGTGGCACCGACGATGCCCGCCGCCAGCCACACCATGCCCACGTTGCGCAGCAGGTCGAGGCTCGGCGCGGTGCCGGCCAGCGCGGCATGCCAGTCGGGCCGCGCCAGCGCCAGCTCGATCACGAAGCACAGGCCGACAAAGCCGATCAGCGACGCGATCACCGCCTCGAGCTTGCGGCCGCCTTTCTGCTGGAGCGCCAGCAGCGCGAAGGTGCAGACGGCCGACATCAACACGCCGACCGTCAGCGACACGCCGAGCAGCAATTGCAATGCGACGGCGCTGCCGACCACCTCGGCGACGTCGCACGCAATGATTGCGACCTCGCTGGTCAGCCACAGGAAGAGGGTGACGCGGTGGCTCGAGCGTTCGCGGCAGACCTGCGCAAGGTCGCGCCCGGTCACCACGCCCAGCCGCGACGACAGCCACTGCAGCAGCATCGCCATCAGGCTCGCCAGCAGCACCATGCTCAGCAACTGGTAACCGTAGCCCGCCCCAGCGCCGAGTGCTGTCGCCCAGTTACCTGGATCGATATAGCCGACCGCGATCAACGCCCCGGCACCGACGAACGAAAACCAGTGTGCTGGGCGCGCTGGTCCTCCACCCGGCAGACGCCGGGGGCGGTTCGGTCGCAACACGGACGGATTCGTGTTCATCGATGCCTGGAGGTTTAAGACTGCACCCGCTCGCAAGCGACGTGCCCGCAGCGAACCCGGCACGCGACGCAGTGAGGCCAAAGCACGTCTGCGTGACGCGCGCCGCGCCGTCTTCGAGTCTTTCAGAGCTATTGTGCACCGTGGCGCGACGGGTGGCTTACGCTCGCATCGAAGGTCAGCCGTACGGCATAAAATTCGCGAAAAACGCCTTCCGGCTGCTGCCCCGATGCGAACCGGGTGCGGTGAGACCGGCGCAACTTGACAATGGGATAATACCGACGCCGCCACCGGTGTTTTTTTCGGGTAGACACGCGCCGATAACCCGCTAAAATTGCGCCCATTTTGTAGCGGCACGGCTTACGCTGTACCGTTTGCGCGACAGCCCGGCATTTTTTTTGGTGCGCGCAATAATTAATGGTAGTTTTCGGGTTTTTCAGGGGAGCCGCGTGCGGTGTGCCGCGGCGTGAGTGAAGACGATCGGCTAGGACCGGTCAGGATCGGAGAACGGGATGAAAAGACGGGTAGTGGGGCAGGTGGCGGCGCTGGTCTTGTGCGCAACGCCATGGTTGACGGCCGCTGCAAAAGATACGCAGCTGAACGTATATAACTGGTCCGATTACATCGCCAAGGACACCATTCCGAACTTCGCCAGGCAGACGGGCGTCCAGGTCAAATACGACAACTACGACAGCGACGACACGCTGCAAGCCAAGCTCCTCACCGGCAATTCCGGCTATGACATCGTCGTGCCGACCAGCAATTACGCCGGCAAGCAGATTGCCGCCGGCATCTTCGCGCCGCTCGACAAATCGAAGCTGCCGAACCTGAAGTACCTCGATCCCTCGCTGATGGCCCTCGTGGCGGGCGCCGATCCGGGCAACAAGTACACGGTACCCTGGGCATACGGCACGACCGGCCTCGGCTACAACGTCACCAAGGCGCAGCAGCTTCTCGGCAAAAACGTGCCGCTCGATAGCTGGGACGTCCTCTTCAAGCCGGAAAACATTTCGAAGCTGAAAGCATGCGGCGTCTCCGTGCTCGACGCGCCGGACCAGATGTTCGCCGCCGCGCTGCACTACATCGGTCGCGATCCGATGAGCACGAACCCGGCCGACTATCGCGCCGCGCTCGAGATGATGAAGAAAATCCGCCCGTACATCACGCAGTTCAATTCGTCGGGCTACATCAATGACCTGGTCGGCGGCGACGTGTGCTTCGCGTACGGCTGGTCGGGCGACGTCGTGATCGCCAAGCATCGCACGGCCGAAGCGAAGAAGCCGTACAAGGTCGAGTACTACATTCCGAAGGGGGGTGCGCCGGTGTGGTTCGACGTGATGGCGATTCCGAAGGACGCGAAGAACAAGGAAGCCGCGTTCGAGTGGATCAACTACATCGAAACGCCGCAGGTTCATGCCGCGATCACCAACGCCGTCTACTATCCGAGCGCCAACCTCGAAGCGCGCAAGTATGTGGACAAGGACGTGGCGAACGATCCGGCCGTGTATCCGCCGCCTGAAGTCATCAAGACCCTGTTCCTGCTGAAGCCGTTGCCGCCGGAAATCCAGCGGCTGCAAACGCGGCTGTGGACTGAATTCAAGTCCGGCCGCTGATCCGCGGCCAGAGTGAACGGGTATGGTTCAACATGAAGCCCTCGGTGTCCACCGGGGGCTTTGTTCGTCAAACGCCGGAGTAAAGCATTGTGATGAGTAGTAACCAGTCGGGCGCACTGGCAGGGGACGCCGTGCCGTCCTCGAGCCTGAACGTCGAAGTGGACGACGCTGCAGAGAACTTCGTGCAGATCGTCGACATCGTGAAGAAGTTCGGCGAGACCGCAGCGGTTAAAGGGGTCAACCTGTCGGTGAAAAAGGGCGAGCTGTTCGCGCTGCTCGGCAGTTCCGGCTGTGGTAAATCGACCTTGTTACGCATGCTGGCCGGCCTCGAATCGATCACGTCGGGCAAGATCCTGATCGACGGCGAAGACCTCGCGCAATTGCCGCCTTATCGCCGGCCGGTCAACATGATGTTCCAGTCGTACGCGCTGTTTCCGCACATGACGGTCGAAGCCAACGTCGCCTTCGGCCTGAAGCAGGAAGGCGTGCCGAAGGCGGAACTGAAAGACCGCGTGCAGACGGCGCTCGATCTTGTGCAGATGGGCCGCTTCGCGAAGCGCAAGCCCCATCAGCTCTCTGGCGGCCAGCAACAGCGTGTGGCGCTCGCGCGCTCGCTTGTCAAGCGGCCAAAGCTGTTGTTGCTCGACGAGCCGATGTCCGCGCTCGACAAGCAGATCCGTCAGCGCACGCAGATCGAACTGGTCAACATTCTCGACAGGGTCGGCGTGACCTGCATGATGGTGACGCACGACCAGGAAGAGGCCATGACCATGGCGGACCGCCTCGCCGTGATGAGCGAAGGCGAGATCGTCCAGCTCGGCACACCGCACGAAGTGTACGAATATCCGAACAGCCGCTTTTCGGCTGAGTTCATCGGCTCGACCAATCTGTTCGACGGCAACGTCGTCGAAGACGAACCCGATCACGTGTTTATCGAAACGCCCGAGCTGCCGGTGCGTCTGTATGTGAGCCACGGCATTACCGGGCCGCTCGGCATGCCGGTGACGATCTCGGTGCGGCCCGAGCGCATCGCGCTCACGCGCAAGCCGCCTGAAGGCGCGTACAACTGGGGCAAGGGCGTCGTCACGAATATCGCTTACATGGGCGGCTATTCGCTGTATCACGTGAAGCTCGACGCCGGCAAAACGGTGATCGCCAACGTAACGAGCCTTGCGTTGACGGAGATCGATCCGCCTACCTGGGGCGACGAAGTGTATGTGCGCTGGAGCGCATCGGCCGGCGTGGTGCTGACGTCATGAAGCGCTCGATCAGTTCCCTTGCATCGTGGCCGGTACGCCGTTTCAATCTGACTGGCCGCACCGCGGTAGTGGCCGGTCCGTTCATCTGGCTGCTGCTGTTTTTCCTTGTGCCGTTCCTGCTGGTTGTGAAGATCAGCTTCGCGGATTTGCAGCTTGGCATTCCACCCTATACGGAACTCACCACGTTCACGGATGGTGTGGTTCACGTCGCGCTGGACCTGTCGCATTACGCGTTTCTGTTGACCGACAGCCTGTACTTCGCGACTTATGTGAATTCGGTGGTGGTCGCGGGCATATCCACGTTGCTGTGTTTGCTGATCGGTTATCCGATGGCGTACTACATTGCGCGATCGAATCCGGCGAGCCGCAATCTGCTGATGATGGCTGTGATGCTGCCGTTCTGGACGTCATTTCTGATTCGCGTGTATGCATGGATCGGCATCCTGAAGAATAATGGTTTGCTGAACAACTTCCTGATGTCGATCGGGCTGATCCATACGCCGATCGAGCTTTATCACACGAACACCGCGGTTTATATCGGCATGGTGTATTCGTATCTGCCGTTCCTCGTGATGCCTTTGTACGCGCATCTGGTGAAGATGGACATGACATTGCTGGAAGCCGCCTACGACCTCGGCGCGAAGCCTTGGCGGGCGTTCTGGCAGATCACCCTGCCGCTGTCGAAGAACGGCATCATTGCCGGTTGTTTGCTGGTGTTCATTCCGGCGGTAGGCGAGTACGTGATTCCGGAATTGCTGGGTGGCGCGAACACGCTGATGATTGGCCGCGTGATGTGGAATGAGTTCTTCGACAATGCCGATTGGCCGATGGCGTCTGCCGTGACGTGCGCGATGGTGGTGTTGTTATTGGTGCCGATGGCGTTTTTCCAGTACGCGCAGGCGAAGGCGATGGAGGAAAGGCGCTGATGAAGCCGAACCGGATTTTGCAGTTTATTGCCTTGGGGATCGGGTTTCTGTTTCTCTACATTCCGATCGTGAGTCTGATTGTGTATTCGTTCAACGAATCGCAGCTGGTCACGGTATGGACGCGGTTTTCTACGCGCTGGTATGCGGCGTTGTTGCAGGACGACGAGTTGATTGCGGCTGCGTGGTTGTCGTTGCGCGTGGCGTTGCTGACGGCGTTTGCGTCGGTGATTATCGGTACGTGGGCCGGGTTTGTTTTGGCACGGATGGGGCGGTTTCGTGGATTTACGCTTTACACTGGGATGATCAATGCACCGCTGGTGATTCCCGAGGTGATTCAGGGGATCTCGTTGCTGCTGTTGTTTATCGAAATGGCCAAGTGGTTGGGATGGCCCGCCGGGCGTGGCATTTTCACGATCTGGATCGGGCACGTGATGTTGTGTATTTCTTATGTGGCCATCATCGTGCAGTCACGTGTGAAGGAGTTGCATCCTTCGCTTGAGGAAGCCGCGCTTGATCTTGGGGCTACGCCGCTTCGGGTGTTTTTCTTTATCACGTTGCCGTTGATTTCGCAGGCTCTGGTTTCTGGGTGGTTGTTGTCGTTTACCTTGTCCATCGACGATCTGGTTTTGTCGGCGTTTTTGTCCGGGCCAGGATCGACTACGCTGCCGCTGGTTGTTTTCTCTCGCGTTCGGCTGGGGTTGAATCCTGAGATGAATGCGCTGGCTACGTTGTTTATTGCTGTGGTTACGGTTGGTGTTGTGGCTGCTAATTATTTTATGCAGCGGGCGGAAAGGAAGCGATCCATCATGGCTGTCTAGTTTTTGCCCTTCGCGGCGTGCAGGCAATGCCGCCGCGCAGGCAAACACCCCCTCAAACCTTGTACCCGATCCGAATCCCACCCCAATGCCGGCCGGCAACAAACACTGGCGCCGACGCATCCTTCATCAAAACAAATTGCCCACCGCCCATATCGCGACGATAAGTCTGCAACAGAAACTTCTTGGTATGCGAGGCAGCCGCAATCCCCGTACGATCATCGAACATCCGCCGGTTCCGGCAATTAGCCATATTCCAGACCACATCCTCGCGCTGCGGCAAAGAAAACTTCAGATTGTGAGTCGGAAGATAACCGCGCGCATCGACGGCGGCGCAAAACGCCACGCGCGGATCGAGCCCGAGTAGCGGCTCCTGAATCGCCGGCAAAACCCGATCAGTAAAAGCCGTAAACCGGGTGACGAACTGAGCCGGATTGCTTCCTGCAACGGGCACATAACGCTGATCGAACAGATCATCAATCGACACTTCGCCTCGAGCGATGGCCGTTTCGAACACCTTGCCCACTGTGGCCGCGGCCCGCTGCACGGCGTCGATAAACGGCGTGTCCGTCGTCTCGACCCCGGTTGCCGCAGTCAACTCGATCAACGTCTCGGACACGCCGAGCAAATTCCCCAGCCGGTCCTTCGCCTGCGCGAAGTTCTCGCTCGAATCTTCGACGCCGCTTGCCATCTCCAGCACCTGCGCCTCAAGCCCGTTACATTGCGTTTCGATCTCGCCGGTCAATGCGGCGATCTCCCCAGCCTCGTCGTTGAGTTGCGTAATCGCATCGCCTGTCGCGTGCACGACGTCGCCGATCTTGCGCGTGCCTTCCCGTACCCTGTGCGCCCGAGCGGTATTCACTGAACCCTCGCTGATCAACTGTTCGGTTTGCTGAGTGAGTTGCGCCAGCGTCTTCTCGATCTGGCCGGTCGCCTGCGCGGTCTTCGCCGACAGGTTCTTCACCTCGGCAGCCACCACCGCGAAACTCTTGCCGGAGTCGCCGGCGCGCGCGGCTTCGATCGCGGCATTCAGCGCCAGCAAATGCGTCTGGCGGGCGATCAGCGAAATCTCCTCGGAGACGCGGCTCACATGCGCCAACGCGCTGCGCAGCGCGCCGATCTGACTCTCGATCACCGTCACGCCTTCCACCAGTCCATGGATGTCGGCGAGCGACGCTTCCAGCGTCTGCTGCGATTCCTGCACGCTGGTCGCGGCTTCAGCCGATACGTTGCGCATTTCGCGCGCAGCGGCGGCGATGCGGTGGTTCCCAGCCAGCGTCACGGCAGCAGATTCGCGCAGCGCACGGCATACCTGCGCCTGGTGCTGCACGCGCGCGGCCACTTCTTCGACGTGGCCCGATACGTCGCAGATTTCAATGCCCAGTTTGCCGGCTTGCGCGGCAATATCGCCGACCACCGTCTGCGAACGGGCAGCCCGGCGGAAGCTGAAACGCGTCATGGTGGTGTCTCCTTGATGGCGCGGTTAGCAGAGTCAATGAGCGCGCTCATCCAGCACGGATGCCGCGGCTTCTCGACGTATTGACGGCAAACTGGCAAACAACTTGATACGGGGTATCCCGTGGTCGTTATGATGTGGGATCCGGCAGGGCGCTGGCACAGTCCGGTGCGCTGCACTGCACGCGTGCGACAACCAGCCCCGAGACAGGCTCGGCCCCGCAAGTGGCTGTGCCAGCCATCTCTCGATGCCCTCCCTCTCACCAACGGACCATGATCGACTCCTTCGCGCGCGTTTCAGGCTGGCAGCAACTCTCCCACCTGTGGGAGCTGATCGTGATGCTCTGCAAATTTCTTTGGGCCCTGCTGCGTTTGCTCGGCGGCGGTTGAGCATCGTCGTGAGCCGCGCTCGATGACTGGCTGCTTACCATTGACGTGTTGGACTGGAGCCGGTCGAAGCAGCTGGTCAATACCGGGCTGCCGCCGCTCTCATGCAGAATGTTCGGAGAGGCGCATAATCCTGATTGAATTGCACTCCCTTCGGTCCCCGGGCGCGCCGCATGCGGCGCGTGTCTTACGTGCAATGTTGGCAGACTGACGAGAGTCTTTAATCTGAAAACAGCGCCCGATAAGGTTAATGAATGCTCGGATGTCTTGCGCTCCGAACCACATAACCCAGGAGAGCACCGTCATGGGAATGCGCCCAGATCCCACGTTCCACGCATCGCCGAAACTCGCGATGGATGCGCCAGCGGAAGACTTCGCCTACACGCTGCTGCTCAGCCCTGATTTCTCGCAGCCCGACGCGCTTGCCGTGATCGATGTGAAGCCCGGATCGCCGACCTACAGCCAGGTGGTTCACACGGTGCCGGTGCCGAACAAGGGGGACGAATTCCATCACTTCGGATGGAATGCTTGCTCCTCGTCACTGTCGCCGCTGACCGGCCACGCCTTCCTCGAACGACGCTATCTGATCATCCCGGGGATGCGCTCCTCGCGCATCTACATCGTGGACACTAAGCCCCATCCGACCCAGGCGCGAATCCACAAGATCATCGAACCTGAGGAAATCTTCCGCAAGACAGGCTACTCGCGTCCACACACGGTCCATTGCGGGCCTGAAGGCATCTACGTCAGCACCCTCGGGGGTGGTGGGAAGGATGGCACAGACGGCCCTCCGGGCATCTTCATCATGGACTGCGAGACGTTCGATGTCCTCGGCCGCTGGGAGATCGACCGTGGACCGCAGGAGAAGCACTACGATTTCTGGTGGAACCTGCCGCGCGACTACATGGTGTCGAGCGAGTGGGCGTTGCCGCCGCAATTCGAGAATGGGATCGTCCCCGAAGATCTTCTATCGAACAAGTATGGGCACCACATCCACTTCTGGGATCTGCGGGCGAGGCGCAACGTACAGACGATCGACCTCGGCGCGAACCACCAGATGGCGCTTGAAGTGCGGCCTGCGCACGATCCCAGCCGGGAGTACGGGTTCATCGGCGTGGTGGTCGACACGACGAACCTTGAAGGGTCGATCTGGACCTGGTGGCGGGAGGGAGAGCAGTTTCACATCGAGAAGACCGCGACCATTCCGCCGGAGCCCGCAGCCACGGAACTGCTTCCACCGTTGCTTCAGGGATTCGGTGCGGTGCCGCCGCTCGTCACCGATATCGATCTCTCCATCGACGACAAATTCCTGTACGTCGCCTGCTGGGGAACCGGCGAGATGCGCCAGTACGACGTGACGGAACCCCGGAAACCGAAGCTCACAGGGTCGGTCCACATCGGCGGAATCGTACGGCGCACGCCCCATCCGAACGGTAAAACCTTTGCGGGTGGTCCGCAGATGGTCGAGATCAGCCGCGACGGGAAGCGGGTCTACTGGACCAACTCGCTCTACTCGACGTGGGACAACCAGTTCTATCCGGACGGTGTGCCCGCGGCGCAGGTCATGGCCCGGGCTGAGCCTGGCGGCGGCCTCGCGCTGGCCGACGATTACTGGGTAGACTTTCCCGACGGATACCGGGCTCACCAGATCCGGCTCGAAGGCGGAGACTGCTCGACCGATTCGTTCTGCTACCCGTCGGTGGGGACTTGATTGGGGGCGGCTGGCCGCAGACCGGCCTCTGGTTAGCCGTCGCGGCGAGTGGTCTCTATCACGGGCTCAACCCGGCAATGGGATGGCCGCTCGCCGTTTCGAGCGGGCTGATGGACAGGCGTGCACGGGCGCTCTTCTCCACGCTCTTATTTCTCGCGGCGGGGCACGTATTGGCCATGTTCCTGATGATGGTGCCCTTCGCCATGCTTGCGATCCTGCTCGCCTGGCAGCGCGAGATCCAGATCGGCGCGAGCGTGCTGGTCATCGGCTTTGGTGTCTTCCTTCTGATCTGGCGGCGCCATCCGCGTGTACTCGCGCGGATCCCACCGTCGCGGCTCGCGCTCTGGTCCTTCGCCGTTGCTATCGCGCACGGCGCGGGACTGATGCTTGTACCGATCTACCTCGGCCTTTGCCGGTCCTACGACATGGGTCAAGGGCACCAGGCCGCGCGGGCCCTGATCGACGCCAATCTGGGCATGGCGCTGCTCGTGTCCGGCGTCCATGCCACCGCCATGATCTTGGTCGGCGGACTCATGGCCTGGTTGGTCTACCGCTACCTGGGGCTGAAGTTCGTGTCGCGGAGCTGGTTTAATCTGGACGCAGTCTGGGCAGCGAGCCTCATCCTGGTGGGCACGCTCTCATTGGCGGTCAATACCGCGTTACCAGGCGGCGAGGGGTGATAGCCGTTGGCTTGCGGCGCCACACGACATCGCGCCCTGGGTCTGTATAAATCAGCGGGAGACGTGCGCCGCGCTTCCCGTTACCGGCGCAGTCGCGGCGCTCGCGTCGAGAAACGCGCGCAGATCGGCCATCACGCGCTCAGGCGCTTCTTCCATCGGAATGTGACCGAGCCCGGGGTACATCACCGATTTCGCACCCGGAATGCGGCTCGCAAATTCGGCCGCGTGCGCCGTCGGAATCCAGCGATCCTTCGCGCCCCACAGAACCAGCGACGGCACGTTCAGCGTCTTCAGTACGTCGGTATCGACGTCCTTGAAGTCGAGCGTCGGCACCATCTTGCCGATTGCCTCACGCGTGCCTTCGCCATGGAAGAACTCGACGTAACGCCGCAACGTCACCGCATCGATCTTGCGCGGATCGCCATACACGTTGCGCACCGCGCTTTTGATAATGACTTCGGGCAGCCACCACGGCGAACTGACCCGCACCAGCGCACTATTGAAGAGGCCGATATAAATCGGCAGCTTCATCGGGAAACCGGCCGAGTCGATTAATACGAGCCGTTCGACGGCTTCGCGATGACGTATCGCGTAATCCCACGAAATCAGGCCGCCGAGCGAGTTACCGATCAGCGTCGCGCGCGAGATGTCGAGTGTTTGCATGAACGTATCGATGAAACGCCGGTAGGTCGGCAGATTCATTGTTTCGATTTCACCGGAGCTCAAGCGCAGCGGTCCGGTCACGCCGAAGGGCGGCAGATCGAGGCGGATCACGCGATGCTCGCGCTTGAGTTCGTCGGCGACGCGATTCCACGTATGCAACGAAGACGCGAAACCGTGAATCATCACGATCGTGTCGCCGCTGCCTTCATCGACGTAGTGCACGTCGGCGCCCATGATCTTGATGAACTTCGAACCGCTTTGTGTGTAGCGCCGCTGCAATTCGGTACGCGGCACGCTGGTAATCCCGAGGCGCGCGGCGAGCGAGCGGGGCGGCAGTGGTGCTGTTGATGCGGGTGTCGCGGATTCGATGCTTGCCATGGTTGTTGTCTCCCTTTAGTTCGAGTTAGATCGCTTCTGCTCAGCCTCAGCCTCAGCAGCACAGCACAGCACAGCACAGCACAGCACAGCACAGCACAGTATCCGCGTTGCGTGCGGCCCCTCAGCGCCGCACGCCGCTCTAAGGCGCGAAGCGATAATCGTGTGGCCGCACACGCCGTGTGCGTTTGCGAAAACTGAATGTGAAGCCCGGCCACAGCGCAGTGACCTTGCCGCTCTTCGTCTGATACCAGCTATGGCAGCCGCTGACCCACACGGAGTGCTGCATCTCCTTCTGCAGACGCTTGTTGAAATCGCGCTGGACGTCGGGCCGCAGGTTCATCGTGCGAGCCTTGCGTCGGCGCAATACGCGCAGGCAATCGGCGATGTACTGCACTTGCGACTCGATCATGTAGATCATCGAGTTATGACCCAGCCCGGTGTTCGGACCGACGATCATGAAGAAGTTGGGGAAGTTGGCGATGCTGGTGCCGAGGTAGGCCTCCGGCCCGTCGCGTAACCACATCGCGCCGAGATCCGCGCCGTCGAGGCCGGTCACGTCGAACGGCGCGCCCACGTCATCGGCCTCGATACTTTCGCGTGCGCCGTTCGAATCGATGTCGACTTGCCAGGTTTGCCGCGCTTCATCGAAATGCATCGCTGCCACGCGTGCATTGCAACGCACATAACGATCGACGCCGTATTTGCGCGCGCAATGCTTGAGGTAAGCGAAGATCTCCGCCTGGCCGCCGAACGCGCGCGACCATGCCGGATTCGGCTCGAACGAAAACGAATACAGATGCGACGGCACATCGCAGGCCGCGCCGGGATAGGTGTTGTCGCGCCACGTGCCGCCAATATCGCCGGCGGCCTCGTAAATCGTGAACGACGTGATACCCATCTGCAGCAGGCGGATCGCCATGCCGATGCCCGCAAATCCGCTGCCGACAATGGCGATGCGTGGCGTGGCGGGTTGGGCGGATGAGGCAGGCGTCACGACGGGTCTCCGGGGCCAGACAAAATTCGGGTGTCTACATATGTCTACACCACCATAACGCGCAGGGTAGACAACTGTACACTTCGCGTCAAGATCGTTTAGAGTACGACTATTAAACGTGCGAGCCGCGCTCTGACTGAAAGCTCATGAAACTCACCCCCGAAGCGGCGTCCGCCGCCGACCATGGCGCTTTTGCCGGGCAGGACCCCCCGCCCGGCAAGCGCAAGCTGATCGAAGCCGCGTTGCGTCTGACCGCGGGCGGGCGCAGCTTTGCAAGCCTGGGCCTGCGCGAACTGGCGCGCGAGGCGGGGCTGAATCCCAACACGTTTTACCGCCATTTCGACACCCTCGACGACCTGGCGCGCGAGGCGGTCGAATCGGTGAGCCGCCGCCTGCGGCCGATGCTGCGGCGCGAGCGCTGGCTGGCCGCGCACGACGAGCCGCAGAGCGTGCCGCGTCGCGCGTGCGTGGCGTTCTTTGCGTTTGCGTTGGAGAACCGCGAGGCGTTTCTGAGCGCGCTGGCCGAGTATCACGGCACGTCGCCGGCGCTGCGCGAAGCGGTGCGGGCGAACCTTCACGAGGTGTCGGCGGAAATGGCGGACGATGTCGTGCAACTGGACCTGATGCCGACGCTCGCCCGTGCAACCGTCGACGAAGTCTGCACGCAGATCGTGTTGCAGCTGTTTCATCTGTCGGCGGAGTATATCGACGCGGATGCCGCGCGCCGGGAAGCGCTGGTCGCGTATGCGGAGCGTTTCATCGTCCGGCTGTTTGCAGGTTCGGTGCTGCTGGCGCAACATGAGCCGATGAGGGCGCCAGCGTCAGTGGTGTAAGGGCGCCGAGATAAAAAAACAGGCTCCGTGCAGGAGCCTGTTTTCGTTGCAGACTGATTGATTAGCGTTTGCTTGACTGCATCTCAAGCAGCGCCGTGTTGCTCAGGTATCGCTCCAGCCGCCGGAATCGTCGTTGCTGCCCATGTCGACGCCACCGCCGCTGTTATCGCTCCAGTCGTTCGAGCCCTGACCGAAGTCGAGGCCGCCGCCATTACCGCCGTCACCGCCTCGGCGACGTGTTTCATCGTCGACAATCACGTCGCGCTCCACGACGCGATCACGCCCGGAATTCAGCGCCTCGCCGAGCAGCACG
>NZ_DASRSY010000437.1:0-26653 GCF_035656215.1 Paraburkholderia sp.
GATCTGGCCCGCGAAGAAGAGCCCGTTGATTACCTTGGTTTCCAGCGATGCCTTCAGCCCACGCGGATCGAAGTAGTCGTATTCGATCGCGTAACCCGGTCGCAGAATATGCGCATACTCCAAACCACGCATCGAGCGCACGAGTTCCAGTTGCACGTCGAACGGCAGGCTGGTGGAAATCCCATTGGGATAGAACTCGTTGGTCGTCAGCCCTTCCGGTTCGAGGAAGATCTGATGCGATTCCTTCGACGCGAATCGGTGAATCTTGTCCTCGATCGACGGGCAGTACCGCGGCCCCACCCCCTCGATCACGCCCGTGTACATCGGCGAGCGGTCCAGACCACCACGGATGATGTCGTGCGTACGCTCGTTCGTATGCGTCACCCAGCACGGCACTTGCCGCGGATGTTGTTCGACACGTCCGAGAAACGAGAAAACCGGCACCGGATCCAGATCGCCCGGTTGCTCCTCAAGCTTCGAGAAATCGATCGTCCGACCGTCGATGCGCGGCGGCGTCCCGGTCTTGAGGCGACCTTGCGGCAACTTCAATTCCTTGAGGCGCGCAGACAGCGACACCGCTGCCGGATCTCCGGCGCGGCCACCGGTGTAGTTGTTCAAGCCCACATGAATCTTGCCGTCAAGGAACGTCCCAGCCGTCAGCACAACCGCGCGCGAGCGGAAGCGAATCCCCACCTGCGTCACGGCACCGACGACACGGTCGCCTTCCACCATCAGATCGTCGACCGCCTGCTGGAACAGCCACAGGTGCGGCTGATTCTCCAGCCGATGCCGGATTGCCTGCTTATAGAGCAGACGGTCCGCCTGCGCGCGCGTTGCACGAACAGCAGGTCCCTTCGACGAATTGAGGATACGGAACTGGATCCCGCCCTCGTCCGTCGCGGCCGCCATCGCACCGCCGAGCGCATCGACTTCTTTCACCAGATGGCCCTTGCCAATCCCGCCAATGGACGGGTTGCAGCTCATCTGACCAAGGGTTTCGATGTTATGCGTCAGCAGGAGGGTCGTATTGCCCATGCGTGCCGAGGCCAAAGCGGCCTCAGTGCCGGCATGACCGCCGCCGACGACGATTACGTCAAATTCTGTGGGAAAAAGCATCGCGGATCTCACGCCAGATCGTCGCGTGAGCCTTTCAGAGGAAAATGTATGGGCGAATTATAACGGGTTCGGTTTAGGCCCGAATTTCGTCCGAATGGCCAGGCAACAAAAAAGCGGAGTGTTTCACGTGAAACACTCCGCTTTGAACCACAGCGAACTGAATGGAAGTGGAGAACTAAGCCACTTTCTTAGCCAGCCCCAGATATGTTTCGATCACGCGTGGATTCTGCGCCAGATCCGTCGCGGGCCCTTCCAGCGCCAGCTCACCGGTTTCAAGCACGTAACCGTAATCGGAAATCTGGAGCGCAGCGCGTGCGTTCTGCTCGATCAGCAGCGTCGCGACGCCGGTCTGCCGCAGCGCGCTAATGATGTGGAAAATTTCTTTCACGATCAGTGGTGCCAGACCCAGGCTCGGTTCGTCAAGCATGAGTAGATCGGGCTTGCCCATCAACGCACGGCCGACAGCGAGCATCTGCCGCTCCCCACCCGATAGCGTCCCCGCCGCCTGCTTCCTGCGTTCTTTCAAACGAGGAAAAAGCGTAAAGACCGGCTCGAGTTGATCGAGAAAGTCGCGCTCCCCTGCCCGCTTGCGCCGATATGCGCCGAGGACCAGATTGTCTTCAACGGTCATCGACGCGAACAGCTCGCGCTTTTCCGGCACCAGACACATGCCGCGCGCGACACGCTTTTCAACCGGCACCGCGCTGACGTCCTCCCCTTGATACAGGACCGAGCCTTTCGCATGGCCTGTAGTCGGCAATGCGCCCATGATCGCGTTCAGCAACGTAGACTTGCCCGCGCCGTTCGGACCAATCACCGAAACGATCTGCCCGGGCCGCACTTTGATTGCCGCGCCGTGCAGCGCCTCGACCTTGCCATAGCGGACCGACAGACCGTTCACGTCGAGAATTGGACCTGCTGCATTCATCGTGTTCTCCATCACTCAACCCCGCCCAGATAAGCTTCAAGCACAGCAGGGTCTTGCTGGACATCCTGCGGCAAGCCTTCCGCGATCCGCGTGCCGAACTCCATCACCACCAGACGATCGGTGAGATTCATCACGAAATCCATATCGTGCTCGACCAGCAGCACGCTCATGCCTTCGGCTTTGAGGCGGCGCAACAAATCCGCCAGTTGCAGCTTTTCCTGATAACGCAGACCGGCGGCAGGTTCATCCAGCAGCAGCAGGGTCGGGTCGCAAGACAACGCGCGAGCAATTTCGAGAATTCGCTGCTGTCCCAACGCCAGGCTACCCGCCTCGTCGTACATATGCTGTTCGAGTCCGACGCGACGAATCTGGCGAGCCGCTTCGGCCATCAAGCGCGCTTCTTCCGCGCCGTTCAGCCGCGCCACACTGCGCCACACACCGGCCTGGCCACGCAGATGCGCGCCGATCGCAACGTTCTCCAGCACCGTCATCCCGGGCAGCAGCTTGACGTGCTGGAAGGTGCGGCCAATGCCGCGCTTGACGATTTCACGTGAACTCAGCGAATCGATACGCTCGCCGCGAAACGTGATTTCGCCACTTGTCGCCTGCAGCACACCCGTGACCAGATTGAAGGTGGTCGACTTGCCGGCGCCATTCGGGCCGATCAAACCGATGATCTGCCCTGCTTTCACCTCGAAGCTGACATCGTTCACCGCGACCAGCCCGCCGAACTGCTTGCGTGCCTTATTCACAGTCAACAGGCTTTCGGCCGCCGCCGGCTTGCTGCGCTGCGGCAACGGCTCCGCGTGATCCGACAAATGTGCGCGTGGCCCCTTCGGGAAAAACCGCGCCACAAACGGCCAGACACCCTGGCGAGCGTATTGCAGCAACAGCACCATCAGAATGCCGAACACGATCACTTCGAAGTTACCGTTCTCGCCAAGCAACTTCGGCAGCAACGTTTGCAGATAGTCCTGCAAGATGGTCAGGATCGCTGCACCAAGCACTGCGCCCCAGACGTGCGAGACGCCACCCACCACTGCCATGAACAGAAACTCGATGCCGTGGTTCAGCCCGAACGGCGTCGGATTCACCGCGCGTTGCAAGTGCGCGTAAAGGAACCCCGAAATCGACGCCAATACCGCGGCATAGACGAAGATCACCACGCGCATCCATGCTGTGTTGACGCCCATCGCTTCGGCCATCATGCCGCCGCCGCGCAATGCGCGGATCGCCCGCCCCGGCCGGCTATTAAGCAGGTTTTGAACAGAGATCACCGCGCCGAGCACCACCACCCAGATCAGGTAATAGATATGGCGCCCCGACTCCAGGTTGATGCCCAAAACATTCAGCACTGGAATGCCGTTAATGCCGTCGTACTTGCCGAGCATCTCCAGGTTGCCGAACAGATAGAACAGCGCGAGCCCCCACGCGATCGTGCCAAGCGGTAGAAAGTGGCCCGATAGCCGCATCGTCACGAGCCCCAGCATCAGCGCGATCAATGCCGTCACCACCACGCCCGCGATCAGCGCGAGCCACGGCGACACGCCGTACGTCGTTGTCAGATACGCGGTTGCATACGCGCCGATGCCGACGAACGCCGCCTGGCCGAAGCTCGTCATCCCGCCGATACCCGTCAGCAGCACGAGACCGATCGCGACAATCGAATACAGGCCGATGTAGTTGAGCAGCGTCACCCAGTACTCAGGCACATGAATCGGATGCGGCAGCACCGGCAACGCAAACAGCACTACGAGGAACAACCAGAAGAACTTGTTTTGCATGATCCGTTTCATCGTGTCACTCCTCTCCCTCTTCCGAGTGCGGGCTGGCCAGACTTCGCCATAGCAGCACTGGGATGATCAGCGTGAACACGATCACTTCCTTATAAGCGCTCGCCCAGAACGACGAATACGACTCCAGCAGACCGACCAGGAGCGCTCCCGCCGCCGCCAGCGGATAGCTGACCAGGCCGCCGATAATCGCGCCTACGAAGCCCTTCAAACCCATCAGGAAGCCCGAGTCGTAGTAGATAGTGGTCAAGGGTGCGACGAGGATGCCGCACAGCGCACCGAGGCCCGCAGCAAGCGTGAACGCGAGGCGCCCTGCTTGCGTCGTGCCGATGCCGACGAGCTGCGCGCCAAGCCGGTTCACCGACGTCGCGCGCAAAGCCTTGCCGGAAATCGAGCGATCGAAGTACAGATACAGTCCACCAATCAGCACCACCGCCGTGCCCACCACCCACAGGCTTTGCCCGGAAATCGACAATGTGCCGAAGTTGAAGGTCGCATCGGAGAACGCCGTGGTGCGTGACCCTTCCGCGCCGAACATCACGAGCCCGAGGCCGACCATGGCGAAGTGCACCGCCACCGCTACGATCAGCAGCAGCAGCGTGGTCGCCTCCGCGATCGGCTCATACGCGAGCCGATAAACGAACGGCCCCATCGGAATCACGATCAGCAGCGTCAGCGCGATCTGCGCAAGCATCGGCAACGGCTGCAGGAAAACGCCTCGCGTGAGCGCGTAAACCGCGATCGGAAACAGCAGATATTTGCCGACCAGCATCACCAGCGTGCGCGCCGCATGCCGGCGCCGTTCGGGATGCCGCACCAGCCCCGCGATCTCGACGACAAAGCATGCCGCGCCCATTGCCATCAGCAACCAGCACGTCGCCGGAAATTTCTGTGTTTGCAATGCGGCGAGCGTCAGCGCGCCGTACGAAACAAACTCGCCCTGCGGGATAAAGATCACCCGCGTCACGGAGAACACCAGCACCAGCGCGAGCGCGAGCAGCGCGTAGATAGCGCCTGTGGTGATGCCGTCCTGCGCGAGGATCGCCGCAATTGATAGATCCATACTTCCTCGTCCTGAAGCGTCGAAATCGAAACCGGGAAACAGTCGTGGCGGCAGAACCTATGGCCGGTCACTGACCTGCAATGCCAGAAAAGGCGACCGCCGCGCCGGAACATGGCGCGGCGGTCGTTGCCATTGTCATCGAACAGAATGGCAATGCGGCATGACGTGCCGCAGGTTGCGCGAGAGGCGCGTACCGCTTTTGTTGTTAGTCGTTCTGCAACTTCCACTTGCCGTCGACGATCTGCACGATCACGCGTGCACGCTTGTCGAGGCCGTTGTGGTCGGTCGTCGTGGTGTTCATGATGCCGTGCGAGACCGGCAGCTCCTTGATGTTTTCAAGCGCGCTGCGCAGCGCCTCGCGGAACGCGGGCGTGCCCGGCTGATCGGTCTTCAGCGCCACCGGAATCGCAGCTTGCAGCATCTGGCCGGCATCCCATGCGTGACCGCCGAAGGTCGCCACCGAGCCCGCGCCATACGCTTTCTCATACGCTGCCTTGTACGCTTCCGACGACTTCTTCACCGGATTCGATTCCGGCAGCTGATCCGCCACGAGAATCGGGCCAGCCGGCAGGAACTCGCCTTCGCAATCCTTGCCGCAGACGCGCAGGAAATCGTTGTTGGCGACGCCGTGCGTCTGATAGACCTTGCCCTTGTAGCCGCGCTCCTTGAGCGTCTTGGCCGGGAGCGCCGAAGGCGTGCCCGCGCCCGCGATCAGCACCGCATCCGGGTTCGCGCCCATCGTCTTCAGCACCTGGCCGGTCACCGATGCATCGGTGCGGTTAAAGCGTTCGTTGGAGACGATCTTCAGATGGTGTGCCGCGGCCGCAGCGGTGAATACGTTGTTCCAGCCGTCGCCATACGCATCCGCGAAGCCGATGAAGCCAACCGTCTTCACGCCGTGACGCTCCATGTAGTCCGCGATTGCGTCAGCCATCAGGCTGTCGTTTTGCGGCGGTTTGAAGGCCCATGCGCGCTTCGCGTCCATCGGTGAAATGATCGCCGCCGATGCCGCTAGCGAGATGACCGGCGTCTTGCCTTCGGCCGCGGGGTCGAGCATCGCCAGCGAATTCGGCGTGACGGTCGAACCGATGATTGCGTCGACGTGGTCTTCGTCGATCAGCTTGCGCGTGTTCTGCACAGCCTTGCCGGTGTCCGATGCATCATCGAGGATGATGTATTGCACGGTCTTGCCGCCGATCTCTTTCGGCAGCAGCGCGATCGTGTTCTTTTCAGGAATTCCGAGCGATGCAGCCGGCCCCGTGGTGGATAGTGTGACGCCGATTTTCACCTGCGCGAAGGCGGCGCCCGCGCCGCACATCAACGCCATCGCGATACCGGTGCGTACCCATTGCTTTGTCTTTTTCATTGCAAGTCTCCAAACGCTTTGAAGCGCGTATCTGAATCCGGCTCACGGGCCGAGTGTCTGAATCTAGTTATAGGGTTCAGGCATGCCAAGCATGGTTTTCCCTGCTCAGCGGCAATGCCTTCGCCATTCTGGTGCTACTCCCTGCTGCGAACCACTACTGCGATTTCCTGTGCGCCAAACACTAACATGTTAGTAGTATTGCGTTCTGCATCATCCATGGTCAATAGACTGTCGCCCGAATGCGGGTTTGTCCTGAAACCGGCCGCTTTCGCAGCGCTTTGACCGCCTATCCTTCACTCGTTCAACGCACTTCACGCACCGCCATTCATCAAACGCGCGCAATAAAAAAGACGCGTCAACTGCACGCGCCTTGTTTAATGGAGTTCCGTATCACTTCGTCTCCGCTCAGTCGCCGGACAGCTTCCACTTGCCGCCGACATTCTCCACCATCACACGCGCCCGCTGGTCGAGGCCAGCGTGGTCGTTCGTGCTCATGTTGAAGATGCCTTGGGAAGTGGGCATGTCTCTAGTGCTTTCGGCCGCGACGTCGATCGTGGCCAGCAAGTTCGGCACGACGGTCGAGCCGATCAACGCATCCACGTGATCTTCGCTAGTGAGCTTGCGTGCGTTCTTGCCGGCCTGGGTCGAATCGGTGGCGTCGTTGAGCGCGATGTAGTCGATTTTCTGCCCTGCCACTTCTTTCGGTAGCAGCGCGATCGTGTTCTTTTCCGGAATACCAAGCGACGCAGCCGGCCCCGTTGTCGACACCGTGACGCCGATTTTCACGTCCGCGAATGCATGGCCGTTCCATGCCGCGGATACTCCGGTGGCTACCCATGCCGCGCTCATCCAACGCAGTGACGACTTCATCCCGCTCCTCTATCTACCCCGTTATTCATTTGAATTCAAATCCGCAGATTTTATTCACCGACCAATCGGTCGGTGAATGGCAAGTTTAGCGGACAAAAGCCTCGCGCTGCAAGCAATTTGCAGGATGGTAACGAGTGAAATCGGGAGTGAGTCGGTGAATAAAAAAGGGGCACCGAATTAGCAGAAAATTTGAATGGCGAATTACGAAAAGCACAAATAAAAAGCGCTGTTGGATATCAATCCAACAGCGCTTTCGTCTGGGCACTGAGTGCCTCATTGTCTCCTCGTTCTCCACCTGCAAAATTCGTGGTGCATCAGAACTGCATGAAGATTAAACGAGCACCTGGGTGACTACAACTAGCAATTACCCTAGTGGTGCACTGCGGCACAAATTTGGGGCATGCTTGGTGCAGCTTGGGTCGCAGGGGCGAATTGCGCACAATACAGGACCCCGCTCAACCGACTTCAAGGCCGCCGGATTATATCGGATGCCAAAGCAATTTAAAATCTGGCGCCGCTTCAGGCTCGCAATGGCCGCACGCGCGCGACGATCTCACCGACAATGCCGCGCCTGAACGCCAGCACACAGGCAATGAAAATCAGGCCCGTGACGATGGTCACCGATTCCCCCAGAGACCGGAACCATTCGACACCCGTCGACGCAGCCAGCGCCGTGCCGATATCACCGAGCCGGTCTTCGAGCGCAACAATCAGCGCGGCACCGAGCAGCGGCCCGAACAGGGTGCCCATGCCGCCGACGAGCGTCATCAGGATCACAAGGCCCGACATGGTCCAGTAGGCGTCACTCAGCGTCTCGAAGCCTTGCACCAGCACCTTGAGCGAGCCCGCCAGACCGGCGATCCCTGCGGACAGAATAAAAGCCAGCAGCTTGAAACGATCGGTGTCGTAACCGAGCGACACGGCGCGCGGCTCGTTCTCCTTGATCGCCACCAGCACCTGCCCAAACGGTGAATGCACGATCCGCACGATCAGCAGGAATGCCAGCACCATCAAGGCCAGCACGACAAAGTACAGCGTCACGTCCGACGACAGATCCAGCAAGCCGAACAGCTTGCCGCGCGGCACGCCTTGCAGACCGTCCTCACCGTGCGTAAACGGCGCCTGCAGGAACACGAAGTAGACCATT
This sequence comes from Paraburkholderia sp., assembly GCF_035656215.1. Classification (GTDB taxonomy): domain Bacteria; phylum Pseudomonadota; class Gammaproteobacteria; order Burkholderiales; family Burkholderiaceae; genus Paraburkholderia. The sequence continues at coordinate 8,284 of NZ_DASRSY010000437.1, forward strand.
TGCGCGAGCGCCAGCGTCACCATCGCGAAGTAGATGCCCTGCCGGCGGATTGCGAACAGGCCGACCACCAGTCCGAGCAGCGTCGCCGCAGCAGTACCGGCCAGCACGCCGAGTTCCGGGGAAAAGCCGAGCGTCTGCATCGCATAGCCGGTAACGTAACCGGCCGAAGCGAGAAACATCGCGTGACCGAACGAGAGCAAGCCCGTGTAGCCGATCAGCAGATTGAAGGCCGCGGCGAACAACGCGAAGCACAGCACCTTCATGACGAATAGCGGATAGATGCCGAGCACGGGCACCGCGAGAAGCGCGATCAGCAGCAGACCGTAGAGCAATTTTCTCTGCATCATTTTTCCTTGCCGAAGAGGCCCGCCGGGCGCACCAGCAACACGAGCGCCATAATCACGAAGACGACGGTCGCCGACGCTTCCGGGTAAAACACGCGCGTCAGCCCTTCGATCACGCCTAGCATCAGGCCGGTGAGAATCGAGCCCATGATCGAACCCATGCCGCCGATCACAACCACCGCGAACACGGTGATGATCATCGGCTGGCCCATCAACGGCGAAACTTGAATCACAGGCGCGGCGAGCACCCCGGCGAATGCCGCCAGTGCGACGCCAAAGCCGTACGTGAGCGTGATCATCAACGGTACGTTGACGCCGAACGCCTCGACCAGCTTCGGGTTTTCGGTGCCCGCGCGCAGATACGCGCCGAGGCGCGTCTTCTCGATCACGAACCACGTCGCGAAGCAGACCACGAGCGACGCCACCACCACCCACGCGCGATAGTTCGGCAGGTACATGAAGCCGAGATTGGTCGCGCCAGAAAGTGCCGACGGCACGTCGTACGGCTGGCCGGAGGAACCATAGGCCGAACGGAACACGCCTTCGACAACCAGCGTGAGTCCAAAGGTGAGCAGCAGCCCATAAAGGTGATCGAGCTTGTACAGCCAGCGTAGCATCGAGCGCTCGATCACGATGCCGAACACGCCGACGATCAGCGGCGCGAGCACCAGCATCACCCAGTACGGCAGACCGAAATACGACAGACCCATCCACGCGAGCATCGCGCCGAGCATGAACAACGCGCCATGCGCGAAGTTGATCACGTTGAGCAAGCCGAAGATCACAGCCAGACCCAGGCTCAGAATCGCGTAGAACGAGCCGTTCACGAGCCCCAGCAGCAACTGGCTCAGCATTGCCGGTAGCGGAACGCCAAAGATTTCCATTGAAGCCTTAATCCCTTAAGCCATCGCCCAGGTGAGATCGGTTACGCACGATCCAGCCGGCGTGCGATCGGCGAGCCATTCACCGATCGCACGCGGTATATGAAACGGTTTCCGCCCGGCTGTGTACCATCAAAGTGTTCTGTGTCGCCCGTCAGGACGGGCACACAGACGGTTTTCTGGTTATCAACCTGCGCTTATTTCCACAACGCGCAGCGCGTCTGCGCCTTGGTCGTGAACGCCTGCTCGCCAGGGATCGTCGCCATGATCTTGTAGTAGTCCCACGGCTCTTTGGATTCGGCCGGCGTCTTCACCTGCATCAGGTACATGTCATGGATCATGCTGCCGTCCTGACGGATGTAGCCCTTCGCATAGAAGTCGTCGATCTTCGTTTTCCGCAGTTGCGCCATCACCTTGTCGGTGTCGGTTGAGCCGACCGCTTTGACCGCGTTCAGATAGGTCATGGTCGCCGAGTAGTCAGCCGCTTGCAGGCTCGACGGCATCTTCTTCATCTTGTCGAAGTAGCGCTGCGCCCACTTACGCGTGGCGGCGTCCTTGTTCCAGTACCAGCTGTCGGTCAGCACGAGACCTTGCGTGGTTTCCAGACCCAGACTGTGCACGTCGTCGATGAACATCAGCAGCGCAGCCAGCTTCATCGTCTTGGTCAGGCCGAATTCCTTCGCGGCCTTGATCGAGTTGACCGTGTCGCCGCCAGCATTCGCGAGGCCGAGAATCTGCGCCTTCGAAGCCTGAGCCTGCAACAGGAACGACGAGAAATCCGAGGCCGACAGCGGTGCCCGCACCGCGCCCAGCACCTGACCCCCATTCGCTTTCACGACGTCTGAAGTCGCTTTTTCCAGCGCCTTGCCGAAAGCGTAGTCAGCCGTCAGGAAGTACCACGTCTTGCCGCCCTGTTTGGTCACCGCCGAACCCGTGCCGTTAGCCAGCGCCGTGGTGTCGTACGCGTAGTGAATCGTGTACGGCGTGCATTGCTCGTTGGTGAGCGTGTCGGCGCCGGCGCCGACGTTGATGTAGACCTTGTGCTTCTCGCCCGCCACCGTGTTCATCGCCAGACCGGTCGCCGAATTCGTGCCGCCGATCAGCATATCGACGCCGTCACGGTCGAACCATTCACGCGCCCGCGAGGAGGCAATATCCGCCTTGTTCTGGTGATCCGCGTAGACCAGCGTAATCGGCTTGCCGTTGACCTTGCCGCCGAAATCGGCGATTGCCATGCGGATCGCTTCGAGGCCGCCCTGGCCGTCGATGTCCGCGTACAGACCCGACAGATCGGTGATGAAGCCGATCTTCACCGCATCGTCAGCCGCTTGCGCGCTGCTCATCGTCAACGCGGCGCCGGCGGCAACTGCGAAACATAGTGTGGCAAGCCGCGCGAGTGGGTTCTTTTTCATTCCTGTCTCCTTGTTTCTTCACTTGTGGTTATCAGAGGCAATAGGACGCTTTTTATACGCCCAGTAGGTCGTGCAGTACTGGCATCTTGCTTTCGAGCTCAGCGGCCTCGAAGTGCTCCACGATCGCACCGTGCTCCATTACGTAGAAGCGATCGGCGAGTGGCGCGGCAAAGCGGAAATTCTGTTCGACCATCACGACCGTGTAGCCGCGTGCCTTGAGGGTCATGATCATGCGGGCGAGCGCTTGCACGATCACGGGCGCAAGACCTTCCGAGATTTCGTCGAGCAACAGCAAACTCGCGCCGGTGCGCAGAATGCGCGCGACGGCCAGCATCTGCTGCTCGCCACCCGAGAGCCGCGTGCCCTGGCTCATGCGGCGTTCCTGCAGATTCGGAAACATCGAATAGATTTCTTCGAGCGACATCATGTGCGCCTTGTCGCCGACGGGCGGCGGCAACATCAGATTTTCCTCACACGAGAGGCTCGAAAAAATCCCACGCTCTTCTGGGCAATAACCGATGCCGCAATGAGCGATGCGATGCGTGGGCAAGTTGATGGTTTCGCGTCCGTCGATGCGGATCGAACCGGTGCGGCGTCCGGTGAGACCCATGATCGCGCGCAGCGTCGTGGTACGGCCCGCGCCGTTGCGGCCGAGCAGCGTCACAACTTCACCGCGGTTCACCGTCAGATCGACACCATGCAGAATGTGGGACTCCCCGTACCACGCCTGCAACCCCGCAATCTCCAGCGCGGGTGCGCCGCCAGCCGTGCCACTTACTTCAAGGCTTTCGCGCTCGGCAATCGTATTCATGCGTGGACTCCGGCGAGTGCCGCGTCTGCGCTACCTATATAGGCTTGCATCACGAGCGGGTTCTTCGACAATTCGGCAATCGTATTCATGCGTGGGCTCCGGCGAGTGCCGCGTCTGCGCTGCCCATGTAGGCTTGCATCACGAGCGGGTTCTTCGACACCTCGGCGTAGCTGCCTTCGGCGAGCACTTCGCCCCGTTGCAGCACGGTGATGGTGTCGGAGATGCCGGCGATCACGTTCATGTTGTGCTCGACCATCAGGATCGTGCGGCCGCTCGATACTTTCTTGATCAGGGCGGTGACGCGATCGACGTCTTCATGGCCCATGCCTTGCGTCGGCTCGTCGAGCAGCATCAACTCGGGCTCCATCGCGAGTGTGGTGGCGATTTCCAGCGCGCGTTTGCGGCCGTAGGACAGTTCTACCGTGAGCACGTCCGCGAAATCGGTCAGTCCGACCTGGGTGAGCAAGTCCATCGCGCGATCGTCGAGTTGGTGCAGCGTACGTTCGCTCTTCCAGAAGTGAAATGCCGTGCCGAGCACCCGCTGCAAGCCAATACGCACGTTCTGTAATGCGGTCAGATGCGGAAAAACCGCCGATATCTGAAACGACCGGATGATGCCGCGACGGGCGATTTGCGCCGGGCGTTCATTGGTGATGTCGATCCCGTTGAAGACGATCTGGCCCGCTGTCGGTTCGAGGAATTTGGTAAGCAGGTTAAAGCAGGTGGTCTTGCCTGCCCCATTGGGGCCGATCAGCGCATGGATCGAGCCACGACGCACGCGCAGGTTCACCCCGTTCACGGCGATAAAGCCTTTGAACTCCCGGGTGAGGCCGCGCGTTTCGAGAATCGTATCGCCGAGAATCATGTTCCCTTCCATACGGAGTAAGGCGAAGCATTACGATTTTCCGCGCGAACGGCTGCGCGGCTTTTACGACGAGGGCACCCCGTGCCGCTCGGTGGCGTGCTGCACCAATCCGGACGGTAATCCATGGGGCGGCACGCAGCATGGCTGCCATTGTCGCGCCAATGATGCAGCGCATTCATCGGGATTTGCACTTAGTGGATGACGACTGTCTGAGGCAGGCGTAAGCCACGCTCGAGGGTGCTCGAGTGGTACTTGGCCCTTGCTCGGGACGGCCCTGAGGGATACTCGACCGGTGCTTCGATCTTGCTCGAAGCATGCCGGCGGAAGTCCGAGGCACGCCCCGCGCGCCTCGGCTGCCACTGTCACATTGCGTGTCACACAGCCGACATGGACGGCGCAGCGCTCGACTGAACCGCAACGCTGCCGCCCTCGCGTGCGCGGCGGTCTTCGCGAATCATGTCGCTGGCGCGTTCGGCGATCATCAGCGTCGGCGAATTAGTATTGCCCGAGGTGATAAACGGCATGACCGACGCATCGACCACACGCAAACCGTCAACCCCGATAACCCGTAGGCGGTTATCGACTACCGCGCCAGGATCGTCGGCGGTGCCCATACGGCAGGTGCCGACCGGATGAAAGATGGTGGTACCGACGGCACCCGCAGCCTGCTGAAGTTCTTCTTCGGTCTGGTACTGGATACCGGGCAGAATCTCTTGCGGCCGATAGGGCGCGAGCGCCGGTGCTGCGGCAATGCGGCGAGTGAGACGCAATGCGTTGGCGGCGACGTGCCGGTCGTAATCGGTGGACAGGTAATTCGGTGCGATCAATGGTGGCGCTGAAGCATCGGCTGATTCGATGTGAATGCTGCCGCGCGAGGTCGGCCGCAACTGGCACACCGACGCGGTGAACGCATTGAAGCAATGCAACGGTTCACCGAAGCGATCGAGCGAGAGCGGCTGCACGTGATACTCGAGGTCGGGGCGCGTGAGCGAGCGATCGTCCGGATCGGATTTGGCGAACGCGCCGAGTTGCGATGGCGACATCGACATGGGGCCGCTTTGAAACAGCGCGTACTGCATGCCGATCATCAGCTTGCCCCACCAATGCGCGGAGGCGGTATTGAGCGTGCGCACCCCATCGACTTTATACGCCATCCGCAATTGCAAATGGTCCTGCAGATTTTCACCGACGCCGCGCAGATCTCTCACGACCTCGATGCCGAGATTCTGCAGACTTGCACCATTGCCGATGCCGGAGAGTTCGAGCAATTGCGGCGAGTTGACTGCGCCAGAACTGAGGATCACTTCACAACGGGCTTTGGCGAGATAGTCGGTGTTGTCGCCGCGATATTCGACACCTGTGCAGCGGCGACCTTCGAACACGACGCGCTGGGTGTGCGCACCGGTGATGACGGTGAGATTAGGACGCTTGAGCGCCGGGCGCAAGAATGCTTTCGACGCGTTCCAACGGATACCGCGTTTCTGATTGACGTCGAAGTAACCGACACCGGTGTTGTCTCCGCGATTGAAGTCGTCGGTGGCCGGTATGCCGGCTTGTTGCGCGGCATGTGAAAACTCTTCGAGGATCTTCCATTTCAGGCGTTGCTTTTCAACGCGCCATGGACCGCCTGCTCCATGCGATTCAGACGCGCCGGCGTAGTGGTCTTCGCTGCGTTTGAAGATGGGGAGGACGGCGCTCCATGACCAGGAGGTGTCATTGGTGACGCGGGCCCATTCGTCGTAGTCCTCGCGCTGGCCGCGCATGTAGATCATGCCGTTGATCGATGAGCTGCCGCCTAATACTCTGCCTCGTGGGTATGAGAGGGAGCGGCCGTTCAGGCCGGGTTCTGATTGGGTTTTGTAGAGCCAATCCGTGCGAGGATTGCCAATGCAGTAGAGGTAGCCTACCGGCACGTGGATCCAGTGGTAGTCGTCTTTGCCGCCGGCTTCTAGCAGTAGGACTTGTATTTCTGGATCTTCCGATAGGCGGTTGGCCAGCACGCAACCTGCCGTGCCGGCGCCTACTATGATGTAGTCGAATTCGCCTTCCAGGCAGCGGGTCGCCAGTGGCGTTTTTTCGGTGTTGCTCATTTGTTTAGTCTCCTAAGCTTTTTTGCCTCCGCGGCGCTCGTTTCAGTGTGCCTACGGCGTTGGCCTTTCCTTGAATTCTTATTGGTTTATTAGCGTCGCCCCTGTGCGGGGCAGGCACCTACTTTTCTTTGCCTGCTGCAAAGAAAAGTAGGCAAAAGAAAGCAGCTCACACCGCTAATTCTTAAGCGGGTCCCTCGCGCAGTTGCGGTAGTGGTGCATCTGGAATCTGTGTTCCCGCACATTCCGCCCCTGTGACAAGGCCGTCATACCTCCGGCGGCGCTGCGCGCGCCGAAGCGCACTTCATAGAACCGACCGCCGCGCTTTCGCACTCGCGCTCCATTCGGCACCCCGCCGAGGCGAAGCCGATGGCCCCACCGCGCCTCAACGGAGCCCGGGATTTCCCATGCAGACCCATCCGCGACGCACGCAGTGCGAAGTGGGAGCCGACGACTCCTTTGTCACTTACGCCGAATGTGCGAGGGCACGGATTCCAGATGCACCACTGCCCCCTCCAAGCCAAGGGAGCCGCTTATGAGCTAGCGGGGTGAGCCGCTTTCTTTGCTTATCTTTCTTTGCGGCGGCAAAGAAAGTAAGTGCCTGCCCCGCACAGGGGCGAACGCTAATAAACCAATAACAAAACAAGAAAAGGCCAACGCCGCAGGCACACAGAAACAACCACCGCAAAGGCAAATCAAATCAAGCAAACCCCAACGCCACAGGCACACAAACCAAGCGCCGCGCAGGCAAAAAAACAAACCTACTTCGCCACTGGCATAGTGAACTCAGCCCCCTTCCCGATGCTATCCGGCCACCGCTGCATAATGCTCTTATAGCGAGTGTAAAACCGCACACCCTCCTCCCCATAGGCATGGTGATCACCAAAAAGAGACCGCTTCCATCCACCAAAAGAATGCCAAGCCATCGGCACAGGAATCGGCACATTAATCCCCACCATCCCAATCTGGATCTGCCGCGAAAAAGCCCGAGCCACACCGCCATCGGAGGTAAGCAACGCCACCCCATTAGCAAACTCGTTAGCGTTAATCAGCTCAACCGCAGAAGCAAAATCCGGCACCCGCACAACACACAGCACCGGACCAAAAATCTCTTCACGGTAAATCTTCATATCGGTCGAGACATCATCGAACAACGTGCCGCCGAGAAAGAACCCCTTCTCATGCCCGGCCACCTGATGGCCACGCCCATCGACTACCAGCTTCGCACCAGCAGCAACGCCGGCATCAATGTAACCCGCTACTTTTTCGCGATGCACCGCTGTCACCAACGGCCCCATCTCTGCTTCCGGTTCCATGCCGTTCAGAATCTTCAGGCTCTTTACTCGCGGCGTCAGCCGTTCGATCAGTTCGTCGGCGATATGCCCCACTGCAACAGCCACCGAAATCGCCATGCAACGCTCGCCCGCCGAACCATACGCCGCGCCGATCAGCGCATCGACAGCCTGATCGAGATCCGCGTCCGGCATCACCACCAGGTGATTCTTCGCACCGCCCAAAGCCTGCACGCGCTTGCCGTGCTTCGTGCCTTCCGTATAGATGTACTCGGCAATCGGCGTCGAACCGACAAACGACAACGCGCTCACCTCCGGATGCACGAGCAACGCATCGACCGCCACCTTGTCGCCATGCACGACGTTGAACACGCCATCCGGCAAACCCGCCTCTTTGAACAGTTCAGCCAATCGAATCGAGGCGGACGGATCACGCTCTGACGGCTTCAACACAAACGTGTTGCCGCAGGCGATCGCCACCGGAAACATCCAGCACGGCACCATCATCGGGAAATTGAACGGCGTAATGCCGGCCACCACGCCCAGCGCCTGACGCAAATTCCAGTTGTCGATGCCGCCGCCGATCTGGTCGGTGAAATCGGTCTTCAGCAGGTTCGGAATGCCGCACGCGAACTCGACGACCTCGATGCCGCGCATCACCTCGCCCTTCGCATCAGAAAACACCTTGCCGTGCTCGCGGGTAATCAACTCCGCCAGTTCGTCATGGTGACGGTCGAGCAATTCTTTGAACTTGAACAGCACGCGCGCCCGCTTGATCGGCGCGGTTTCGCTCCATGCAGGAAAAGCTGCATGGGCGGCGGCGACCGCCGCGTCTACTTCAGCGACGCTCGCCAGCGGCACGCGCGCGCTCACGCTGCCAAGCGCGGGATTGAAGACGTCGCCGAAGCGGCCGCTCGTGCCGTCGATCGTCTTGCCGTTAATGAAATGGGTCAGCACGCGTGCGCTCGCCTCGCTCCGGACGGTCTCGTCCTGATATGTCTCGCTCATCTTCCTGTCCTCTTCCTGTGAATGTCTTCCGCCCATCGCAACCGGCGTGATAAACGCAAGCGTACGGCGCTTCGAGGTGACAAATCCAATGAGTAATGCTCAACTGCGCTATAAGCCGGGCTAATATCAGGATATGGATCTGACTCTGCTACGGGCGTTCGTCACCGTCGCACGCGAGGGCAACCTCACGCGTGCCGCGGTGCAGCTTCACCTGACCCAACCTGCCGTCAGCCTGCAAATCAAGCATTTGCAGGAGACGCTCGGCGTGACGCTGTTCACGCGGACTTCGCACGGGCTTTCGCTGACACGCGACGGCCAGGCCCTGCTGCCCCATGCCGAACGTGCGCTGGGCGCCGCGAGCGACGTGCATCGCGCGGCGGCGGCGCTGCGCCACGAAGTGCGCGGCCGATTGCGGATCGGCACGATTCTCGACCCGGCTTTTCTGCGCCTGGGCGGCTTTCTCAAGCAACTGGTGGAAACCTGGCCGCACATCGAAACAGCCTTGCGCCACGGTATGTCGGGCTGGGTGCTGGAGCAGGTTCGCGCGGGGGAACTGGATGTGGGCTACTACATCGGCCTGCCGTCTGATGACGATACCCGCGACGGCGCTGCCTTTCACGCCGTCACGCTCACGCATTTCCAGTACCGCGTGCTGGCCCCGGCGGGCTGGAAAGATCGCGTGAAAGGCGCGCGCGACTGGCGTTCGCTCGCCGCATTACCGTGGATCTGGACGCCACCCGCGTCCGCGCACAACAGATTGTTGACGCGCTGCTTTGGTGAGGCCGGCGTAAAACCGGTTAAGGTGGCCGAAGTGGATCAGGAGCCGTCGATGCTCGATCTGGTCAAGTCAGGCGTCGGTCTAACGCTCGCGCGCGACGCCACCGCGATCGCCGAAGCTCATGCGCACGCGTTGACCATCGTCGAAGGCGTCACCGTGCCGACCCAGCTCAGCTTTATCACGCTGGCGCAACGCAAGGATGAACCGACGATCGCCGCCGCGTTGAAGCTGATCGAGCAGCAATGGGCGACATGAGTGCGGCATGAAGACGCACCTAGGGGCAAAACGAGAGCGATATGAGCCACTCTCATGACAGCCGGGTAGCGTTCGGGCCGGCCGATAGGTATCTCACTGACTGCCTCATCAGGGCAACATCCCTAGCGGTCCCTGCCGATCGCGGTCGCCGATCGCCATGCGTTGCTGGTCAGCGCTAGTAGCTCTCGCAAGTCACATTGGCAGGCCGTCCTCTTCGATCCCCTCATCTGAAACGACGCTGTCACGCGCTTTTTGTTAGATTGGGGGTTCGCGCTCACGCGCCGGCCCCGCGTCGTTTTTTCCGTCTGACTTTGTCCTTCCCGGCAGCTTCGCCCCGGCAACACCGGAAGCTGCCGACCACGCCATCCTTCGACAGGAGCCTGACATGGCACGCAACATTGAAATCAAAGCCCGCGCCAAGCATTTCGAACAACTGCGCGAACGCGCCGCGAAGCTCGCACCGGACGCGCCACTGATCTTTCGCCAGCAGGACTTTTTCTACGACGTGCCGCGTGGCCGCCTGAAGCTGCGCCAGTTCGACGACGGCACGCCGGCCGAACTGATTTTCTATCAGCGCGACGACCGCGACGGCCCGAAGGCGTCGTACTACACGCGCAGCCCGGTGACGAACCCTGAAGCGATGCACGCGCTGCTCGCCACGGCGCTGACCACGCGTGGCATCGTCACGAAGGAACGTCACGTCTATCTGACGGGCCGTACGCGGATTCATCTGGATCGGGTCGATGGTCTCGGCGACTTCGTCGAGCTCGAAGTCCTGCTGGCTCAGGACGACGACGAAGAAAGCGGTCACGCCGAAGCACACGCGATGTTCGCGACCCTCGGCGTGCCGGAATCGGATCTGGTGGCGGTGGCTTACGTCGATTTGCTGAGCCCGGACAGCGAACCGAAGCAGGCTGCGTAAAACTTAAGCATCACGGGTCGCGGCGACATCAATCCTGGAACGGCGACCCTAAAAACCTCGAACACCAGAAAGGCCAGGAAGGCGCCGCATCAAGCGGCGGCCGCCCCCGGCGACAAATGGCCGAGTGGCAACGGTCCATTGCGCTTGAACGTGGTCAACACGATATTGGAGCGCACGCTGTCGACGCCCGGCACACGCATCAACTTCTTCATCACGAACGTCGAGAGATAATTCAGATCGGGCGCGACGATGCGCAGCAAATAATCGGCGTCGCCGACCACAGCGTGACATTCCAGTACTTCCGGTAGCACCTCGATCTGTTGCTGGAATTGCTCGATGATCGAATCGCCGTGGTGCTTCAACTTCAGACTGGTAAAAGCCGTTACGCCAAGTCCGAGTTTTTCCGGCCGCAGCACGACACGATAACCGTCCACCACACCGACCTGCTCCAACCGCTGCAAGCGCCGTCCAATCTGCGACGGTGACAGCGGCACCTGCTCAGCCAGTTGCTGATGCGTGGCCCGGCCGAAGCGCTGAAGAACGTCCAGCAGCGCGAGATCGAAGTGATCGAGTTCTAGCATGATCGATATCCGCATTAAATCTGACATTGATGCACGATTATTGCATATTGATACGCCGCAACGCCATCATTGCGCCCTTTCCGCACGCCTGCCGCTCTACACTTGCATCACCGTTTCAACTCGCAGACACCGTAGAGCGCGCAGCAATATGTCCACAGCCAACACCGCCAAACTCAAAGAGCAATTCGACGCCGGCCTCGAAACCCGCGCCGATTTCACGATCGACCAGCCGACCGAACGATATGGCGCAGTCGACCACGCTGTGTGGCAACAGCTTTATGCACGCCAGACCGCGTTACTCAAGGGCCGCGTGTGCGATGAATTTCTGGCAGGCGTCGACCGTATCGGCATGCCACCCGACCGCGTGCCCTCCTTCGACGAAATCAACGCGAAACTGACGCCCGCAACGGGCTGGCAAATCGTCGCCGTGCCCGGACTCGTGCCCGACCAGGTGTTCTTCGAGCATCTGGCGAACCGCCGCTTTCCTGTGACATGGTGGATGCGCCGTCCGGACCAGATCGATTATCTGCAGGAGCCGGACTGTTTTCACGATCTGTTCGGTCACGTACCGCTGCTGATCAATCCCGTGTTCGCGGACTATATGCACGCGTACGGCCGCGCCGCGCTCGCCGCCAATGATGCTGGTGCCTTGCCGCTGCTCGCGCGGCTCTATTGGTACACAGTCGAGTTCGGCCTGATCCGCGACGCGGCGAGTCCCAACGGCGTGAAGATCTACGGCGCGGGCATCGTGTCGAGTAAAGGCGAGACGCTTTACAGTCAGCAAAGCGCGGCGCCGAACCGGCTCGGCTTCGATCTCGAACGCGTGATGCGCACGCGCTACCGCATCGACACGTTCCAGAAAACCTACTTCGTGATCGACGACTTTGCGCAATTGTTCGGCGTCGCGCAAACCGATTTCGCGCCGCTGCTGGCAAAGCTGGCTGCGGAACCGACATCCGCGGCCGGCGACGTGCTCGACCACGATCGCGTCATCACGCGCGGCTCGCGGGAGGGCTGGCAAGCCGACGGCGATATCTGACAACACAGCCTGAACAGGCCGACAGCAGGCTGATGGCATCCGTGAAAAAATAGCGGATGCGCACGCCCACCGGCGCGCCTGTTCAGATCAACGAGGTAGCACCATGATTAACAAACTGACTTCCGAAGAACGCGCCACGCAGGTTGCGGAACTGCACGGCTGGCAAGCCGTGGCGGGCCGCGACGCGATCCAGCGCCACTTCAAATTCGCCGACTTCAACGAAGCATTCGGCTTCATGACGCGTGTGGCGATCAAGGCGCAGGAGATGGACCACCACCCGGAATGGTTCAACGTGTACAACAAGGTGGAGATCACACTGTCGACGCACGAAGCCAATGGCTTAACTGAGCGGGACATCAAACTGGCTCGATTTATCGACAGTATTACTGCTTGATACAGACGATCAGGTGCCTTGACGCACCCTGGATCGAACAATCTGGCGGCAATGAAAGGGCAATGCAGGCAATCTGGCGCTCAAACCTTCAGTTCTACAGGCTATTATTAAGGCGCACGTAAGAATCCCACGCAAGCCTTGCAATCCCGTCTAAACGATCCGGCGATAGCGTGTGCTGACGCTGTACAATCATCAGCGCATACGGCTTGGAGAGCGCGCTTGCCTCCTTGCACAGAACGAGTTCGTCGCCGCTCGAAGGTGAGCGGGCGCGCCAGAAGTTGATCGCGGCTTCCAGTTCGTGAATCGTTATCTCGGACATGACTTCGTGATTGCTCGGTGGCCGCTTTATGGCTACTTCATGGCTGCTCGATAGCTGCTTCGTGGCCGCTTTGTGCCAGTTCGGCACGGCCACGCCGCACGTTACCTGTGCAGCAGGCGCCCCGGCGAACCGCTTGCCCAAACGCCTAAAACCATTGTACTTGAGCGAAATCCATGCGACTCCTTCTGATCGAAGATGACCGCCCCATCGCACGCGGCATCCAAAGTAGTCTCGAACAAGCCGGCTTCACCGTCGACATGGTCCATGACGGCATTTTCGCCGAACAGGCCCTTACCCAAAACCGCCATGAACTGGTGATCCTCGATCTGGGCCTGCCCGGTATCGACGGCATGACGCTGCTCGCGCGCTTCCGTCAGAGCAATCGTCATACGCCGGTGATCATCCTCACCGCGCGCGACGAGTTGAACGACCGCGTACAAGGCCTGAATTCCGGCGCGGACGACTACATGCTAAAGCCGTTCGAACCCACCGAACTCGAAGCGCGCATTCGCGCCGTGATGCGCCGCAGCGGCCCGCACGGCGATATGCCGCGTCCGGAAGTGTCGCTGGGTGGTGTGCGTCTGTCGGGCGTCGATCGCCGCATTTTCAACGACGACAAGCCGCTCGAACTGTCGCCGCGCGAATTCGCGGTGCTCGAAATGCTGCTGCTGCGCCACGGCCGTGTAGTGAGCAAGGCCCAGCTGCAAGACCACCTGACGCACTTCGGCGGCGATCTCGGCGACACCGCGATCGAAGTCTATGTGCACCGGGTGCGTAAAAAGCTCGAAAACTGCCGTGTCGAAATCGTCACGGTGCGCGGCTTCGGTTATCTGTTGCAGGAAATCCGCCAGGCCGCATAATCGTCGCAAGGGCCGCAATCTGTATTGCGGCCTGACGGCGCCGGGCCGGCGCCGCGCACTCGGTGCGCAATTCGCCGGCACCCGGCGAATTTTCACGGCGCCACGGCGCTTTACGCCGTTGCCTCTTTCCCGCGCGTTCGATCATATGCCCCAGCCGGCCGCCAATAGTCTGCGCCGCACGCTGCTGCGGCGTCTCGCTGCCCCCCTTTCGCTGCTCGCGCTGATGAGCGGCCTGATCGCTTACTGGCTGGCATGGCAGTACACGCAGCATGTGGTCGACCGGTCGCTCGCCGATCTCGCCGCCGCAATCTCCAAACAGATCCAGATTGCCGGGCCGAATGCGCGCGTCACGGTGCCGCCACTCGCGCAGGCCATGTTCTCCGATCCGGTCGAGCAACTCGTCTATCGAATCAGCAATGGCGAAACCGAAATCGCCGGCGACCACAATCTGCCGCTGCAAGGCACCAGCGTACGGCGTATGCACTATGCGTACGTCTTTGAAACCCAACACGAAGGCGTGACGGTACGCGTGGCACAGGTGCGCGTCGATCAGCCGAGCGGCAATCCAATCGTCGTCGAAGTGGGTCAGCCGGTCCATCACCGTTTTCGCATCGCCGCCGAGTTTCTGGTCGCGATCATGATGCCGCTGCTGTTGCTGCTGCTGGCGGGCTGGGTGATCGTGTGGCGCGTGGTCAACCAGCAGCTCAATCCACTGACCGATCTCGCTGACTCGCTGAACCGGCAAACCCACACGTCGCTCGAGCCGGTGGACGAAACCTATGTGCCGGTTGAAATCCGGCCGCTCACCGGCGCGCTGAACGCACTGCTCGGTCGTCTGAAAACCGCGCTCGACGGCCAGCGCAAATTTATCGCTGACGCCGCGCATCAGCTGCGCACCCCGCTCACCGCCGTCAAACTGCATGCCGAACAGGCAGCGGTCGCGCGTGACCCGCAGCAAACGCTTGCCGCGGTCCGTGAGCTGCGCGCAGCGGCCGATCGCGCCGTGCGGCTGTCGAACCAGTTGCTTTCGCTTGCCCGCGCGGAGCCGGGCGAACAGGCGGCACGTTTCGTCAACGTGGATATGTCCGCACTCGCTTTCGATACGGGTGCGGAATGGGTGCCGCGTGCGTTGACTTTCCACGTCGACCTCGGCTTCCAGCGTCTCGACGACCCCGCCAACAATCACCCGCTGATGGCGCGCGGCAATCCGGTGCTGCTGCACGAAGTGATCGCCAATCTGCTGGATAACGCGCTCAAGTACGTGCCGCCGTCGCGCTTCGATGGCGGTCGCATCACCGTGACGGTGTCGCAAACCGTGATCGACGATCTGCGCATGGCCGAGATCATCGTCGAAGACAATGGGCCGGGCGTGCCGCCCACGCAGCAAGCCGATCTGTTCAAACGGTTCTTTCGCGGCGACGGTCAGACCGACGCCGGTGTGGACAGCGGTGCAGGTCTCGGTCTCGCGATCGTTCACGACATCATGGTGCTGCATCACGGCAGCGTGCATTACGAAGATGCGCCGGAAGGCGGTGCGCGCTTTATCGTGCGTATTCCGCTGGTGCCGAGCAGCGTTCAGTACGACGTCGGTCCCGAGGTGCTGCGCCCGGCAAAAAAATCGGCGCACTCGGCGCCGATCGATATGTGACGCCGCGGTCGCTCAATGCCCCGCCACGGGCTGCCTTGAGTTCGCTTATGTTCAACTCAGGCAGCCTGCTTCATTTCTTCTTCGCTTTTTTCGCCTTCTTCACCGTCTTGTCAGACCCGGAAGCGCCCTTCCCCTTCTCTTTCTCCGGCGGAGCCAGCATCGTGCCGCGGCACTTGCGCGCGCCGCAACGGCATTCGTATTCCTTCTTGAGCTTCCTGGTCTGGCGCTCGTCGATGACGAGGCCATAGTCGTAAAAGACTTCCTCACCTTCGGCGATATCGCGCAGGGCGTGCACGTACACGTGCCCGTCGATCTCTTCGGCTTCGCAGTTCGGCGCGCATGAATGGTTGATCCAGCGCGCGCTGTTGCCGTCCACTTTGCCGTCGATCACCTTGCCGCTGTCGAGCGCGAAATAGAATGTGTGATTCGGTTCGTCCGGATTGTGCGGATGACGACGCAACGCTTCTTTCCAGGAGATCCGCTCACCCTTGTATTCGATCAGCCGCTCGCCGGCCGCAATCGGCTCGATGGCAAACACGCCTTTGCCGTGCACACCCGAACGGCGCACGGCGATCCTGCGTGAACTCATTGAATGAATCCTTGTGAAGAACTGGGGGTGAAGATCCGGCAGCCGCCAGAAATGCCCGCGTGTAACGCGCTGCTTTTTCTGACGCGGATAGCAAACGCGGCGCTTTGCGAGCGCCGCGTCTACTTGCGACGCTCATGCGCCACATCCGGCATCCTACACGCTCAAGACGGCTTCGTTCAACCGTCAAAAAGACGTGCGCGCACAGGACTCACTGGCAAGTTCACCGTTGTCCGAATGAAATCTCGCCGAAGAGTGCCTTTTGCTCGCGCGGTTGTGAACGCCAGTACTGCGGCGGCGCTTCGACCGTCGCGCCGAGTTGCGCCGCGGCATGCCACGGCCAACGCGGGTTGTACAGCAACGCGCGGGCCAGCGCGATCAGGTCGGCATCACCCGCTTCGATGAGCTGTTCGGCATGCAGCGGATCGGTAATCAGGCCCACGCCGATGGTAACGAGGCCGGTTGCCTGTTTGACGGCCCTCGCGAACGGAATCTGATAGCCCGGCTCAAGCGGAATCCTTTGCAACGGCGAGACACCGCCGGACGACACGTCGATCCAGTCGCAGCCGCGCTTTTTCAACTCCTGCGCGAACGTGATCGTGTCCTCAAGCGTCCAGCCGCCTTCGACCCAGTCGGTCGCCGAGACACGCACGCCAACCGGTTTGTCGGCAGGAAACGCGGCGCGCACGATATCGAAGATTTCGAGCGGAAAGCGCATGCGGTTTTCGAGCGAACCGCCGTAGTCGTCGCTGCGTTGATTGGCGACCGGTGACAGGAACTGATGCAGCAGATAGCCGTGTGCTGCGTGCACTTCCAGTGCATCGATGCCAAGGCGAGCGGCGCGACGCGCGGAAGCCGCGAACGCTTCGCGAATCCGGTTCAATGCGGGCGTATCCAGGGCCAAAGGCGGCTCTTCGCCAGCTTTGTGCGGCAACGCCGACGGCGCATGCGGCAGCCAGCCGCCTTGCGAAACCGGAATCAGCTGACCGCCTTCCCAAGGCGTCTGACTCGACGCCTTGCGTCCTGCATGCGACAACTGCATCGCCACACGAACGTGCGAATGCTTGCGAATCGCGGCCAGGACCGGCACGAGTGCGGCTTCGGTGGCGTCGTCCCACAGTCCGAGATCGCCCGGCGTGATGCGGCCATCCGGTTCGACAGAGGTCGCTTCGATGCACAACATGCCGGCGCCGGCTAACGCGAGACTGCCAAGATGGATCATGTGCCACGCCGTAGCCTCGCCACGTTCGGCGGAATACTGGCACATCGGGGACACGACGATACGGTTGGGAAGCGTCACGCTACGCAGCGTGAGCGGGGAAAAAAGCGCGCTCATGGATTACGCCCAGTAAAAACCCGAGAGCGGACGAGCATAGCACCGCAGGTGATTGTCTGCAGGCGCGTGCAGATCAGGGTTTCGGTTCGACCTGATCGAGCCACTCGCCGAACATCCGGCGCGCGGCGGCTTCCAGTGCAGGACCGAACTGCGCGGTCTCGGCCCGTAACTGACGCGCATCGATACCGTGGCCGGCAATCTCACCGGCGTTGCCGATCAGCCAGGGTTCGAAACGGTCAGCGCGAATCTCCGGATGACATTGCAGACCCAGCACATGACCGCCCCAGGCGAACGCCTGGTTTTCGCACGCAGGGGTCGAAGCGAGGCGTGTAGCGTTGTCAGGCAGATCGAAGGTGTCGCCGTGCCAATGCAGCATCGACGTGTGCGCGCCGTCCAGATGACGCACTGGCGATGCACGGCCTGCATCGGTGAGCGTAAGCGGTGTCCAGCCGAGTTCGGTATGGCCTGCGGGATAGACGCGAGCACCAAGCGCACGTGCGATCAATTGCGCGCCGAGGCAGATGCCGAGGGTCGGCAAACCAGCGGCAATACGCTTTTCGAGCAGGGAGAGCAACGGAACGAGCGTCGGGTAAAGCGCGTCGTCGGTTGCACTGATCGGACCGCCGAGTACGACCATGAGCGATGCGGCAACTGGGTCCGGCGCTTCGATACGGGCAAAGCCGACATCGAGATAGCGCACCGGGCGACCCCGTTCGCCGAGTTCCAGTTCAAGACTGCCCAGATCCTCGAAGTGCACATGGCGAATGGCCAGAACTTCGTGATTCATCAGCCTGTCCCACCTTCAGGTTGACTAAAGACTTGCCGCTACACGGCGTGAGCCGGCCAGCAGGCGGCAATCGCCGCCCGCCGGAACACGGCATGGCAGTGTAGCGGATTGTCCCAGGAGAAGCCGCCTTATTGGGCGAAGATCTTCCAGGTCTTCTTCTGGGTG
>NZ_DASRSY010000438.1:0-4294 GCF_035656215.1 Paraburkholderia sp.
CCGGGCGCGAACGTGATCAAGGTGGTCGACAGCATCAAGGCGCTGCTGCCGCAACTGCAACAGTCGCTGCCCGCCGCGCTCGACGTGGAGATCGTCACCGACCGCACCACCACGATCCGCGCTTCCGTGCGCGACGTGCAGTTCGAATTGCTGATGTCGGTCGTGCTGGTGGTGCTGGTGATGTATCTGTTCCTCGCCAACGTCTACGCAACCATCATTCCTAGCCTGTCGGTGCCGCTGTCGCTGATCGGCACGCTTGCCGTGATGTATCTGTGCGGTTTCTCGCTAGATAACTTATCGCTGATGGCGTTGACCATCGCGACCGGCTTCGTGGTCGACGACGCCATCGTGATGATCGAGAACATCGCGCGTTATATCGAAGATGGCGAGTCGCCACTGGAAGCCGCGCTGAAGGGCTCGAAACAGATCGGCTTCACGATCATTTCGTTGACGGTTTCGCTGATCGCCGTGCTGATTCCGCTGCTCTTCATGGGCGACGTGGTCGGGCGCCTGTTCCATGAATTCGCGATCACGCTGGCCGTGACCATCGTGATCTCGGCGATCGTCTCGCTCACGCTCGTGCCGATGATGTGCGCAAAGCTCCTGCGCCACACGCCGCCACACGAAAGTCACCGCTTCGAAGCGAAGGCTCACAAGTCTATCGACTGGGTGATCGCCCGTTATGCCGTCGCGCTCACGTGGGTGCTGAACCGGCAACGCTCCACCCTGGTCGTCGCGCTGCTCACGCTCGTGCTGACCGGTGCGCTGTACGTGTTCATTCCGAAGGGCTTCTTCCCGGTGCAGGACACCGGTGTGATCCAGGCAATCACGCAGGCGCCGCAGTCGGTGTCGTATGCGTCGATGGCCGAGCGTCAGCAGGAGCTCGCCGCTCAGATCCTGAAGAACCCGGACGTGGAAAGCCTCACCTCGTTCATTGGCGTGGACGGCAGCAATATCACGTTGAACAGCGGCCGCATGCTGATCAACCTGAAGCCGCGCGACGACCGCAGCAACACCGCGAGCGACGTGATCCGCCAGTTGCAGCAGGACGTCGCGCATATTCCGGGCGCGTCGCTCTATATGCAGCCGGTGCAGGATCTGACGATCGATTCCACGGTCAGCCCGACGCAGTATCAGTTCATGCTGACCGACCCGAACATCAGTGAATTCACCACGTGGGTACCGAAGCTGGTCGAGCGGCTGAAGCAGTCGCCGGAACTGGCGGACGTGGCTACCGACTTGCAGGACAACGGCCAGTCGGTCTACATTGAAATCGACCGGGCTACGGCGTCGCGCTACGGCATCACGCCCGCCACCGTCGACAGCGCGCTCTACGACGCCTTCGGCCAGCGCATCATCTCGACCATCTTCACGCAGTCGAACCAGTACCGCGTGATTCTGGAAGCGCAGCCGCAGATGCAGCATTACACCGAGTCGCTGAACTCGATCTATCTGCCCTCTTCCACTTCGTCGGGCGGCCAGGTGCCGCTGTCGTCGATCGCGAAGTTCATCGAGAAGCCCGCGCCACTGCTGGTCACGCATTTGAGCCAGTTCCCGGCCACGACCGTTTCGTTCAATCTCGCGCCCGGTTCGTCGCTTGGCGCGGCGGTGAAGGCGATCGCTCAGGCGGAGAAGGATGTCGGGCTGCCGGCGTCGTTCCAGACGCGCTTCCAGGGCGCGGCGCTGGCGTTCCAGGCGTCGTTGTCGAACGAACTGTTCCTGATCCTGGCGGCAATCGTCACGATGTATATCGTGCTCGGCGTGCTGTACGAAAGCTTCATTCACCCGATCACGATTCTGTCGACGCTGCCGTCGGCCGGCCTCGGCGCCTTGCTCGCGCTGCTGATCACCGGGCACGATCTGGACATCATCGGCATCATCGGTATCGTGCTGCTGATCGGTATCGTGAAGAAGAACGCCATCATGATGATCGACTTCGCGCTCTACGCGGAACGCGAGGAAGGCAAGCCGCCGCGCGAGGCCATCTATCAGGCATGTCTGCTGCGTTTCCGCCCGATCCTGATGACTACACTCGCCGCCCTGCTCGGCGCACTGCCGCTGATGCTCGGCACCGGCGCGGGCTCGGAGTTGCGCCGCCCGCTCGGTATCGCGATTGCGGGCGGGTTGATCGTCAGTCAGTTGCTGACGCTGTTTACCACGCCAGTGATCTATCTCGGCTTCGACTCACTCGCCCGTCGTGCACGTGAGCGCTTCAATCGCGGCGATTCTTCCAAAGGCGCGACGCCGCCCGCCACCGATGCAGGGAACTGAGCGATGAACCTGTCGCGTCCGTTTATTTCCCGCCCGGTCGCCACCACGCTGTTGGCGATTGGCATCGCGCTAGCCGGTATTTTCGCGTTCACCAAACTACCGGTCGCGCCGCTGCCGCAAGTCGACTTCCCGACCATTTCGGTACAGGCATCGCTGCCGGGCGCGAGCCCGGACACGGTCGCCACCAGCGTCGCGAGCCCGCTCGAACGGCATCTCGGTTCGATCGCTGACGTGACCGAGATGACCTCGCAGAGCTCGGTCGGCTCGACGCGCATTACGATGCAGTTCGGCCTGAACCGCGACATCAACGGCGCCGCGCGCGACGTGCAAGCGGCCATCAACGCCGCGCGCGCCGATCTGCCGGCGAGCCTGCGCAGCAACCCGACGTACCACAAGGTGAATCCGGCCGACGCGCCGATCCTGATTCTGGCGCTCACGTCGAAGACGCTGCCTGCTGGCCAGTTGTACGATTCGGCGGCCACCGTGTTGCAGCAGTCGCTGTCGCAGGTAGACGGCGTGGGCGAAGTGGATGTGAGCGGGTCGGCCAATCCGGCGGTGCGTGTCGAACTGGAACCGCATGCCCTGTCCCACTACGGTATCGGCCTCGAAGACGTGCGCGCGGCGCTCGCCGCGGCCAACGCGAACAGCCCGAAGGGCTCGATCGAGTTCGGCCCGAATCGTGTGCAGATTTACACCAACGACCAGGCGAGCAAGGCTGCACAGTACAAAGATCTGGTCATCGCGTACCGCAATGGCTCGGCGGTGAAGCTGTCCGACGTGTCGGAAGTGGTCGATTCGGTCGAAGATCTACGCAACCTGGGGCTCTTTAACGGCAAGCGTTCCGTGCTGGTGATTCTGTACCGCCAGCCCGGCGCGAACATCATCGACACCATCGACCGCGTGATGGCGATGCTGCCGCAGTTGCACGCGTCGCTGCCCGCCGACGTCGACATCGCACCGGCCGCCGACCGCTCCACGACGATCCGCGCGTCGCTGAAAGACACAGAGCGCACGTTGATCGTCGCAGTCGCACTGGTCACGATGGTGGTGTTCCTGTTCCTGCGCAACTGGCGCGCCACGCTGATTCCGAGCGTCGCCGTGCCGATCTCGATCATCGGCACGTTCGGCGCGATGTATATGCTCAACTTCTCGATCGACAACCTGTCGCTGATGGCGTTGACGATCGCCACCGGTTTCGTGGTCGACGACGCGATCGTGGTGCTGGAGAACATCTCACGGCATATCGAGAATGGCGTGCCGCGCATGAAGGCCGCGTTCCTCGGCGCGCGCGAAGTCGGCTTCACGGTTCTATCCATCAGTATCTCGCTGGTGGCCGTGTTCCTGCCGATTCTGCTGATGGGCGGCATCGTCGGGCGGCTGTTCCGCGAGTTCGCGCTGACGCTGTCGCTGGCGATCGGCGTGTCGTTGCTCGTCTCGCTGACCTTGACGCCGATGATGTGTTCGCGCCTCCTGCGCGAGCCGCATGAGAAAAAGGAAGAAGGACGTTTCGGCCTCTGGCTCGAACGCGGCTTCACGGCGATGCATCGCGGTTATGAACGCACCCTCGGCTGGGCGCTGCTGCATCCGCGTCTGATCGTGATGATTCTGATCGCGACCATCGGACTGAACATCGGGTTGTACATCATCGTGCCGAAGGGCTTTTTTCCGCAGCAGGACACGGGCCGGCTGATCGGCGGCATTCAGGCTGACCAGAGCACGTCGTTCCAGGCGATGAAGGGCAAGTTCTCGGAGATGATGGAAATCGTCGGCAAGAACCCCGCGGTGGACAGCGTGGCAGGCTTCACCGGCGGCCGGCAGACCAACTCCGGTTTCATGTTCGTTTCGCTGAAACCGAAGAGCGAGCGCAAGCTATCCGCCGACCAGGTGATCCAGCAACTGCGCGCTCCGCTCGGCGACGTGGCCGGCGCGCGGACCTTCCTGCAGGCGGTGCAGGACATTCGCGTCGGCGGCCGGCAATCGAACGCGCAGTATCAGCTCACGCTGCTGGCCGATTCGACGCCCG
>NZ_DASRSY010000439.1:0-14361 GCF_035656215.1 Paraburkholderia sp.
CTGGTGACCACCGCGATGTATCAACTGCACCGCACGCAAGGCCGTTTTGCGCTGTGCACGATGTGTATCGGCGTCGGTCAAGGCATCGCGATCGCTATTGAGCGGGTGTAATGGTTTGCGGTTTGTGCAGGGAAGCGCCGCAGCGTCGTTGGTGTTGAAGCCGCGTATGTAGCGCGCCTGTAGCCGCATGATGAACAGCCCCCTCGCTCAGGCGATGGGGCTGTTTTATTTGTGCGCAGTGCATGAATTCACCGACTATTGAGTTTGTGTTTAATCGGTGTTAATGACGGTTTTCGATTTCATTGCAGCGAATGCCGTCGATGAAAATAATAATGAGTAATCGAGCTGTCATGCAGTATGTATTTAATGCTTTTCGCATATTACGTATTGACGCCGTGTATAGATGGCCGAGAAGGTTAAAGCGGTGCTGTCAACTGGCAAGATGCCGCTGCGACGCCGCACCGCGGCACTTCGCGTCATGCCGTGCGCTGATTTGAAAATCACAATATAAACAATCGTAGCTTCTTGTAAGGCATGTACAATCGTTGCGCCGTACCCCGCTTTAATAAGCGACATCCTGAAGATGTATGGATGTGTGCATTCACGGCGTTAATCGGCATCCTGTGGTTTCAGATCGCCGTAACGCCAGATCGGACAATTTCTCGAGGAGAGCGTAGATGAAAGCAGCGACGATTGGAGCAGCGTTGGTGGTAGCGGCTTTCGCCGCGGCGCAACCGGTGTGGGCGCAAGATGCAATGGCCAGTGCCGCACAGGGCATCGTCAGCGCAGTGCAACCGGTGCATGTGAAGGCGGAGATCGTCGGTATCGATGCGGGCAGCCGCACGCTCACGCTCAAAGGGCCGGGCGGCAATGCGGTGGTCGTGCTCGTGAGCCAGCAAGTCGCCGGCTTCGATCAATTGAAGATCGGCGATCGGGTGGATGTACTGTACAAGAATGCGTTGCTGGTGAAGGCCGACAAGGTTACCGGCAAGGATAAGGGTATTCGTGCGCGCGTCGATACACAGGTATATGCGCCGGCCTCGGGTGGTTTTGAATCCGCGCGCCAGGTCGAAGTGCTCGCCACCGTGCAGAAGATCGATCACAAGAAGCGCCTCGTTACACTGCGCGGCGCGTATCAGACGCAAACGCTCGAAGTCGGCCCGGACGTCGATCTGAAGGGCGTCAAGGTCGGCGATACGATTCACGCGGTTTTCGTTTCAGCAGCGGCCGTGCAGGTGACGCCGCAACAGGGAGCGCGGTAAGTGCCACGCCAGTAAGCGGCGCGCGTTCAAACAGTACGACGCAGCCGTGCAACATGGCTTAACTGGCTCCCCGGAGCAGGCATGGCTGACCGGCAAACACCCCTCACTGCAGGGGTGTTTGCTTTTCCGCGGTACGAAAGGAAAGCTCGGTCATCGAGTCGCGCCGGCGCACGCTACCGGACCGCCGGTGCCTCCAGGCCCAACCATGCGAGCCGTCCCAGCCAACGCCTGACGAGGCCAGGTCTGATGGGCAGCGCGTAGCTCAACGACACGTGTGCGGTGCGTTCGCTATCCGTGCTGAGCCATACGCGTTCGCCGCGTTGCAGCCGGAACTCGTTGTCCGGGTCGAGCCAGTGATCGTAAGGCGAGTTGACGCGCGTGAGCCATAGGCGCGCGCCTTGCACGCGGAGCGTGCTGTCGGCATCGACACGCCATGTCAGCGTTGCGCCTGGCACTACGGAAAAATGCACGACTACCTTTGGCAGACGCTCGTCCTGTTGATATGCAGACAGACTTGAGTCGTCATCCATGCACTGCGGGCTTGCCTGATCCATCTTGCTCTCCGTCATCGAGCCGGCGGACGGAGGCGCCCACAAAACAAAAGGCCCCTTCCGTTACCGGCGGGGCCTTTGGGTCTTGTTTTGCAGATTCAGACTGCTAACGCGCACATGCTCCCAAATGCCTGCCGATCATGGCATGCATTGTTGGGTTTTTAACCGCGAAGGCGGCGCAGATGTGTGTCAACATGCGAATGAGTGTGCCGTTTTGCCGCATGTCTTGTCAATAAAAAAATCGCAATGGATTCAAGCAACAACGCGAGGCATGCAGTGTCAATGCGTCTTGCTCGCCGCGACGCTGCGACGAATCTGCGCGGCGAGTGCGCTTCGCAATGCATAGCGCTTGCTGCGGGTTGCGTTGCCGGTGCTGTCGCCCTGGCGTTCGGCCAGATAGCGCGCCGGCGGCGCGAGGACGAACCAGCCATTCCAGCGTGCGAGTGCTCCGCACTCGATCGACAGTCGATCGTAGTCGGCGGCCACGCGGCGCTTTCTCAGGCAATAGCGCCAGTTCGCATAGATGTGCGCCTGCTTCGAAACGATGAAGATGCCCCGCGCATCGAGCGCCGCGGCGACACATTGTGCAAGGTAAATCACCAGCACTTTCGGCCGCAGTCCATACCACCGTTTGGTGAGCGCGCGAAACAGCTCACGGCCGTTGATCGAATTGTCCGGACCCTGCACGGAGCCGATGCAAAGACGTGGCCGCCGCACTTTACCGCCGAGATAGGCGAGACTGAAGGTGCATGAGACGATGCGCTGGTCCCGCGCATCGCGGATACACAAGGTCCAGTCGCCTTCCTTCTGAAACCGCTCGATCGACTCGAGCGACACATGCCAGCGTTCGGCGCCTACGTCGAAAAATGCGATCGGCGCCGAGCCGTCTGCGGCGATGCGCGCGGCGAGTTGCGGCACGCGCTGCTGTGTCAGTGCATGATGATCGAGGCTTGCCGTGAGGCGTTCTCGCGGGCTGAAGCGGGTATGAAGGAACGGTCGATGCATGCGCTCGAGCGCGGTGGGATGACGTTGCACGAGATCGTGCAAAGGCGAAATGGCGCAGCGGTTGAGCCATACTTGCGTTGAGCGCCACGACATCAGCGAGCGCAGCCACAGGCGCATGCGGCGCCAGCGATGAAATACGCCGGTGCCGGGATAGAGTGCATGAGCGGCTTGCTGAATGACCGCAAAGGACGCAATGGCTCTTGCGAACCACCGCGAGCGGGCGCGAGCCCCTTCGTTGGAAACAGTCGTCACGGCGGATCCTTGGGCTATTTCGATCGAGGGGATGCTAGCGGCGCGGATCGCGCGTCCGTGTCGAATTGCTTGTGCGTTTGTCGAGTTTTGTCGAGCGTGTCGCATGATGTGCGGCGCATCCGCTATGCTGTGCGTCGAGCCGACTCGTCCGGCAGTTGCCCCCCGGTCTGTGCCGTACCGTTGCCTACCGCTATTGAAACAGTCAGCCCTGAACGATTCGTCCCATGCCATTCCGGATCCTGCTTGTCGAAGACGATGACCGCCTGTCCGCCCTGGTCGCCGGTTATTTGCGCAAACACGAATACGAAGTCGAGACCGTGCTGCACGGCAACGACGCCGTGCCGGCCATTCTCAAGCGCCGCCCGGACCTTGTGATTCTCGACGTGAACCTGCCTGGCAAGGACGGTTTCCAGATTTGCCGCGAGGCGCGCGAACAGTTCAACGGCGTGATCATCATGGTGACCGCGCGCGACGAGCAGTTCGACGAAGTGCTGGGCCTCGAATTTGGCGCGGACGACTACGTGCATAAGCCTGTCGAGCCACGCGTGCTGCTGGCGCGCATCAAGGCGCAGTTGCGCCGCGTGACCGCGCGCGCGCCGGAGGCCAGCCAACCCGAGAGCTACACGTTCGGCAAGTTCGAGATCAGCCGGGCAAACCGCACCGTCAAACTGCCGGACGGCAGCCTGCCCGATCTGACGTCGGCCGAATTCGATTTGCTGTGGGCGCTGGTGAGCTGCGCAGGCGAGGTAGTGAGCCGCGACGAGTTGATGCGGCAACTGCGCGGCATCGAGTTCGACGGCCTCGACCGCACGATCGACGGCGGCGTTTCCAAGCTGCGCCGCAAGCTGCATGACGACGCGGGCACGCCGCAGCGCATCAAGACGGTGCGCGGCAAGGGCTATCAGTTCAGCAAGCTGGCATGGGATTGAAGGTGCTCGCAGCGGCCGCAGTTGCGCTGCGGCTGTGGTTAAAGTTCGGGTGAAATGGAGTGGCGTTGCGTTGCGGCAGCGATTACGGTTCGGGTCAGATGGCGTTGCGTTGCCTCGTGGCTGCGGTTTGGGAGAGTTGGCATTGAGTTTCGATTGCGTAATACGTCGAAATATCGGCCGACAAAACTCCACAAACACCGTCTCAAATTGACAGTCATTTGAAGCGGTGATGATTAGCATCGCAGGCTTGTGCAACGACAGGCTTAGTGATGTCCGCTCGCGTTTCCCCTCTTTCCCGCCATGCTGTGTTGATGATTCACGGCTTGGGTGGCACGCGCCATGATTTTGGCGCGCTTGACCGCAAGTTCGAGCAGATCGGTTGCGACGTGCATTTGCCGTCGCTGCCGGGCCACGGCTCGAACCCGGACGCGTTGAGCCGCGTGACGTTGAGCGACTACATGCAACTGCTGAGCCGCACGTACCGCGACCTGATGACGCGTTACGAGCGAGTCGACGTCGCGGGCATTTCGATGGGGGCGTTGCTTGCATTGATGTTGAGTGCGCGCGAGCGCATGACGACGGGGCGCCTGATTCTGCTGTCGCCGCCCTTATTCCTCGACGGCTGGGGCGGTTCACGTCTGCGGCCGTTGCGTTACCTGATGTACTGCGTGCCGGGGCTACGTCGATTGATTCGCGTGCCTGAGGGCGAGCCGTTTGGCATCAAGAACACGCGCATTCGCAACCTGATCCGCCGCCATTTGCAGAAGGGGAGCGGCGTCCATTATCCGTACGTGCCGTTGGCGGCGATCGAGCAGGTCGACTGGATGCGCTTCGCGGTGAAGCGAGCCTTGGGCCGCGTGACATGCGAGACCCTGGTCATGCATTCGGAGGAGGACGAGGTGACGAGCATCCGCTCCGCGGAATTCGTGTGCGAGAACCTGGGAAGCCGTTCGGTGACCTTTGTGCGCTTGACCGACAGCTACCACATGATCACACTAGACAACGAGCGCGACACGGTAGCGGAGCGAACACTGGCATTCGTACAGAGGGCGTAAGGAGCAAACGCTAATAAACCACAAACGCATTAAAAGAAGAGAAAGAGATGCCATCCCCCGCGGAGCAAAAAAACCTAACCCCCTACCGCTACGGAAAATGGCGCTGGCACCGCTTCCGCCGCTCCTGGACGGACACAAGGGCGGACAGAATCCCGAGCTGGTCGAGGCTATACGTACGCGTCTACACGCGCCTACTGACACTAACAGTGCTAGTGCTGGCAGCATCAATAACAACCCTAAACCTGACACTAAAAACATCGCCATCGATCTGGCAAGCACTAACCACAGCAAAAACGTCAATACCAATCGCATTGGTCACACTACTGCTACCAGCAATAACCGCCTACCGCTGGATGCGCCCAGTCTGGCTGGACCTGGTAATGGTCCGCGAACGTGCAATCGACTTCACGGGCGGCCGCTTCAACACCCGCGCCCGCGAATCGCACAGTGTCATCATCGGCCCACTGGCCCGCACGCTAAACGCCTTGGCCGAACGCATGGAACGCCTGATCGCCGCGCAGCGCGAACTCACCAATGGCATCTCCCACGAACTCCGCACGCCCCTGGCCCGCGTGCGCTTCGCGCTGGAAAACCTCCGCGAACCCGCGTCCGCGGCCGAATACAACAGCGCATTGGCAAGCATCGACCAGGACGTCACGGAACTCGACGAGCTCATCGACATGAGCCTGACCTACGCGCGCCTCGAATACAGCTCTCTGCAATCCAACCTCGAATCCACCGTGCTCACGGCATGGTTCGACAGCCAGATTACCGACGCCACGCTGCTGTACGCCGACAAGCAACTCGTCCCGCAAGTAGATGTGGACACGTCGCTACGCGTCGTGATGGACAAGCGCCTCATGTCCTACGCAATGCGTAACTTGCTGCGCAACGCCAGCAAATACGCCCATTCGCGGATCATGGTCGGACTGAGCGTCAAGCATGGCAATGTGGAAATCTACGTGGAAGACGACGGCGCCGGCGTGCCCGTCGACCAACGCGAGCGCATTTTCAATGCCTTCGTGCGGCTTGACCGTCAGACAGGCGGCTACGGCTTAGGTCTCGCGATTACGCAACAGGTGCTGCGCGCCCATCACGGCCGCATCGTCGTCACCGATCCATTGACGCTCGGCGGAGCACGTTTCGAAATGAGCTGGCCAGTAGGCACGGTGGTGTGAAGCGCACCGTTCCTATGCAGCGTCAATAGGTATGTCCCAACTGGAAGTAAAAGTTATGGCGGCCGCCCGGTGCGAACGCTACGCCCAGATAGATCGGTCCGAATGAACTGGTCAGCGCGGTGAAAGCCGTCACGCTGCGCTTCAGCGGTCCGCTCCCGAACTGCGAATCGCGGTTCCAGACGTTACCGGCTTCAATGCTCAACCCCGCATACAGGCCACGAATCGGCGACGCGTTAAACGTGGCGAGCTGATTCATATACGTGACCTGGCCGTACACCATTGAATTGCCGGACAGTTGATCGGCGGCGTAGGCCGACAGATGCTGAAAACCGCCCAGCGTGAAGCCGAATGGATTCGTCAGGTTGGTGCCGCCGAAGTCGTTACCTGCTTCGATACTGGCGTTGATGCTATGCCGGCCGTAGCTCGCCGCGACAATGCTTTTGCCGTACACCTCGGTGAAACTGTCGCTGCCCGCGAACAAGGAACGTTCTACGCGTAGTTCGCCGAAGTAACCTTTGCGCGCAAACAACGGATCGTCGAGCTGATCGATCACGAGACGTGCGCGCGCGCTGAGCTGCCGCCCGTAGATATCGGGGAACAGCAGCGGCGAGTTAGGTCCGTCCTCGAGCGGCAGGTTGTATTGCGGCGACGCGAAGCCGTGGGCGTATGCCACGCCGATTCGGAAGTCGCCGAGACGCGCGAGTGGCAAGCCGAAATCGACCCCGACGCGCTCGGTCTGCAAGCGGTATTGCGTGACCTTGACGTCGCCGGAGTCGTCATAGAGGTTGGCGTAGCGGCGCTGAAACTCGAGATAGGGCGCCACGTAATAGCCAAACGAACTCGACAGCGGCTGCCGCAACTCCGCATGCAGATTGATCAGATCGCTGCCGACGGTGCCGTCCACTCGTCCTTCGAGCCCTGACGACGTGAGCCACGGCCGACGATAACCGAGATGCAGCCGGAAGCCGCCTTCATCTGTCGAACTGCTCGACAGGCCGAGCCCGAACAGCAGGAAATTCGGTCCCCACTGTTTCTGTTGCGCGACGATCACGAGCTTGTGTTCGTCGCCGTCGTCGACGAGTTGCTGGCTCACGCTGTCGAAATCGCCGGCAGTGGAGAGCGCCAGCAAGTCCTTGTTGAGTGCGGCAGGATCGTACGCGTCGCCGGGTTTGACATGCAACGCGGCGCGAATTCGTGCCTCGGGGACCACGCCTTGCGAGGTGATCTCGATCTGCGTGATCCGTACCGGATGCGCTGCGGGCGCCGCGTGCCGGGCGCGCCACGCGGCGTAATCGGCGGGCGAGAGCGCCAGATGCTGAAGCTGCGGCAGTGCCGCGCGCGTGGCGGCGGCGCCGGCCGCGATCGCCTGGCTCGCGTTGGCGAAATCGGTGAAGCTCAACGAGCCGAGTGCCGGTTCGATCAGTACGTCACCGGTTTGCAGCTGTTCACGTTGACGCGCAACGTTCTGGTGAATCAGGATGCCGATCATCTGCTGCATCACGTCGGCGGGCGAAGCCAGTGCATCCAGCGGCCGCAGTGGCGAGCCGATATCGACGGCGATCACGACGTTCGCGCCCATGTCGCGCGCCGTTTCGATGGGCAGATTGCTGACGATGCCGCCGTCTACCAGTGTGCGCCCGTCGATGTCGGCCGGCGCGAACAGGCCGGGCAACGCCATGCTGGCGCGAATCGCCTGCGGCAGCGAACCGTGATCGAGCACCACCTTCTGGCCAGTGCGCAAATCGGTAGCGATCGCGCGATAAGGGATCGGCAGCCGGTCGAACGAAACACTGCCCGGCACGGCGGACGTCCAGTCCTGCAGCAGCGCTTGCAGGCGATTGCCCTGGACGAGCCCCACCGGCAAGCGGAAGCCGTTGGCGCCGTAGCCGAGCGAAAGGCTATTCACATACAGCCGCTCGTCCTCGCGGCGCGATTGCGGCAGATCGGCGCGCTCGGTGACGTCGAACGCGATGTCCGCGAGATTGATTCCCGTGAGGCGTTTTTGCATGTCCTGCGCCGTCATACCGCTCGCGTACAGGCCGCCCACCACCGCGCCCATGCTGGTGGCGGCGATGCAGTCGACCGGAATGCGATTTTCCTCGAGCACTTTCAATACGCCGAGGTGTGCATAGCCGCGCGCGCCTCCGCCCGAGAGCACGAGACCGACGGAGGGGCGGCCGGCTGGGACGGCTTCGGCGCCGCACGCGGATTCGGCGGCGAGAGCGGGGCGAGTGAAGGCGGCGATCCCGCACGCCAGCAGCACCACGGTGCAGCGCAAACGAAGAACGAGAGGCCGGTGCCACGTGTGGCCCGCCGTTTGTTGTAGTTGTTCGCTCGCCGACGCTCGACTCATCTGTTTTGACGCTGGAAGAAAACCGAGAGATTACATCGTTTTGCCCCGGTAAAAACAGGTGATTTCGCATAAACGCGGGTTTACGGAAAAGCGTAGTCGTAACGCCCTGAGCCTCGCATCAATGCGAGGTGCCCAGGTGAAGTGTGTCGGAACCGGGCGTATGGCGCGAAGCTCCGGCGTTAGTGGCGTACCAACGCACGCACAGCCCTCGCCGCCATCGGATGCCCCATATCCGGCGCAACGAAATGCGCCACTTTCCGTTCAGCAAGGTTGACCGTCACATAGTCGTTCGGCGCTTTCGTGTTGAGACCGTCGGACGCCGAGTGATACTCGATACGTAGCTGCGTCGCTGTGACGACCACGCGCAAATAACCGTAGTTGGTGTCGTCGTAGTTTTCCAGTACGACCTGATCTGTGGTTGCCGACGCCGTCTGCATGACCTGTGGCGCGCGAATGGCGGGCGCGCCCTGTGCGGCGAGCTTGATCAAACCATGTCCGCCGTTGCCGCACACGAGGTATGGAATCTGCGTGCCGTCCGCACTTCGCGTGCGCGTGAAGCGCTGATAATTGTGGGCGTGGCCGGAAAGAAATGCATGCGGCCACACGCCGTTGGCTTCGCACACCTTGTCGATCTGCGCCAGCATATCGACGCTCGATCCGTGTCCGCCCGCGCAGTACGGCGGGTGATGATCCGCGATCAGCAGTGCGCCGGCGAACTTCTCGGCTTTGACGCGCTTGAGCGCGGCGTCGAGAAAGTCGAGCTGTGTGCGTCCGATTTTCGGATCCGAAATTACACCGGGATCTTCGAGCGTGTTGCTGTAAATCACCAGCACGCGCACGAACGGTGCATCGAGCGTGAAGAACACGCCGGGTTGAATTTGCGCGGTGCGCGACAATCCGCCGGCTTCGGGCGAAACGACGAACGTATCCGCGCAAAAATTTCTCAGGAACGCGGTGAGACTCGCAGCGTGCGCTTCCGGCGAAACCATGCCGTCATGGTTGCCGGCGCAGGCGAGGATCGGCGCGGGGTAGTCCCGATACGGTTCGTAAAACTGATCGTAGTAGTACTTGCCCTCGCCGAAGCTATAGACGACGTCGCCGAGTAACAACGCGAACTGAGGGACCTCACTGGCATTGGCTTCGTTGAAGTCCGCGGTCAATTTATCGGCCACTTCGTTTTGGGTCGTCGGGCCTTTCGTATTGCCGCAATCCCCTAGCGCGTGAAATACCAGTTGTCCATTGGCTGTGATTCTGTCGATGGCAGTTGCATTGCCGCCCATGACGTCGGCCAGGGTGAGTTGGGGCTCCACGCCGCCTCTCGGCGCGGGAAACGGCAACGGAAACAGTTTGTGCTCCGCATTGAGCTTGTCGATTTCCTTGTAGGCCGCATCGTCCGATGGATGAGGCACACGAAACACCGTGGGGTCCGCGGTCGGCTGAGGTTGGGCGAACACGGGTTTGTCCAGCATCCGCGGACGGAGCGCCAGCGTGGTGGCCGTTGCAGCCGACTGATTTGAGCCGTGGGTGGGCGCAGCGGCCTTTTTGCCGGCTGCTGACTTGCTGGCCGGTTTTCGATTGACGTCGGCTTTCGCCGTGCTTTCTTTCGCCTTGGCTTTGGATTTCGACTCGCGTTTTGCCGGCATGAGCGCCTCTTGAAGAAAAGTAAGCGGGGTAATACGCAGGCGGGTTTCGCCGTTGCGTTCATCGAACCCTACGACATGTGTATTTCGGAAAAGTGTCGCGATGATGTCGAACATGGTTTGCCGTCGCGGTTGACCTTGTATGCGGCACGTACGGAGCCCGACCTGAAACAATTGATGTCGACCTATGTCGCGGTGCGTTCGAATTGCCCGCAAAGCCTTGTCCAGCGGGCAACTTTTGTGGTGAAACAGGGTGACATATCTTCGCTGCTGATTAAAACCACGTGTCCTTCTATAGTCCGTTCGTCGCCACGCCGCAGTGCGCAGAAGTGGCCCGAAACCAGGAAGGACATTCCGTGAAACATTATTCGTTCGTCGTCCCAGCCACCGCTGCTTCCGTTGCCTCCGTAACGACCGCCGCATCCATGCGCAGCGTGCTGCGCAAGCTCATGCTTACCGCAACCGTCGCCGTGCTCGGTCTCGGCAGTGCTTCGGCTTTCGCCTGGTCGCAACACGGCACCGCGTACACCTCGCGTGGCACCTACAACGGTGCGCGATACGGCTCGTGTGGCGGCGGCAGTTGTTCACATGCTGGCGGCGTGGCCGGTCCCTACGGCGGGCTGGCGACCAACACCGGCACAGTGTCCCACAACGCGCCAG
The DNA here is from genome assembly GCF_035656215.1 of Paraburkholderia sp. GTDB lineage: Bacteria > Pseudomonadota > Gammaproteobacteria > Burkholderiales > Burkholderiaceae > Paraburkholderia. The sequence goes on from NZ_DASRSY010000439.1 coordinate 10,886, forward strand.
GCCAGTTCTCGAATTCAGGCACGGCGACGGGGCGCTACGGCAACCAGGTCCAGCATGGGGGCGACACCAATTGCGCGGGCGGCACCTGTTCGCACACCGGCACCCTCACCGGACCGGACGGCAAAACAGCCACCACCTCCGGCGATGTGACCAAAACCGCGCCTGGCCAGTATTCGTCGTCTGGGTCGATCACCGGATCAAACGGCGACACGGTCAACCATTCAGCGTCTACAAACTGCGCGGGCGCTTCCTGTTCGCGTTCCGGCACGGTGACCGGGTCCGATGGCGGCACCGTCGATCACTCCGGTACGGCGACGCGTGTTGCACCGGGCGTCGTTACGACGTCGACAAGCGCCACAGGTACACACGGCAACACGGTGACGACAAGTGGGACGGTCACGACCACGGGTGTCGTCACGACAGGCAGCACGACAGTTGTGGTTGCACCCAAGCCTGTTGTCGTCGTACCGCCGCCGGTTGTGTATGTGCCGCCTCCTCCGGTTGTCTATGTGCCGCCGCCCCCGCCGCCTGCTGTGTATGTCGCACCGCGCGTTGTATATGTGGCGCCTGCGCCGCGCCCTGTAGTGTGGGTGCCGGGTCACTGGGTGGGGAACGTCTGGGTGCCGGCGAACTGGTCATGAGCGAAAACGTGCGAGCGAGAACCGGCGATGAGGCCGGACGAATCGGTCCGCCGTGGATAAGCGGGCAGGGACGTGCGCAGACGGTCCGGTCACGTTTCAACGCGGTACGCACACGGAGGTTGTACAAGGTAGCTGTGTTGGCAACGATGATCGTTGCTACCGGAGTGGCGATTGCCGTGGGTGAGAGCGTCACCAACACTGAAACGCATGTTGTGCACCGGGCGATTGAATCCGGACAGGACTGTTCGGCGAAATACGCAGCGTTGCTCGATCTCGCCGAATTGGCCAGACGTGATGGCAAATCGTCGGAGGTCGTGGTGCGCGGGCTGAGCGACCGCGACGGCGCAATGAGCGAATGTTTGCCGATCGGCAGGAACGCCGGGGCGAGGTAGTCGCGCGAATGGCCCGAGAGGCCTTCGCGTCTGTCAAAAGCGGTCTTCCAGCGAAGGAATACCTCAGCGCGAGAAGAACGTCCCCCCGCGGCGCCGCAAACTTGCCAGGCAACTCCGCGAGTTCCGACTCGAAGTTCTGGAAGCCCAGATCGACGCCCAGGCTGTCGGCATACTCGCGAAATATCTCCCGGACAACTTCAAGCTGTTCGGGAAATCGAGCGGGATAAATTTCTACCATTCATACGTCTCCATCGCCTCACACTGGTTCTGGCAGCCAGTTGCCGGCTGACATTTACTCGGTTTCAGCCAGCACCAGCGGGAAGCGGATTTCGAACCGGGTGCCAACGCCTTCGCGTGACGCAAAATCGATCTGACCGTTCAACACGCGGCAAAGCTCCTTGACGATCGCGAGGCCGAGTCCCGTGCCGGGAATGTCTTCTCCCGCAGCGCGTTCGAATTCGTCGAATACCCGGTCCGCATCCGAAGGTGCAATGCCCACGCCGGTGTCCGACACGCGAATCGACCAGTGCTCGGTGCCTGCCGTTGCGAAGCCAAGTTCGATCTCGCCGGACTTCGTGTACTTCGTCGCGTTGGAGAGCAGATTGACTGCAATCTGCTTGAGCTTGAGACGATTGGACGTGACATCGGATAGCGCCGGATCGAATGTGGCGCGCAACTTCAGTCCTTTGGCCTCGATTGCCGGACGCGAGGCGGTGACGAGTTCGTCGTAAAGCGCATGCAGTTCAACCGGCTCGCGTGTGAGTGGCGTCTCGTCGCCAAGCACGACGGAGTACTCGACCATCTGATCGACGAGCTGCTTCATGTCCGCGGCCTGCCGGTTGGCCAGCGTCAGCGCCATATCGGCCTTTGAAGGCGCCCGTTCGATCAATTGCAGCGCAATCGAAAACGCGTTCAGAAAATTACGCAGATCATGGACCACGCTGCGGGTGATCTGCATGCGTGACTCGTAAAGATCGCCGACCAGCCGCTGCTTGAGCGTCAGTTCGTGATTGGCGCGCTCGAGCCTGCCCGTGTATTCATCGATCTTGCGGTCCCGTTCGCTGACAACTTCACGGATCGACGTGAGCGTCACCATGCTGAGTGTTTCGGCAACCAGGCGCCGCGCGCGGCCTTCATGGCGGCGCGTGAATGTGCTGTCCTGGTCAGCGAATTCTTCCAGCGCGTCGGCGAGCACCTGATGATACAGATCGAGCTCACGTACGAGTTCCTCGATCCGGTAGCCCTGACGCCAGCGGACTATGCCGTGTTTTCTCGCATTACGTTCGATCGCTGGTTCGACGCGTTCGAGATCTTCGACGTCGAGCGCGAGGCATAGGCCTTCGAGAATTTCCGGTAGATGATCGGCGAGCTGTTGATAGGTAAGCTTGTCCGCTTCGACGAGGTCGGCGTCGCTGAAAACGGCATTCATCCATTGCTCGGTCAGGCGGGACCGTTGCGCACGAATGAAATCGGCAAATTTGCGCAGCGGGCTAAGGCGTATTTCGGTCATATTGGGTACATCGGTGTGAAATTGCTACAACATATATATGCTCGAACCACACCAGACGCGTCGGACACGAGGGCACATGCCTACGCCTGGCGGGAAACCTACTTCGGCTGGAATGAATTAGAGGCTTGGGGCCAGCGATCTCGTGGCTTCGGGGTTTCCGAAGACGAGCCGCCGCAGCCGATAATGGCGTCATTATCGCCGCAATTGCAGATTGTGGAACAGCGCTTGCGTAACCTCTCCTGCCATGCAAACGCACGGCGTACCCGACTAGGCACCTGCTTTCAGGAAATCGACAAATACGCGCAACGGTGCGGGCAGGTGACGACGGCCCGGATAGTAAAGAAACGGCCCCGAAAAGCGCTGCCACCACGGTTCCAGGATCGGCTCCAAGGCGCCGCTATCGAGATGCGGGCGCAACATGTCCTCGAAAAGGTGAATCACCCCCACGCCTGCGACAGCTGTACTGACAGCCAGGTCGATTGCCGCGCCGGGTCTGACGAGGAGCGGCCCCGCCGGATTCAACTGGACCACCTCGCCGTCACGTTCGAAATACCAGGTCGGCGTCGCGCCGCCGGCAAATTGGCCACGCAAGCACGCATGAGAGAGCAGGTCGCGCGGATGGGCGGGTCTGCCATGCGTGTCAAGATAGCCCGGTGCCGCAGCCGTAGCGAACCGCTGCACGCGCGGACCGATTGGCACCGCGATCATGTCCTGCTCAAGCCGCTCGTCGTAGCGAATGCCCGCGTCGCAGCCGATCGACAGCACATCGACAAAGCCATCTTCCACCACGATCTCTACGCGTATGTCGGGATAGGCCTTCAGGAACAGGGGAATGATGGTCGGCAATATGATGCGCGCGGCGCTCGACGGGACATTGAGTCTGAGTGTGCCGGTCGGCTTGTCCCTGAAGCCGTTCAGGACGTCCAGCGCGGC
>NZ_DASRSY010000440.1:0-12702 GCF_035656215.1 Paraburkholderia sp.
GCTGCAGCCGATACCTCACACCAGGCGCAGACGCAGAAGACCAGCAGCAGCGGTCTCACGATTGGGCTTGCGGGGTCGGTGGGCGATGCGATCAACAACGCGTATTCCGAAAGTCAGGCGGCGAAGAATTCCAGCAGTACCGGCAATGACCGCGCCGCCGCCCTACACAGCATTGCGGCGGCGGGTGACGCTGCGCTGACGGGCATCGGTGCGAAGACGCTGGCCGATGGCGGCAAGCCCGACATCGGTATCAAGGTCAGTATCGGTTCGAGCAAGAGCCAGAACCAGTCGTCGGAGGAGCAGACGACGCAGCGTGGCTCCAGCGTGCAGGCAGGCGGCACGGCGGCATTCGTCGCGACGAACGGCGACGTGACTATCGCCGGATCGAACGTGAGCGCGAATGATGTCGTGCTTGCTGCGAAGAACCAGGTGAACGTCATTAACACGACGGACACCGATTCGACGCGTAGCTCGAACAGTTCAAGCAGCGCAAGCGTTGGCGTGCAGTACACGGCAGGCGGCGGCTTTGGTGTCTCGGCGGCAATGGCAAACGCCCATGGCGATGCGAACAGTGACGCGTCGATCCAGAACGCCTCGCACGTCACGGGCGCGAACAGCGTTACAGTGATATCGGGCGGCGATACGAACATCATCGGTTCGCAAATAAATGGCAAGCAGGTCACGGCTGACGTTGGCGGCAATCTGAACATCGCGAGTGTGCAGGACGTGACGAACAGCGCTGCGCATCAGAGCAGCGCGGGCGGTGGCTTCACGATCAGCCAGGGCGGCGGCAATGCGAGTTTCAGTGCGCAGAACGGTCATGCAGATTCGAACTATGCGGGCGTTAATGAGCAGGCCGGGATCAATGCGGGCGATGGCGGTTTCAATGTCAACGTCAAGGGCAACACCGACCTGAAGGGCGCAGTGATTTCCAGCGCGGCGGACGCCTCGAAAAACAGCCTGACGACCGGAACGCTCACGTATAGCGACATTCAGAACCAGTCACATTACGACGCGAACAGCAACGGTATCAGCGCGGGCGTGGGGGTGGGTTCGACGGGTAAGGCGACCGGTCCCGGCTCGGTCAGCGGTCAGCCTGGCGTGTCACCGATGATCTCGCAGAACGAGAGCGACGATTCGAGCGCGACCACACGGAGCGCCATCAGCGCGGGCACGATCAGTATCACTGACGGCGCACATCAGGCTCAGGACGTGGAGAGCCTGAGCCGCGACACGACGGACACGAACGGCACGGTGGCGAAAACGCCAGATGTGAACCGCATCCTGAACCAACAGGCCGACACGATGCAAGCCGCGCAGGCGGCAGGGCAGACGGTTTCGCAAGGCATTGGCGCGTATGCGGATATGAAACGCGACGATGCGGTGACTGCGCTCCAGGCCGCGAAGGATCGGGGAGATACCGAAGGCATGGCCGCTGCGCTGGTTGACTACAACAACTGGCGCGAAGGTGGCGATTCTCGCGCGGAGCTTCACGCGGCTGGCGGCGCGCTGATTGGTGGGCTGGGTGGCGGGAGCGCGTTCAGCACGATTGGCGGCGCTGCTGGAGCGGGTATCTCGTCCATTCTGGCACCACAGACGAAAGAGTTTAGCGACGCCGTTGCGGGCGCGACCGGCTCGTCGCTGATCGGCAACCTGGCCGGGAACATCGCTGCGGGCATGGGTGGCGCGATCATTGGCGGAACGGCCGGCGCGGCGGGCGCGTCGAACGTGAACCTCTACAATCAGGGCAACAACAGGGACGAGGACAAGGCTCATCGCCTTGTTGAGCAGGTAATCGGTGTGGCCCCGGGCACGACCCAGGGACAGTCGATTGGAAATCTGATCGACCAGTTTATCGGGATGGTTAAGGGTGGCGCAGCTGCAAAAATGGCTGAGTCGCCAACCGACCTGATGGCACAAGGCGCGGCAAATGGTATCAATGCCGTCATCGGCGCTAGGGGTGGCGAGCCGCCGACGGCGAGTTCGGGAACGGTGCTGGTGGACTCCGCGACCGGAGGCGCGGCGAACGGTGGGGTCTGGACGCCGGGGTACGTGCCGGGCAATGCGACGTTCAACAAAAATGATGATGCCACGCAGGCAGAAAACGGCGGGCAGTCTGAGGCTTCGCTCCCTATGGGCAGCAAATCAAACCAGTTCAATCAGCCCAAAAATCCGTCATATCAGCCTACCCGGAACGGGGCGGGAAGCGTTGACGGAACAGACTACGCAGGTCATGCTTTTGATCGAATGCAGGACCGGGGGCTGACACCCTCGGTCATTCAGAATGCGATTGATAATGGTATTGCTACACCGAGTCGCGGCGGCACTACTGTTTTCTATGACGCAACAAATAATGTCTCTGTAGTGACCAATAGCGCAGGTAAAGTTGTGACAGTTAAATATGGGAAATGATATGAACGTAGCGAAAATTCTTGCTCAGGCAGAGTCGGCGGCAGACGATCATTTCCAGTACGCACACTTCGTCAACGCAAGCGAACTGCCACAAACTGATTCGGTTGCCTTTCCCACGGACGGGCAACGATCAGCATATGAACAATGCTGGTTTGAACTTGAGATTGTAAATGCCTTGGCACTTGATGAATGGGAGTCTGACGGCAAACCAGCGGTGTGGCTGGAGCCATGGAATCAGCGATACAAGAACGATGCGAAAGAGTTGATTGGAAAACTGAGTGCTTTGCTTCGAGACGACAGGAGTTAAGTGAGTGTCTATTCTCGCAGACATGAAATCGAATTTAGGCACCCCGTTTCAGCACCCTGATATCGTTGTGTCAATGCCATCAGGGCCGGAGTTCGGAGCAAAACCGATACTTTCATATTTCGAAGACGCGGTTCGACAAGGAACTGTTTTCAAAGCCGGCGAAACCGTTCAAATGGGTTGGATGATTCTAATGCTCAAGGCCACCGGAAGCGGCGAGTTGGACGTTTGGGAACCACGGTTCGGAGAGGTTCCGATTGTTTGGGAACGCGGCGCGAGCAGGACATACCGACAACTCATCGTTCAAAAAAGCGTAGCTGAACAGTTGGGCGTCGAGCCTTCGTTTCCCTCGCTTACGCAGTCCGCCGTGGTCTCCCCAAAGTTTGCGGCGTCAAAGAATTTCCAGATGTCGCGGGAATCCCCACAGGGAAGCGATTCGGGATGGCTGTTTGCGACGGAAGCGAGCGAGTCTGGCGACGGGCGTCTGGCATCTTTGTTCGAAATTGCGAGCAAGCGGCCGGAAATAATTCCCTTCCTAGCTTTGCCCGCCGCATCATCGGTTGTGCTGAAGGACGGGCAAGTAAAAATCAGTTATGGCGAGAAGGAAGTCGGATCAGATTCCAACGAACTCTTGCGCAGACTCCCGGCAAGTGACCTTATCGGTTGAAACTAGAAGGCAGAACCCGGCAGGCGATTAAGAAACAGGCGTGGAATCACTTCGAGTGATGCGCTTGAAAGCGCCGACCCCGACCTGCTCGATCTAAACCGGTTGTCCATTTTTTAAAGTCGGCGTCGCGAACAAGTGTCGAGAGCGGTCGCTGTCACGGACGATAGCGGCAACCCAAACAAGCCGTAATCCAAATCATCATGAAAATCCGAAAGAGGCTGGCGGCCCTGCCGCTCACCGCCCTGGTATCGCTCGCGTCGAACGCGCAGCATGCGCCGACGCCAGCCGATGAAGCCGCCGCCGCACGGGCCAACGCCGAGCAGAACCAGCAGATACAGCAACAACGCGACGCACAGCAGCGTGACGCAACCGTGCAGGCACCCGCCGTGCGTTCGACGCTGCCAGAGATCGAGCGCTACCCACTGCTGCCGGTCGAAACGCCATGCTTTCGCATCGGCAGGTTCGCGCTCGATGTTCCCACGACGCTGCCCGATGCGATGCGCAGCAAGGGAGCGTCGGCCCTATCACTGGACCCATTCGCCTTTGCGCGTGAATGGCTTGACCACTACCGGGGGCAGTGCGTTGGCAAGTCCGGCATTGACACGCTGACCAAGGGACTGCAACAGGCGATCCTGAGCCGTGGCTATGTCACGACGCGCGTGCTCGTCCCGCAGCAGGACCTGTCCAGCGGCGCGCTGGCATTTGCGCTCGTTCCCGGTGTCGTGCACCAGCTCCGCTTTGCGGACCCTGACACACGCGGCACCCTGAAATCCGCATTCCCGGTAAGCGATGGCGACCTGCTGGACCTGCGCGATCTTGAACAGGGACTGGAGCAGATGAAGCATGTCGCGTCGCAGGACGTGGACATGAAGATCGAGCCGACCGATACACCGGGTGAAAGCGATGTCGTGGTGAGCGTGAAGCGTTCGAAGCCGTGGAGTTTTGTCGCATCCATCGACAACTCGGGCACGGACGCGACGGGCAAGTGGCAGGGCAACGTCAGCCTGGGCATCGACAATCCGCTCGGACTGAACGACATATTCACGGTCGGCGCGAACCAGGACCTGTCGTTCGGCAACAAGTCGCTCGGCTCGCACGGATTCAACGGCTCGTACTCTGTGCCATGGGGCTACTGGACGGCCACGCTGTCCGGCAACACGAACACCTACTACCAGAACATCGCGGGCGTGAACCAGACGTTCGTGTCCAGCGGCAATTCGCAGTCCGCCGCGCTCAGGCTGGCGCGTGTACTAAGGCGCAGCCAGAGCGATGTATTCGGCGTGGAGTTCCAGCTATCGAAGCGTTTCGGTGAGAGCTTCATTGACGACACCGACATACCGCAGCAGCGGCGCAATAACACGTTCATCGAAGCGGGTCTGACCGACCGGCATTACTTCGGCGCGTCGCAGTTCGACGGCACGCTCGCGTACCGTCAGGGGATCGGCGGGCTTGGCGCGACATCCGACCCGTATCCGGACGGCCCCACCTACCGTTACCACATGGCTGTGCTCGATGCGAACCTGTCGGTGCCGTTCGCGGTCGCCAGCCAGAATTTCCGGTACACGACGACCGTACACGCGCAGTTCACCAATGACACGCTGTTCTATCTGGATGACCTGACCATCGGCAGCCGTTACACCGTGCGCGGCTTCGACGGCGAAACCATGCTGGCGGCAGAGAAGGGCTTTTACTGGCGTAACGAGCTGCAATTACCGATCGGACAGACCGGACAGACGCTGTATGCGGGGATCGACTACGGGCGCGTGTTCGGAGCAAACACGGCGTTTCTCGCCGGTACGCAACTGGCGGGCGCAGTGATCGGCATCCGCGGTGGTCTGCCGTCACGTTTTGTTGGTGTCTCCTATGACCTGTTCGTCGGCACGCCAGTCTACAAACCCAGCGGCTTTCCGACCTCGCGCGTGACGCTCGGCGTGCAGGCCACCGCGCAGTTCTGAGGAACCCTGTTATGTCCAATCACCCCTACAAACGCCGGGGCATGCTGGGAAACCGCAAGCCAGTCACGACCGGGTTCAGCGAACACGGACCCGATGTGCAGGTCCCCGGGTACGGCAGCGGCAAACGGCTGCGCTTTGCCCTGTTCATGGCAGGCGGGAGAACTGCGGGCAGCCACGACCACGAGGCGACCAGTCCCGATAATGAAGCCCGAGCGGAATATGAACGGCATGAGACGCCCAGGCCGGACTGGAAAACGCCTGGACAGCCCCTGGCCGCCGCGCAGCCTGTCGTCGTGACGCGCAAATGGCGCTCGTCCGTGCCGGAGTTGCCCGATTCCGGTAACGGCGAAGAGTGATCCACGACACGGGAGCCCGTACGTTCTGGTTGGGTACGCGCAACCCTCCTATGACCTGTTTGTTGATGACAATCGGAGCGCGGGCCACCGCGCAGTTCTAGCGTGCCGTGGGGGAACGCGAGAAACATCGCCCACCCGGCGTGCACCGCAGCATCGACAACTCACGTGCATGGATTTTAGACAAGTCACTTGTCTTGTCAGTCGGCGTTAAGGGTCGCCGTTAGCTTGAATCTCAAACGAGACACCTGTCTAATATGTAGGACCGTCCTGCTGTGGGGGACGAAGGTTTCGCCGCACCGCAGCGTGTGGGGAAACGCGGGGGAATGGATGTTTGAGGGCGCGAGGGGAACGAAATTTCCCCCACACGCCGCCCGCAAAGCCTTATGCGGCGGGGCTGTTTATCACAGGGTGTGATTTGTCCACAGCTTTATGGACATAAACTGGGGATAAGTCCGCTGCTATAAGTACGGAATCCCAGGTTTAGTTGGATGCGCCCACGTTCGCCGCAGGAACCGCTGGCACTCCCGCCGATGCGGACGCAGACGCGGACACCGTCGCAGACGGTTCCGACTCCAATGGTGGATTTCCCATTGCCTGGAACAAGGCCGCGGTGTCCGTCAGGCGCGCACTTGTGTAGCGGATCTCATCGAGCTGGGCGTTTCGGAACTGCTGCTCGCTCGAGCGCGTCGACGCGATCGGTAATGCGCCCAGCCGGTAGCGCCCCGACGTCTCATCGAAAATTCCCTGCGCGGAGCGCGCTGCTATGTTCGCGGCGTCGAGTGCCTGCGCGTCGTGCTGCAGTGCTGCGAGCGTATCGGCGACGTTCTGGAATGCGGCTAGTACCGTTTGCTTGTACTGCGAAACCGTTGCGTCATATGTGTCGACCGCCGCGCGGCGTTGCGCGAACAGGGCGCCGCCGTGAAACAGCGGTTGTGACAGGGACGCGCCAATACTCCATATCGCCCCCGCGCCGGACAGCGCCACCGGCCAGCTAAAGCCGCCTTGTCCCATCGATGCACTCAGCGAGAGACTCGGGAACATCTGCGCGGTCGCGACGCCGACGTCGGCTGCCGCGGCCTTCAAGGCGGCGTCCGCCGCCTGAATGTCGGGCCGGGAGCGCAGCAACTCGGACGGCACCACCACCGGTACCTGTTCAGGCACATGCAGTTGCGCAAGATCGAGGTCGTCCGGGGCCGCGTCCGGTGTGCGGCCGAGCAGCACCGCCAAAGCGTGGCGTGTCGTCAGCCATTGCTGCTTCAAACCCGGCAAACTTGCAGACAGACTCGCCGCACTTTGTTGCGCGCTCAACTGGTCGGCGTGCGAGACCGCGCCCAATGCGTAGCGCCGTTGCGTGTCGCGCGCCTGATCGTTGGCAATCGTCACGAGACGCTCGGTCGTGTCGATCTGCGCGCGCAATGCCGCGCTCGTGATCGCCGCCGTCACGATGTTGGCAGCCAGTGCCCGGCGCGCGGCATCGAACTGATACGCCTGCACATTTACGCGAGCCGCAAGCGCAGCATCGGCGAGACGCGAGGCGCCGAACAGGTCGAACGTGTAGTGAGCCTGCAATTGACCAACGAAAATGTTGTACAGGAACGTATTCGGACCGGCCTCAGGAATCGCCAGCGCACGGTTGCGGGTGGCCTGGCCGCCCAGGTCGATGGTCGGCAGCAGTGAACTGCCGATTTGCGCGCGCAATTGCTCGCGCGCGGCGGCAAGGCTCTTGTCCGTGGCGGCAAGCGTCGGGCTGTTGCGCAAGCCTTCGTCGACCAATGCGTTCAGCGCGTCCGATTGATACAGCTTCCACCATTCGGGCACGGGCTTTGCGCCGACCACGAATTGCTGGGTGATGCCTTGTGCGGGCACGGTTTGCGTCGGCTGCGCCTCGGCGCCATAGTGAGCCGGTTGCGGCATAGCGGGCGGCTCGCCGTTCGGGCCGAACGAGCAGGCGGCAAGGGCCAGCGCGGCGCCGCTGAGAAGCGTGAGGCGCAGGTGTCGAGGAAATGCAAAGGTAGCCATGATCTCAGTTCCCCGAATGCGTCGTGCCGGACGGCGCCTGCGGCTCGCGCTCGTCGGTGCGTACTCTGAACGACGTGGCGTACAGGGCCGGCAGATAGAACAGCGTGAGGATGGTCGCGCTGGTAATGCCACCCATCAGCGCCGTTGCCATCGGGCCGAAGAAGTTCGAGCGCAACAGCGGAATCAGCGCGAGCACGGCGGCTGCCGCAGTGAGCGTGATTGGCCGGAAGCGTCGCACCGTTGCGCCGACGATCGCGTCGAAGCGCTTATGCCCCGCAGCAATGTCCTGCTCGATCTGATCGACCAGAATCACCGAGTTGCGCATGATGATGCCGAACATGGCGATCACACCGAGCATCGCGACGAAGCCGAATGGCTGGCCGAACAGCAGCAGCGTGATCACCACGCCGATCAGGCCGAGCGGCGCGGTCATCACCACCATCAGCACGCGCGCGAAACTCTGCAACTGGACCATCAGGAGCACCAGCACGGCGATAACCATGATCGGCATCTGTGCGTTGATCGATGTTTGCCCCTTGCCGCTTTCCTCGACTGAACCGCCGATTTCGATCCGGTAGCCGACCGGTAGCGTGCTGCGAATCTGGCTCAGGGCTTTATCGACTGCATGCGTGACGTCGATTCCTTGTGCGCCAGGCGCGACATCGGACTGCACGGTGATGGTGGGTTGCCGGTCGCGTTCCCAGATCACCCCGTATTCGAGGTCGTTACGCAGATGGCCGAGCGTGCCGAGCGGCACAGGGCCGTTCGGCGTCGGCATCGCCAGCGTGACGAGCTGTGCGGGGTCGACGCGTTCCGCTTTTGGCGCGCGCAGATCGACGCTGATCAGCTTGTCGCGCTCACGATACTGCGTGACGGTGTAGCCGGAGAGCGTCATCGCGAGGAAGCTCGAAATGTCGTCGGAAGTCACGCCGAGTTCGCGTGCTTTCTTCTGATCGACTTCGAAGCGCACCGAGCGCTCGGCGGGCTCGTCCCAGTCGAACTGGACGTTGCTGGTGCCGCGGTCGGCACGCATGGTCGCGGCGACGCGCTCGGCGATCGAGCGCACGGTGGCGATATCGTCGCCGCTCACGCGGAACTGGACGGGATAGCCGACTGGCGGGCCATTTTCGAGGCGCGACAGGCGGGTGCGGATCGCCGGAAAGTTGTTGCGCAATTCCGGTTCGAGCCACTGCGCGAGCTTCTCGCGATCTTTCACGGATTTCGCCGTGATGACGAACTGCGCGAAATTCGGTTGCGGCAGTTGCTGATCGAGCGGCAGGTAGAAGCGCGGCGCACCGGTGCCGACGAAATCCACCGTATGATCGATTTCCGGACGGCCCACCAGCACTTTCTCCAGCCGCTCCGCTTGCCGCAACGTCGCTTCGAACGACGCGCCTTCGGGCAAGCGCACATCCACCAGCAACTCGGGACGGTCCGAACTCGGGAAGAATTGCTGTGGCACCAGCGTGAAGCTTGCCATGGCCAGAATGAACAGCACGACGGTGATCGCCAGCACGACGAAACGCCGCTCGATGCACCAACTGATCCAGCCACGCAGCCGCTTGTAAAAGCGGGTGTCGTAGATGTCGTGTTCGTGATCGTCCGCTTCGTGTTCCTGACGTTTGCGCTCCGGCAGCAAGTGATAGCCGAGCAGTGGAATCAGCACCACGGCCGCGAGCCATGACGCGATCAGCGCGATCGCCGACACTTCGAAGATCGAGCGCGTGTATTCGCCGGTGCTCGACTTCGCCAGGGCAATCGGCAGGAAGCCGGACACGGTCACGAGCGTCCCGGTCAGCATCGGAAAGGCGGTACTGGTGTACGCAAAGGCTGCGGCGCGCGTGCGGTTCCAGCCTTGCTCCAGTTTCACCGACATCATTTCGACCGCGATGATCGCGTCGTCGACCAGGAGTCCCAAAGCAAGCACCAGCGTGCCCAACGACACCTTGTGCAGGCCGATGTCGAACAGATACATGCACAGCGCCGTGACGGCGAGCACGACAGGTATCGAGATCACGACCACCATGCCGGTGCGCACGCCCAACGACAGCAGGCTGACCACCAGCACGATCGCAATTGCCTCGGCGACGGCTTCGAGAAAATCGTCGACCGAATGTGCCACCGCGTTCGGCATGCTCGACACTTCGACCAGGTGCAAACCGGTGGGCAGGGAGGCCCGCAGCGTGACCATCTGCAGATCGAGCGCTTTGCCCAGACGAATCACATCGCCACCCGGCTGCATCGTGACGCCGATGCCGAGCACCGCCTTGCCGCCGGTGCGCATTTGCGTGGCGACCGGGTCGTCGTAACCGCGCTTGATGGTCGCAATGTCGCCGAGACGGAACGAGCGGTTGTTGATGCGAATCAGCGTGTCGGCGAGCGCATTCACGTCCTTGAACTGGCCGGTGGGGCGCACGAACACGCGGTCGTCGGTGGTGGTCAGTGTGCCTGCGGGTGAGACACTATTCTGCGAATTGATCGCCTGGCCGAGTTGCTGCGGAGAGATGCCGAGGCGTGTGAGTTGCGTGTTGGCGATCTCGATGTAGATGTGCTGATCCGGATCGCCGAAATAATCGACCTTGCCGACGCCCGGCACACGCAGCAGCACCGTGCGCAACTGGTCGGCGTAATCGTGCAGTTGCGCGGCGGAGAACCCGTCGCCCTCGAGCGTCCAGATGTTCGTGTAGACGTCGCCGAATTCGTCGTTGAAGAATGGGCCCTGAATGCCTGGCGGCAAGGTCGCCGCGATATCGCCGACTTTCTTGCGCACCTGATACCAGGTTTCGGGCACGTCCTTGACCGGTGCGGAGTCCTTCATCGAGAAGAACATCAGCGATTCGCCGGGGCGCGAGTAGCTGCGTACGAAATCGATCGCGGGCGTTTCCTGCAATTTCCGGCCGATGCGGTCGGTGACCTGTTCCTGCACCTGGCGCGCGGTCGCACCGGGCCAGAAGGTACGGATCACCATGACGCGGAACGTGAAGGGCGGATCTTCAGATTGGGCGAGACGGGTATAGGCGAGGATGCCGAAAGCGGTCGACAGCGCGATCAGGAAGACCACCAGCGCCTGATGGCGCAGCGCCCATGCGGACAGGTTGAAGTGTCCTTCTTCATGCGTGGTGCTCATGAAGCGAAGTCCTCGGGATGCAGCGGCGGGATCACGTGGACTTTTTCGCCGGCGGTCACGGTGTGTACGCCTTGCAGCACGACGCGTTCGCCGTCCTTGAGCCCCTGGCCGATCACGATCGTGCGCTCGTTATAGCGGGTGATCGTTACGCGGCGCAGTTCCAGGGCGTTATCGGCAGTACGCACGACCCACACGGCCGGCTGTGTGCCGTCATGGAACAGGGCGGTGGCAGGCACGGTGAAAGCATTGCCCTGATCCGCAGAATTCGAAAAGGAAGGCGCGGAGAGCGCGATGTCGGCGGTCATGCCGAGGCGCACGTCCGGGCCGGGATTGTCGAGTGTGAGCTTGGCGCGGTATGTGCGGCTTTGCGGATCGGCGGCGGGCGACAGTTCGCGCACGCGCGCGTTGAAGCTGCGGCCCGGCAGCGCGGCTAACGTGACCTTCGCGGTCTGCCCGACCGAAAGCGCGGCTAGCGCGCTTTCCGGCACGTCACAGACCACGTCGATATCGCCGCTCCATGCGAGGTTGTAGACGGCTTGACCCGCGGACACATTCTGGCCGGTGTCGGCCTGTTCGGCGGTGATCACACCGGCGTGGTCGGCAATGAGCGTGGTGTACTGCAACTGGTCTTTCGATAACGCTGCCTGCTGCGCGGCCTGGTCGTGCTGCGCGGCGGCTGACGCGTAGGCGTTGGTGGTCTGTTCGAGCTGCGCGGGCGCGATCAGGTTTTCTTTGGCCTGCGCCTGGTCACGATCGAGTTGCTGCTTCGCATACACGAGACTGTGTTGCGCGGCTTCGAGTTGAGCCTGCGCGCTGGCGGCATTCTTCTGCGCATCCGCCGGATCGAGCCGGGCGAGTACCTGCCCGTTCTTCACCACGTCGCCCAAACGGACCCGCCGCTCGACGATTTTGCCGCCGACGCGAAACGATAGTGGCGTGGAATAGCGCGCCTGCACTTCGCCTGGCAACGATGCCGCAGCCATTGCGCTGCCGTCCGCATGCACGGCGACGGCGACCACCGGACGCGGTGCGGGAGCGGCTACTTCTTTCTTCGAGCACGCGGCGAGTGTGACGAGACCGGCGAGAGCGAGGGCGAATGCTGCGCGGCGCAAGTGCGCGGGACGGGCATGCCGATGGAACTGCTGGCGCATCGCAGACGATGCGGGAGAACCGGGACGTTTCACAATTACCCCAACTGGAGACAGCGAACGAACACGGCAAGCCGCAGCGGCCCGCCAGCGAAGACCCGCGGCCGAAAACATGCAATCGGCATACGCGTCTGACTTCGAATGATTGGATGCATTCTAATGCACACATGTATTTGAATGTTGTAGTGAATTGGAATTCTTTTCGGTGCTAGACTTGCGCCCATGAAACGGCAACGACTTACACGCGAGCAGAGCAAAGACCAGACGCGTCTGCGTCTGCTCGACGCTGCGCAAGCGATTTTTATGAAAAAAGGCTTTGTCGCGGCGAGTGTCGAAGACATCGCCGCGGCGGCGGGTTATACACGCGGCGCGTTTTATTCGAACTTCCGTAGCAAGAACGAGTTGTTCCTCGAGCTACTGCGGCGAGACCACGAGGCCATGCAGGCGGGCTTGCATGCCATCTTCGAAGACGCGATTTCGCGCGAGGAAATGGAAGAGCGCGTGCTGCGCTACTACAGCAACCTGCATCGCGAGAACAAGTGCTTCCTGCTGTGGGTGGAGGCGAAGCTGCTAGCCGTGCGCGACGGCCGCTTCCGCATACGCTTTAACGCGTTCTTGCACGAAAAGCTCGAACAGCTGAGCGCGTACATCCGCGAGTTTTCGACGCGGGTCGGCACGCCGCTGCCGTTGCCGGCGGAGACACTGGCGATGGGT
>NZ_DASRSY010000441.1:0-4392 GCF_035656215.1 Paraburkholderia sp.
GGCCAGGGTTTCGATCAGACCGGCCATCAGGTTGGTCGACACATGCGGCAGCCAGCTGTGCAGCTCGAGACCCTTCTTGGTCTTTTCGTCGGTCTGACGTGCGGTCATCTTCGCGTAGATCTCGTCGACCAGACGACGGAACGCCGGGTCCAGACGGTTACGCGGATGCTTGAACGGCACCTTGATCTCGGCGATCACGCGCCCCGGATTGGACGACAACACCAGAATCCGGTCGCACATGAACACCGCTTCCTCGATGTTGTGCGTGACGATCAGCACCGCCTTGATCGGCATGCGGCCTTGCGTCCACAGGTCGAGCAAATCGGTACGCAGCGTTTCGGCGGTCAGCACGTCGAGCGCGGAGAACGGTTCGTCCATCAGCAGCAGCGTGGGATCGACCACCAGCGCGCGTGCAAAGCCGACGCGCTGACGCATGCCACCCGACAACTCACGCGGATAAGCGTTTTCGAAACCATCGAGACCGATCAGGTCGATCGCCGCGAGTGCGCGTGTGCGCCGCTCGCTCGCGCCGACGCCCTGCGCTTCGAGACCCGCTTCCACGTTTTGCAGCACGGTCAGCCACGGGAACAGCGCGAAGGTCTGGAACACCATCGCCACGCCCCTGGCCGGGCCATCGAGCGGCTTGCCCATATACGTGACTTCGCCGCCGGTCGGCTCGATCAGACCGGCGATGATGCGCAACAGCGTCGACTTGCCCGAGCCCGAACGGCCCAGCAAACCGACAATCTCGCCTTCGCGCAACGACAGATTCGCGTCGTCGAGGACGAGCAATTCGCCCTGCGACTTGTTGAACCCGCGGCACACGTCCTTGACGCGCAGGATCTCTTCACCGAGGCGCGGTGGCTTCGGCGGGGTCTGGATCGGCGCGGCGGTCATAGCAGCTTTAGGATTTTGCATCGCGTTTAGCCTTTATTCTCTCAAGAAAACGCCGGGCCGCCCCCAAGTTTTCTTCCCCCTCGGGGGGCCTGGCGCGAAGCGTCAGGTTCGGGGGCGCTCAATCTAGCCGGAGCTTGGCTTCGGCATAGGCGTACATCGGACGCCACAGCAGGCGGTTGAACAGGGTCACGAACAGGGACATCACAGCAATGCCCAGAATGATCTTCGGATAGTCGCCCGCCGCGGTGGTCTGCGCGATATAGGCGCCGAGGCCATGCGCGGCGACTTTGGTGTCGCCCCACTGGACGAATTCCGCGACGATGCTCGCGTTCCACGCACCGCCCGAGGCGGTGATCGCACCCGTCACGTAGTACGGGAAAATGCCCGGCAGCATGATCTGGCGCCACCATTGCCAGCCGCGAATGTGGAAGTTCTTGGCGGCCTCGCGGTAGTCGTTCGGGTACGAACTCGCGCCGGCAATCACGTTGAACAGGATATACCACTGGGTGCCGAGCACGATCAGCGGCGACAGCCAGATATCCGGATTCAGATGAAAGCGCACGATGGCGATCACGAACACCGGGAACAGCAGGTTCGCAGGGAACGCAGCGAGGAACTGCGCAATCGGCTGCATCTTCTCCGCCAGCGCCGGCCGCAGGCCGATCAGCACACCGATCGGCACCCAGATCACCGAGGCGATTGCGATCAGCAGCACCACCCGCAGCAGCGTGATGAGCCCCAGTACGAACACATGCCAGACTTCGTCGAGCGACACGCCGGTTCGCACGTAGGTGATCACGCGGAACACCACATAGACCGTGGTGACCAGCACCAGAATCGCCCAGGCGATGTCTCCCAGGCGCGAGGACTTTTCTCGCTGCGGAATATGGAAGCGCGGGCCATGGAATACCGGCAACCGGAACGGCATACGCGCGGCCTTCGCAAACAGCCAGCCGAGCGGCACCAGCAAGCGGTGAATCAGCCGGGTGCGGCGGATCAGGTCGAGCAGCCACGATTCCGGCGCATTGCCCGAACTGGTGGTTTCCATGCGGAATTTGTCGGCCCATGCGACCAGCGGGCGGAACAGAAACTGGTCGTAGGCGAGAATCACGACCGTCATGGCAAGGATCACCCAACCGACCGCATGCAGGTTCTTATCGGAGATCGCCTGAGCAAGGTAGGCGCCGATACCCGGCAGCGTGATCGTATTGTTGCCGACCGTGATAGCTTCCGACGCGACCACGAAGAACCAGCCGCCCGACATCGACATCATCATGTTCCAGATGAGGCCCGGCATCGAGAACGGCACTTCGAGTTTCCAGAAGCGCTGCCATGAAGTCAGATGAAAGCCGCGCGAGACTTCGTCCAGATCGCGCGGCACCGTGCGCAGCGACTGGTAGAAGCTGAACGTCATGTTCCACGCCTGGCTCGTGAAGATCGCGAAGATCGCCGCGAGCTCGGCGCCGAGCACACGCCCAGGAAACAGCGCGAGGAAGAACGTGACCGTAAACGAAATGTAGCCGAGCACCGGCACCGACTGCAGGATGTCGAGAATCGGCACAAGCACGAGGCCGGCGCGGCGGCTCTTGGCAGCCAGCGTGCCGTACACCAGCGTGAAGGTCAGTGAGGCAACCATTGCCGCCAGCATGCGCAGCGTGGTGCGCATGGCGTATTCGGGCAGATTCGACGGGTCGAGCGAAATCGCTTGAGTCTTGAGCGTCGACATCGGCGCCAGAGTCTCGTGGAAGCCAATCGCGGCCATTGCGATGATGCAGATGATCAGCGGAAAGGCGACGAAGTCCCAACGATTGGGCAACACCCGCCATGCCGACGCATTGGCGGTGCGCTTCAGGTTGAAGCTGAAATCCATCAGACGCTCTCCCTATTCATACAGGCACTCAAACGCACGAGGGGGGCCGCGGCTTCGGCGCGGCAGTCTGAAGATCGGTCCGGAAAGCGGAAATCAGGCATGGCAAAACGCATGTGCGCGGTAAATCGTTAGCGTTGGAGACACGTGGACCGGTGACGCACGTGTCCGTGGGCGAGCCGCCCGGGACCGCAATCGTCTAGCCGGGCTCCTGTCGCCGCAGGCGCCGCCCGAAGGCTGGCGGGCTTTCCTTGTTTTGGACGGCACGACACTACACCATCCTATGTTTCAGGCACAACCTTTCGCGGCAAATAGCGGCAAATAGTGCTGAGCGCCCCGGCAACGGCCTTCGCCGGCCGCGGCCTGGGGCGGTAAAGCGAGCCATCGACTCCCGTGCGCCAGCCACTTTTCCCGCCATCGCGATGGCGGCCCGGATCGCGTTTCAAACACCCGGAAAACCCGCACCGCCATTCAGAAAGCTGACACGTTGCCGTTAAGAATCGGATGGAGGCGGCGGCCACACTTCGCATTCCCGCAATAACGGTGGCATCAAGCCCCATGACGGTTAAAATCAAGAAACGACACACCGCTTTGCGGTTATGCCGGACTTCCGCGCGGCCCACACCGAGGGCGTATCGCCGGCCGCTTCCGCAGGGACGACACAGCGCCAGCGCGCTGCCACGAATGAGCTAGTTGCATGTCACAGCCAGACGGATCAGAGGGTCGATGAACAGGACAACCTTGCGCCAGGCAACCGGACCGATCAGCTTCGTGCTGATCGTGCTCGTTTGCTGGTTCGTGGCTGGCATGGTCGCGGACCGGATGGTACAGCAAGAGCTGGACGCGGCCTTGCGCACGCAGCGGCAAATGTCCACGTCGATCGTCGACAACATGGCGGAGGTAATCGCCAGTGATCTCGCGATGTCTCGGGCCATCCCCGCAACCATGGCCGAAATGGACGTGATCCAGCACGCGCTGGTGCAATCCCAGAATTATGCCGCGAACAATGGAGCGGCGGAACCCGCCTTACGCGCCGCGTTGTTAAAAGACCCGCACATGACGACCGTGAGTGATTTCCTGCACGACGCGCAAGGCTTCTCCGGGCTCGACCAGGTCTGGCTCGTCAACACCAACGGCATCTGCGTCGCATCGAGCAACTCCGTCAATAGACCGCTTGCCGCGGAGCACTCCTTCGTGGGCGCCGACATGCGCGCGCGCGGCTACCTGGCGAATGCCCTGCTCGGCGCGTTTTCGGAAGCCTATGGCGTCGGCCGCAATAGCGGCGAGCCTGGCATTTTCATCGCGGCGCCGGTGTACGGCGACGGCCTGCTGGTCGGCGTGGTGGTGGCCAAGGTGGGGATCGCGCGGCTGCGCCACTGGGTCGCGCATGCAGGTACCTTCGTCGCCGATGAAAACGGCGTCATCATCATGGCGCACGACAGCGAACTTGAAGGCCACGCGCTGCCGAACTCGCGCGTCGCGCAGATGAGCGCAACCGAGCGCATGACCATCTATCGCCGCGAAATCCTCCCCGACATACGGATTCAGGTCGCCCCGCAAATGCGCGAACAGGCGCCCTGGGTGCCCGCAAGCGTCGCCGGACAGCTGTTCGGCATGAGCGAGCAGCC
>NZ_DASRSY010000442.1:0-2454 GCF_035656215.1 Paraburkholderia sp.
GGTCGCCCCTTCTTCATGTACTCGCCGACGACTTCAGCCTGCCGACCGAAAAAAGTAATGCGATGCCATTCTTTTTTTTCCTGCTTTTCGCCGGACTGTTTGTCAGTCCATTTTTCTGTCGTGGCGACGCTGATTTCCGTAATCGCCGTTCCGCTGGCCGCGAAGCGCGTTTCGGGATCGTCGCCGAGGTTGCCGATAATCTGGACTTTGTTAAGCGATGCCATGGTGGTTATTTGCCTTTTTCAGAATGAGGTTTGTGTAAATTAAATCGGCGAGCACGACGGCGTAAGCGATCATCACCAGCAGCATGAATGCAGAAATTGCCGTCATCACTGGGAGCATGAAAATGTCAATCCATGACGCAGGCATGCCGCACAACTTCAGCACCGACAGGCCGAGCCAGTCGAAAACAATCGCGAGCGCGATAAGGTGTTTCTTCTGCATGGTGTTAGCGCCTTGCGTATGGAGTAGTGAGGGCCGCGTGTTCGCGCTCGCACGCCGGGTTGCAAAACAGCTGCGCCGAGTTATTGAACGACTCTTCACAATCGGCGTTGAGGCAGTAGCCTTCGGCTCGTAGCCGCGGCGTGTGCGCAGCCTTGATCTTCTGAGCGGCCAGCCCTTGCGCAAGGTTCAGCGCGTCGAAGTCCTGGGCCATGTCGATCACGTCAGCCATGCTGTGTGCGCTCCATGAAGATCACCGCGCCCGCGATGTAGTTAATCGCGCCGAGCAGTTCGCGGATCGCGGCATCGTGTGGAAGCCGCTGCGCTTCCTGCGCCTTTTTCATGGCCTGACCGAGCGTGAAGCCGATGCCGACCAGCTCGCTGATCGTCTGCATCGGCTGGGCTTCGAACGGGGATGACTGCGCGTGACGCTCGGCGCCCTTGCCCTTGCTGGCCTGTTCGAACGCGCGACGCAGCACGGATGCGAGAGAGTCATAGCCGGGGGCGAAAATCGCCATCGGCTCGCCCCTTGTCTGTTTCGCAAACCATGCGAGCGTTTCGGCGGTTACACCGCCGGGTATCTCGACAAACTCACCGGGGCGGCTCATCGGACATACTCCGCGAGCTTTGCGCGTTCGAACGCTTCGACAGCGGCACGCGTATACAGCACGCGGCCGGCAACTTTGATGAAGTTCGGGCCACGGCCGGCGCTGCGCCAGTTCGCCAGCGTGCCGAGCGTGTAGACGCTTTTCCAGCGCGCCGCGAGCTGCGCCGGGGTGAAGGTGCCGCCCTGCAGCTTGCGGCGGCCGTGCGTGCGCTGCAGTAGCGACAGGGCACCAAATAAAATCGCGGCTTTCATTCGAAGCTACCCGACGCATCATCGCCGGCCAGCTCGGCATTCAAGCCTGCCAGTGCTTCGCCGCCAGGCTTGGCAGCATCGCGAGCTTTGTCGAACGCTTCGGCGGCCAGCTTCAGGCGATCATGCGAACCGTCAGCCTTCAGCACCTTTTGCACCTTCGCCGACAGCTTCGGCCACTCGGCCTTGTACGCATCCATGCCTTTCTCGCTGATACTGCGGAGCATGTTGCGCGCCGCTTCAACGTCGGGATCAAGTGCCTTTGCGCCGTCGACCCAATCACGAATGGCCTTACCATCTGCGGGCGTGATGTAGCCGTTTCCGCGCGCGAGCATAGGGCGAAGGTCGGCGGGGCACTTCATCACTTCCTGCACGGTGCCTTCGTTCCACATGAGCAACGAGGCGGTCATTTCGAACATGAAATTCTTTTCGCAAATCGGCTGGAAGCCCTGCGGCTCCACGACCGTTTTGCCGTCGCTGCCCTTGCTGATCTTTACCTTTTCGCGTGCGCGAACGCATACGATGATGTGCATATCCGACGCGAGCAACGCATTCACAAACTTTTTGTGTTCGCGCTTCGCGGTCGCCCAATCTTTCATTCCCCGCACTGCGCCGCTCTCGGCAATTTCTTCGCAGCCGCCGGTGCCTTCCCATTCGTGGCTTCCGCTGTCGACAACCAGCACTTCGACGCCTGCCTTTTGAAATTCAAGCACGGCTTCGGTGTAGCGCTTCGGGCTGAACGGGGCATCAAGGTCGCCGACTTGGAATCGCTGGATAACGTCGGCTTCATTCTTCAGGATTTCGGAGTTAAGCCGACCGCGACCGTTTTCGGTGCAGAGCAAACCGACTTTTTTCGAATTGAAATTCGCCATGCCGTAGGCGAGCTGCAGCGCTGTGAACGTCTTGCCGCCGCCGCTGATGCCGGCGAGGCAGATAACCAGTCGAGCACCTTCGCGGTGCGCTTCGCGTATGTTGATAACTGACATGTGGTCGTGTTTCCTGAGTTGAGTTAGCGCCACTGCCGGCGGCGTTTGCCGGCCGGGGCGTGGCCTGGTGCTGGGTTATTACGGGTGGGTTTGGCGCCGTTGCGGTACGCAGCAGGAAGCATTCCGCTGTCGTTTACCGACTTCGCGGCCGATACTTCCCTGCTGGCTGCG
>NZ_DASRSY010000443.1:0-24960 GCF_035656215.1 Paraburkholderia sp.
ACTGGAGACGGTCAAGGCCGGTGCCGAACTGTTCCACTCGGACGATCCGGGCCAGCCGTGCGGGATGGTGGTGAATGCGGCGTCGGCGCCGGAGGGTGGCGTCGATGTGCTGGTGGAGATCAAGCTGGTGGCACTCGAAGGCGGTTCGGTGCATCTGGGCGCCGCGGATGGTCAGACGCTGACGTTCCTGCCGTTGCCGTACGGGTTGCCGACTGAGGTTTAAGCTCCCGAGCCAGAGCCCGAGCGGCGCAATCAAGCGCCGCTTTTTCCTGGCATCTGTTACGCCACCGCCTCCACCGGGAGACTCCACCGGATGTGCCTTATCGTTTTCGACTGGCGACCCGACGCGGTCGATGGGCCGCTCTTCACGCTCGCCGCGAATCGCGACGAATTTTTTCGCCGTACTGCCGAACCGATCAGCTGGTGGCATCACGCGCCGACCGTGCTGGCCGGCCGCGATCTGGTGGGCGGCGGCACGTGGCTCGGCATGTCGCGCAACGGCAGGTTCGCCGCGCTGACCAATTACCGTGCGCCGCATGAAATGCGCGCCGATGCGCCGACCCGCGGCACGCTTGTCAGCGACTGGCTCAGCGGCTCGGGCAATGACTCAGGCAACGGCCAGCGGGAAACGCCGCTCGACTATCTGCAACACGTCGCGCAAACCGGCGACATCTATAACGGCTTCAATCTGCTCGTCGGCGACTGGACGCGCCGCGAGCTCGGCTGGTATTGCAACCGGTCGAACGTCGCGCCCACGCTGCTCGCGGCCGGCACGCACGGCATCTCGAACGCGGTGCTCGATGCCGCGTGGCCAAAGCTGGTCACGAAGCGCACGGAACTGGGCGCCATGCTCACGCGTGACGCGATGCCGCCTCTCGAACGGCTGATCGATCTGATGCGCGATCCGCGCCTTGCCCGTGACGATGAATTGCCGTCCACCGGCATTCCGCTCGAACGGGAGCGGGCGTTGTCGGCGGCATTTATCGAAACGCCGGAATATGGCACGCGGGGCACAACCGCCGTGCGCGTGGTCGCGCTCGGCGAGGTGATCAGCGTAGCGGCCGCCGAACGCAGCGACGACAACGGCTCGCATCGGATCGTGCGACCCGGTGACTTCGAGCGAAGCTTTGCGTTTAACGTTGAACGCGAGATCGCCTGAGGCGTGTTTGACGGCTGCCGGGTCGATGCAGACTACTCAACCCCGAACGCCGCCCTTAATGCCGCGGCGGCATCGGCGTGTGCCTGCGCGACGTCGGCCACGAAGCCGCCCATCTTGAAGAACTCGTGAATCATGCCCGCGTAGCGTTGCAGCGCGACCTGATTGCCCGCCGCGCGCAGTTTCTCCGCATACGCATCGCCTTCATCACTCAAAGGATCGTATTCGGCGGTCGCGATCCATGCCGGCGCGAGGCCGCTGAAATCGGGCGCGCCGCGCGTGCCGTCGAGCGGTGCGAAACGCCAGTCGTCGCGATCACGCTTATCGCGCACGTATTGATCGAAGAACCATTGAATCGTGTCGCCCGACAGCAGGAAACCGTTGGCGAGGCGCGAGTGCGAATCGGTTTGCTGATAGCTGGTGGCGCCCGGATAGATCAACAATTGCAGGACGAGCTTGATACCCGTGTCGCGTGCCAGCACCGCGCATACCGTTGCCAGCGTGCCGCCCGCGCTATCGCCGCCCACGGCCAGCCGCGCTGCGTCGATGCCGTATTCCGCGGCATGCGCGTGCAGCCAGGTCAACGCATCGAACGCGTCTTCAACGGCGGTGGGAAATTTGTGCTCGGGCGCGAGCCGGTAATCGACCGACAGTACCGCGCACTTGCCATCGCGCGCGAACATCCGGCACAACGCATCGTGCGTATCGACGCTGCCGACCGTGAAGCCGCCGCCATGGTAATACACCAGCGCCGGCGCAGGCTCGGCCCAGCTCGGCTCGACAGCTTGATAAAGACGCGCGCGAATCGTCGTGCCGTCGCGCGTCGGCACTTGCAGGTCTTCGACCGCGAACATCGGCGCGCTCGCGATCTCCAGAATCGGCGCGCTTTTTTCATACGACGCGCGCGCCTGTTGCGGGGTCAACTCGTGAAGCTGCGGGCGTTTCGCGCGCGCGATCATGTCGAGTACCTGCTCGAGCTTCGGATTCAGCGGCATTGGGCGTCTGGTGGCGCGTGGGCGCCGAACGTTAGTGGGTAAAAAATGGCTAAGCGGCGGGACAGGCTATAGCGCGAACTGCAAAAACCCGGCAAAACCGGCGGCCTGTTTCAAATACCAGAGGCAACAACCGTGAAGAAACCGGCGGAAGACCAATGAAAAATCCACCGTAGGATGCCGTGACCGCCTAGCTCGCGTTCTTCACTTCAGGCTTCAGCGACATCGGATCAGTCGGGTTACGCAACTGCTCGATATCCTCGTGACGCAGCTTCACCGTCGCCATGATGCCCGGATGCGTGACGATGTAAAAACGCCGTGCGGCGATCGCTTCGAACGTGATCTCGGCGACATCGGCCGCGGTCAGCTTGCCCGATTGAACCGCGCGTTGCAGTTGCCTGCCGGCGGCAATCTGCGAGCGGGTCGGGCCGCTATCGTTGCGCAGTTCCGCGGGCCGCGCGCGTTCCGCGTCGGCGATGCCGGTCGGTACGAAGGCCGGGCACAACAGTGAACAGCCGACCTCCCCGCCACCCGCCGGTTTTGCCGCCTGTGCGAGTTGCAGGTCGTGATAGAGCGTCTCCGTGAGCGACACGACGGCGTGCTTCGAGGCGTTGTAGATGCCCATCGCGGGCGGCGACAACAAGCCCGCCACCGACGCCGTGTTGACGATGTGCGCAGGTTCGTTCTGCCGCAGCATGATCGGTGTGAAGGCGCGCACACCGTGCGCGACGCCCATTACGTTGACGTTGAACACCCACGCCCAGTCGTTCGCCGAGCTTTCCCAGAGGAAGCCGCCCGAGCCCACCCCTGCGTTATTGAACAGAAGATGCACCTTGCCGAAGGCGTCGAGCGCCGCTTGCGCGAGCGCTTCGACCTGGGCGGCGTCGGACACGTCGGTCGGCACGCCGATAGCCTCGGCGCCGCCGGCGCGCAATGCGTCGACGGTTTGGAGAAGCGCCTCGGGATTCACGTCGGCGAGCACGAGTTTCATGCCGAGCGACGCCCCCTTCTCCGCGAATGCGCGGCCGAAACCGCTTGCCGCACCGGTGATCACCGCCACCCTGCCTTCGAATTCAAACATCTTTTTTCTCCTGGGTTTATCGGCTCGGATCTATCGACTGGGGTATATGGCAGGGGTCCATCGGCTCGGGTTTATCGGGTCGGGTTGACCGGCTTAGGCCCATCGACAAATGGCCATCGCCATGAATCGCGTGGGTCGCTCGATAGCCGCCTGCCGCCAGCCGCCGCGCTCAGATCAGCTTGACGAGCTGCTTGCCGAAGTTCTTCCCCTTCAGAAGACCGATAAACGCCTCAGGCGCCCCATCGAGTCCTTGCGCGATGGTCTCGCGGTATTGCAGCTTCTTCTGCGCGACCAGCGTGCCGAGTTGTTTGAGCGCTTCGGGCCATACATCCATATGCTCGCTGACGATGAAGCCCTGCACCAGCAGCCGCTGCGTGAGCATCAGCGACGGATGCTTGAGCGGCAGCGGCTGGCCGTCGTAGCCTGCGATAAACCCGCACAGCGCAATGCGGCCGAACGCGTTCATGCGCGCGAGCGTCACGTCGAGCACTTCGCCGCCGACATTCTCGAAGTAGCCATCGACGCCATCCGGCGTGACGGCTTTGAGGTCCTGATACAGATTGCCGGCCTTATAGTCGACGCAGGCATCGAAGCCGAGCGTCTCGACCACATAGCGGCACTTGTCCGCACCACCCGCAATGCCGACCGCGCGCGCGCCGGCCAGCTTCGCCAGTTGCCCGACCACGCTGCCCACCGCGCCGCTTGCCGCGCTGACCACCACGGTTTCGCCCGCCTTCGGCACGATGATCCGGTTCAGGCCATACCAGGCCGTCACGCCCGGCATGCCGACCGGGCCGAGATACGCCGACAGCGGCACGTGCGTATCGTCGACTTTCTGCACGCCCGCACCGTTCGAGGTGCCGTACTCCTGCCAGCCGAACATCGCAACAACCTTATCGCCGGGCGCGAACTTCGGATTCTTCGACTCCACCACTTCGCCCACCGTGCCGCCGATCATCACTTCGTTGAGCGGCTGCGGCGCTGCGTATGACTTGCTGTCATTCATCCGGCCGCGCATGTACGGATCGAGCGACAGGAAGTGATTGCGCACGCGGAATTCGCCATCGGCGAGCGGCGCAAGCGGGGTTTCGACGAGCTTGAAGTTATCGGGCGTAACTGCGCCTTGCGGACGCGAAGCCAGCACGAGTTGACGGTTGATCTGGGGCATGACGATCGTCTCCATGGGTTACCGATGTGATCGGCGAGTAATTCGAACGAACGGCGTCTGCAAAAACCAGAGCCAGCGCGCACGGCTCTCAACACGCGCGCTGGCCATCCGGCACTTAGCCGTCGCTTGGGCCGGGTTTCGCCGAAGGGTCGCTGCGCAAACGCTGTTGCGTCACGTCGCGGCCCACGGCGAGACGCCGCATATATTTGAAGGTGCCGAGCGCTTTGGCGACAAAGTGGCCTTCGCTGTCGCGGATCTCGCCTTCGCAATAGGCCATGGTGGTCGAGCGGTGTAGTACACGGCCGGTAGCGCGCAATTCGCCGCGGCCCGGTTGCATGAAGTTGACCTTCATCTCGACGGTGACCACGCCGATGCCGTCGCCGGCCAGACTGCGCGCGGCCATGGCGAGCGCGACGTCGGCGAGCGTCATGGTCACGCCGCCATGCGCGACATTCCACGTGTTCATGTGATCGTGCTGCAGCGGCAGCACGACTTCGCTGACACCGTCTGCCGCCGACACGAGTTGTGCCCCGAGTCGATCGACGAAGGGGCTTTCGGGCAACGACGCGCTGCCCGTTTTAGATGAGGATGAATCGGTCATTGCTGATTTCAGATTTCGTAGTCGACACATTCACGCAATTCGCGCACCAGGCCTGGCGCGAAAGTCCCCAGGCTTCGGGCTGCCCGGACCTGCGCTCAACGGCGCACGCACGCAGCAGGAGATGATAACCGCTATGGCGTTCGTGCATGCGTCGCCATCCGTGCCGCCAGGCGCCCTAACCGGCGCACGGCTTCGTCGGTTTGATCGAGATCGGTACTCGGACAACTCAGGCGCTCCGCCGGGTTCGTCGTCGCGCCATGGCGCGCTGAAAACGAGCGGCGCCGCTTCATCAGTCAAGCCGTGTGCAAGCTGACGAGCCTCGTCAAAACGCGGCTGCAGCGCGCCACCTGAAACGTCTCTACCGGCACAGAACGGCCCGCTACAATGCATGACCCAAACCCGCTTCCTCCGAGGTGCCGGTCATGTCCTACCTTCGCATACTGCTGTCCCGCCGTCACGCCCGTCTGGCCACGATCCTTGCCGTCGTCACGCTGACGCTCAACGGCTGCGCCGGCCTGTTCGGCGGCGACCCTTTGCGCGTGAACGTAGCCGGCATCGAACCGCTCGACGGTCAGGGACTGGAGATGCGCTTCAATGTCAAACTGCGCGTACAGAATCCCAATGAATCCGCTGTCAACTTCGACGGCGTGTCGCTTGCTCTTGAACTGAACGGCAAGCCATTCGCCAGCGGTGTCAGCGATCAGAGCGGCACCGTGCCGCGCTTCGGCGAAACGGTCGTCAATATACCGCTGACAGTGCCCGCCTTCGCCGCGGTTCGCCAGGCTTTCGCCTTTGCGGGCGCCGTGCAAGCGGGCGCCGTGCAAGCGGGCGCCGTGCAGTCGGGACAAATACCGTACATCCTGCGCGGCAAACTCGCCGGTGGCCTGACAAGCACGACACGCTTCGTAGATCAAGGTACGTTAAGCCTGCCGGCGCTCGGTATGGCTTTGCCCTGATGCGAGCCGGTCCGCGTCACCAGTCGATGCCGGTGATGCATGCCGGCTACCAGACCAGGCCCGACTCACGCGGATAAAAAACGGGTGTCGTGGATTCAATGCCTGCACGTCACATCGCACCGAACCACACGACACCCGCTTTCAATCAAGCCCGCTTTCGCGCCCGATCAAACCACTTCGAACAGGCCCGCCGCACCCTGGCCGCCGCCGATACACATCGTCACGACGACCAGCTTCGCACCGCGCCGCTTGCCTTCGATCAGCGCATGGCCGGTCAGACGCGCGCCCGACACGCCATACGGATGGCCCACCGCAATCGCGCCGCCGTTCACGTTCAGGCGGTCGTGCGGAATGCCGAGCTTGTCGGCGCAATACAGCACCTGCACCGCGAACGCTTCGTTCAGCTCCCACAGATCGATGTCTTCGACCTTCAGGCCTGCCTGCTTGAGCAGCTTAGGCACCGCGAACACCGGGCCGATGCCCATCTCGTCCGGCTCGCAACCGGCCACCGCAAAGCCGCGGAAAATGCCGAGCGGTTGCAGACCTTCGCGCTCCGCGACTTTCGCGTTCATCACGACGCAAGCCGACGCGCCGTCCGAGAACTGGCTCGCATTGCCCGCGGTAATCACGCCACCCGGCATCGCGGTACGAATCTTCGACACGCCTTCGAGCGTCGTGTCGGCACGAATGCCTTCGTCGGCGCTGACCGTGACTTCCTTCGTGTAGAGACGGCCGGTCGCTTTGTCGGCGACACCGGCTAACACCGTCAACGGCACGATCTCGTCCTTGAACTTGCCGGCTTCGAGCGCGGCCGCGGCTCGCTGCTGCGAGCGCACGCCGTATTCGTCCTGACGCTCCTTCGAGATCGCGTAGCGCTTCGCAACGTTCTCGGCGGTTTGCAGCATGGACCAGTAGATTTCCGGCTTGTTCTTGCTCAGCCAGCCTTCGGTCACCATGTGGCGGTTCATCTCGTTCTGCACACACGAGATCGATTCCACGCCACCCGCGACGAACACATCGCCCTCACCGGCGATCACGCGTTGCGCCGCCAGCGCGATCGTTTGCAAACCCGACGAGCAGAAACGGTTCACCGTCATGCCCGGCACGCTGACCGGCAAACCGGCGCGCAGTGCGATCTGACGAGCGATGTTCATGCCCGTTGCGCCTTCCGGATTCGCGCAGCCCATGATCACGTCTTCGATGCGCGCGGGGTCCAGCTTCGCGCGCTCGACAGCGGCCTGCGTCGCATGGCCGCCGAGCGTCGCGCCGTGCGTCATGTTGAAACCGCCGCGCCATGATTTGGCGAGGCCCGTACGGGCGGTCGATACGATTACGGCGTCAGTCATGCATCTCTCCTACTTCCAGATATTGATGGTGGGCGCGCTGGCGGATCGCTCAGCCGCCCACTTCACGCATTTCATTCACACGGTGAACGGGCAAGCCCTCAACCGTTGAACCCACGGCCCTTCGCCGCGAGCTCCGCGATGCTCGGCGCCAATTGCCACGCGTCGCCATTCTGGCGTGACGCATAGCGGCGAATCGCGCGCTCGACGTTGTAGAGGCCAACCGTATCCGCGTACAGCATCGGACCGCCGCGATAGAGCGGGAAGCCGTAGCCAGTCAGATAAACCATGTCGATGTCCGACGCCTTCGACGCAATGCCTTCCTCGAGGATCTTCGCGCCTTCGTTGACGAGCGCGAACACGAGACGCTCGACGATTTCCTCGTCGCTGATCTTGCGGCGCTCGGCGTTGGTTTCCTTCGAGAACGCGGCGATCATCTCGTCGACCACTTTCGACGGATATGCGGTACGGTCGCCCGCCTTGTAGTCGTACCAGCCACCGCCGGTCTTCTGCCCGAAGCGCCCCGTCTCGCAGAGACGATCGGCGATCTTCGAGTAGTGCATGTCAGGATGTTCCTGATAGCGGCGCTTGCGGATCGCCCAGCCGATGTCGTTACCCGCCAGATCGCTCATGCGGAACGGGCCCATCGCGAAACCGAATTTCTCGATGGCCTTGTCCACTTGCGCGGGCAGCGCACCTTCTTCGAGCATGAAGAGCGCTTGCCGGATGTACTGCTCGATCATCCGGTTGCCGATAAAGCCGTCGCACACGCCTGAGACCACTGCGGTCTTCTTGATCTTCTTGGCGAGTTTCATGACGGTGGCAAGCACGTCTTTCGCCGTCTCCTTGCCGCGTACGACTTCGAGCAGCTTCATCACGTTGGCCGGGCTGAAGAAGTGCATGCCAACCACGTCCTGCGGACGCTTCGTGAAAGCGGCGATCTTGTCGACGTCCAGCGTGGACGTGTTCGACGCGAGGATCGCGCCGGGCTTCGCCACTTCGTCGAGACGCTTGAACACCTGCTCCTTGACGCCGAGTTCCTCGAACACCGCTTCGACGATCATGTCGGCGCTTTTCAGGTCGTCGTAGGAGAGCGTCGGCGTGATCAATGCCATGCGCTGTTCGAGCGCTTCGGGCTTGAGCTTGCCTTTCTTGACGGTGGCTTCGTAATTCTTGCGGATCGTGGCGATGCCGCGGTCGAGCGCTTCCTGCTTCGTTTCCAGCAGCGTGACCGGAATGCCCGCATTGATGAAGTTCATCGCGATGCCGCCGCCCATCGTGCCGGCGCCGATCACGGCCACCTGCTTGATGTCACGAACGGGAGTATCAGAAGGCACATCGGGAATCTTGCTCGCCGCGCGTTCGCCAAAGAACGCATGACGCAGCGCGAGGCTTTCCGGCGTCTGCACAAGCGCGATGAAGCATTCGCGTTCGAACGCGAGGCCCTTGTCGAAACCGTTCTGCACCCCCGCTTCCACCGCGTCGATGCACTTCAGCGGCGCCGGGAAATTCTTCGCCATCGCCCCGACCGTATTGCGCGTGAACTGGATGAAACCAGCGGCATTCGGATGCTCGATCTTACGATCGCGCACCTTCGGATGCGGGGCCGCTTTCGCGCCGACCTTGCGGGCAAACGCGAGCGCTGCTTCGGCCAGATCGCCTTCCACGACTTCGTCGAACAGGCCCGAGTCGGCCAGCCCGGGA
Source organism: Paraburkholderia sp. (assembly GCF_035656215.1). Taxonomy (GTDB): domain Bacteria; phylum Pseudomonadota; class Gammaproteobacteria; order Burkholderiales; family Burkholderiaceae; genus Paraburkholderia. The sequence continues at coordinate 9,002 of NZ_DASRSY010000443.1, forward strand.
TGGGCCAGCCCTGGATGGGCCAGCTTCTCCGACATCACCGGTGCGCCGGAAACAATCATATTGAGTGCGGCTTCGAGGCCGATGGCGCGCGGCAAACGCTGCGTGCCGCCCGCGCCCGGCAGGATGCCGAGCTTCACTTCCGGCAGCGCGATCTGCGCGCCGGGTGCTGCGATCCGATAATGCGCGCCGAGCGCCAACTCAAGCCCGCCGCCCATGGCGACGCTGTGAATCGCGGCAATCACCGGCTTGACGCTGCTCTCGACGGTCTTGATGACCGTGGCGAGCGTCGGCTCCTGAGTCGCCTTGGGCGTGTTGAATTCGGTGATATCGGCGCCGCCAGAGAAGGCTTTGCCCGCGCCCGTCAGCACGATTGCCTTGATGGCCGGATCGTTCTGCGCGCGCTCGATCCCTTCGACGATACCGGCTCGAGTCGAGAGGCCGAGGCCGTTTACGGGGGGATTGTTCAGCGTAATGACGGCCACGCCGTCATGAGTTGTGTAGTCCACTGCCATCTGCCTGCCTCCATGCGATGAGGCGGCGCATGGCGCGCCGCCCGTCCGGTTTATCGAGTCGGCTCATTGTCCGACGCATTGTCTGACTAAGTGTCCGACTTTCCCGGGGTCAGCAGGCAGAATACACAAAAAAGCACGCTCGTTCAATTTATCGTTAGGCGGGGTTTCCCCTAGTGAGCGGACTCAGGGGGCAATCCTTTTCGTCTTCGAGTACGGACGGCAGGATGTGGTCGCGAAACGTGTCGCGCAATTTGAGTTTCTGCAGCTTGCCGGTGGCCGTGTGCGGGAGTTCGTCCACGAAAGCGACGTCGTCGGGAATCCACCATTTGGCGACCTTGCCGTCGTAGAACGCAAGCAGTTCTTCGCGTGTCACGTCGAAACCCGCCCGCTTGACGATCACCAGCAGCGGCCGCTCGGTCCATTTTGGATGCGCGCAGGCGATGCACGCGGCTTCGGCCACCGCCGGATGCGCGATCGCGACGTTCTCGATGTCGATCGAACTGATCCACTCGCCGCCCGACTTGATCACGTCTTTCGAGCGATCCGTGATGTGCAGGAAGCTGTCACGGTCGATGGTGGCGACGTCGCCGGTCGGGAACCAGCCGTCCACGAGCGGCGAATCGTCCTTGCGGAAATACCGGTCGATCACCCAAGGCCCGCGCACGTGCAGATCGCCGAACGCCACTCCATCCCAAGGCAGATCGCGCCCGTCTTCGCCGACGATCTTCATATCGACGCCGTACAGCACATGGCCCTGCTTTTCGAGCAGTTTGCGCTGCTCCGCCAACGGCCGCTGACTCTGTTCCCACGTCAGCTTCGACAAGGTACCGAGCGGCGACATTTCGGTCATGCCCCATGCATGGATCACCTGCACGCCGTACTCATCCTCGAACGTGCGCAGCATCGCCGGCGGGCACGCCGAGCCGCCGATCACCGTGCGATTCAGCGAGGAGAAACGTACCTTCGCCTCGCGCAGATAGTTGAGCAGGCCGAGCCACACGGTCGGCACGCCGGCCGAATACGTGACGCGTTCGCTTTCCATCAATTCATACAGCGATTTGCCGTCCAGATCCTTGCCGGGAAACACCAGTTTCGCGCCGGTCAGCGGCGCCGCGTGCGGAATGCCCCAGGCGTTCACATGGAACATCGGCACGACGGGCAGCACGGAGTCGCGCGCGGACAGGCTCATCGCATCGGGCAACGATGCACCGAATGCGTGCAGCACCGTCGAGCGATGCGAATACAACGCGCCTTTCGGGTTGCCGGTGGTGCCCGACGTATAGCAAAGGTAAGACGCCTGACGTTCGTCGAGTTGCGGCCATTCGTAGTTGCCGTCCTGCGCGTTGACGAGCGTTTCGTAGCTGAGCACCGGCGTTTGCATCTTCGGCAGATGCGCTTCGTCGGCCAGTGCGACCCAGCCGCGCACCTTGGGGCACTGCGGCGCGAGCGCATCGACGAGCGGTGCGAAGGTGGTGTCGAAGAGCACGTAGGCGTCGTCGGCGTGGTTGACGATGTAGGCAATCTGATCGGGAAAGAGGCGCGGATTGATCGTGTGGCACACAGCGCCGAAGCCCACTGTGCCGTAATACGCTTCCAGATGCCGGTATCCGTTCCATGCCAGCGTGCCCACCCGCTCCCCGGGCTCGACGCCAAGCGCGATCAGCGCTTGCGCCAGTTGCTTCGCGCGTTTTTCGCAGTCGCGGTAGGTGTAGCGATGCACGTCGCCTTCGATGCGCCGGGACACGATCTCGGTGTCGCCGAAATGCCGCGCGGCATGCGCGAGCAAGGAGGACACAGTGAGCGGCACGTCCATCATCTGGCCAAGCAGCGGCGTTGTCATAAAGAGAGATCTCCTCGCCTTGTTTGTGTCATTGGGGGTTACAGATCGGGGACTGCGCGGCGCGTTCCGCCAGGTCGCGCGGGACGCTCCGGTGGATCGCGTGGCGCGCCCTGAAACGGCACGGGATCGCTTTGGCAGGAGACGCCCGGCACATAGGCGCGGGTCTGGCTAAACCTTGGGCTAAGGGCCGGCCAGCAGCGCCGCGGGCGCCGACTTACAATATCGGTTAATCCAGAGGCGCTCAATATGTCGTTTTCCCCAAGCATTGCAGGGTTATCCGGGCCTTTAGCGGCTCTTTCCGACGCACTTACCACCTCGCCCGAAAGCGCCTTTGCGCGGCTCGGCAGCGCGTTTCTGACGCGCCTGCCCACAGCGCCGCTGAGTGCACCGTACGTGGTCGGGTTCTCCGAAGAAACCGCCGCATTGCTCGGTTTAGAGCCCGGACTCCAGAACGATCCGGGCTTTGCCGAACTGTTCTCCGGCAATGCCACGCGTGAATGGCCTTCCGAAGCACTGCCGTATGCGTCGGTGTATTCGGGGCACCAGTTCGGCGTGTGGGCCGGCCAGCTCGGCGACGGCCGCGCGCTCGGCCTCGGCGAAGTCGAACACGACGGACAACACTTCGAGCTGCAGCTCAAAGGCGCGGGCCGCACGCCCTATTCGCGCATGGGCGACGGCCGCGCCGTGCTGCGCTCGTCGATCCGCGAATATCTGTGTTCGGAAGCGATGCATCACCTTGGCATTCCGACCACGCGCGCGCTGTGCGTGATCGGCTCCGACCAGCCCGTGCGCCGCGAGGAAGTCGAAACCGCCGCAGTCGTCACGCGCGTGGCGCCAAGTTTCGTGCGCTTCGGGCACTTCGAGCATTTCTATTCGAACGATCGCGTCGATGCACTGCGCGCGCTCGCGGATCACGTGATCGATCGCTTCTATCCGCATTGCCGCGAGGCCGACGATCCGTATCTCGCGCTGCTGAACGAAGCGGTGATGTCGACGGCCGATCTGATGATCGAATGGCAAGCCGTCGGCTTCTGCCACGGCGTGATGAATACCGACAACATGTCGATCCTCGGCCTCACAATCGACTACGGCCCGTTCGGTTTCATGGACGGCTTCGATGCCGGCTACATCTGCAATCACTCTGACTCGCAAGGCCGCTACGCGTACAAGATGCAACCGCAGATCGCGTACTGGAATCTCTTTTGCCTCGCGCAGGGCCTGCTGCCGCTGCTGGGCGAGCAGCACGAGGAAAGCGTGCGCGGCGACAAGGCGATCGAAGACGCGCAGCGGGTGCTCGGCGGCTTCAAGGACCGCTTCGCACCGGCGCTGGAGAAACGCATGCGCGCGAAGCTGGGCCTCGAAAGCGAGCGCGAAGGCGATGACACCCTGGTCAACCGTCTGTTCGACGTGATGCACGCCAACCGGGCGGATTTCACGCTCACGTTCCGCAATCTGGCGCGCATTTCGAAGCACGACGCGAGCGGCGACGCGCCGGTGCGCGATCTGTTCCTCGACCGCGCCGCGTTCGACGCGTGGGTGAACGACTATCGCGCGCGTCTGTCCGAAGAAACACGCGACGACGCGGCCCGCGCCATTGCAATGAACCATGTGAACCCCAAATTCGTACTTCGCAATCATCTGGCGGAAACGGCGATCCGCCGGGCGAAAGAGAAAGATTTCGCCGAAGTCGAACGTTTGGCCGCCGTTCTGCGCCGTCCCTTCGACGAGCAGCCGGAAAACGAAGCGTATGCAGGATTACCGCCGGATTGGGCCAGCTCGCTGGAAGTGAGTTGCTCTTCGTGACGAGCCGAAGCCTTTGATTCTGCTGAAATCCGCTTGAACCGCTGGCGCTTTTAGCCGCACCCAAAAACAAGCCCGAGACAGGAAACCCGATCATGAATAAGCCCGACGACCTCAACACCGGCGCCCCCGCCGTGCGGAAAGACGACGCCGAGTGGCGCAACCAGCTCTCCGACATCGAATACCAGGTGACGCGTCACGCAGCGACCGAGCGCCCCTTCACCGGCCGCTATCATGACCACTGGGACCGTGGCATCTATGACTGCGTCTGCTGCGGCACGCCGCTGTTCGAATCGGACACCAAATTCGACGCCGGTTGCGGCTGGCCGAGCTACTTCAAGCCGATCAACGGCGAAGTGATTGCCGAGAAAACCGACCGCGCGCACGGCATGCTGCGCATCGAAGTGCAGTGCAAGAACTGCGGCGCGCATCTGGGCCATGTGTTCGAAGACGGACCGGCGCCGACCGGTCTGCGTTACTGCATCAATTCCGCTGCGTTACAATTCGAGCCCAAGTAACGCAGCGCGGAGTCCGGTGCCCGTTGAATGATGCGCGGCCGGCGTCTGTCATGAGGCGCCCGTTGGCCGCGACACCCTTCATCGCGCTTGCGAACCGGTCAACCCTCTTTCTCCGACCCACTCTCCGAAATCCCGACCAGATAATGAAATTCCTGTTCGATCTGTTCCCGATCATCCTGTTCTTCGTCGCCTTCAAGATATGGGGCATTTTCACGGCGACGGCAGTAGCGATCGTTGCCACACTGGTTCAGATCGCGTGGGTGGCATTTCGCCACCGCAAGGTCGATCCGATGCTGTGGGTGAGCCTCGGCGTCGTCACCGTATTCGGCGGCGCAACGCTCGTGCTGCACAACGACACCTTTATCAAATGGAAGCCGACCGTGTTGTACTGGGCGTTTTCGGTCGCGCTGATCGTCTCGCAACTGGCCTTCAACAAAAACCTGATCGAAGCGATGATGGGCAAGCAGATCACGCTGCCGCATGCGATCTGGGGCAAGCTGAATATCGTCTGGGCGATTTTCTTCGTGCTGCTCGGACTCGTTAACCTGTTCGTCGCGTATCACTACACGACCGACCAGTGGGTCAATTTCAAGCTGTTCGGTGCGACAGGCTTTCTGGTCGTGTTTATCGTCGGACAGAGTTTGTGGCTGTCGAAGTATATGAAGGAAGAATGACATGACGAGCGATGCTTTCATGCACGCCACCACCGTCGAGCGCGCCGCGCTGATCGAGGCGCGTCTCACCGCAGCGCTCGCGCCGGTCGCCTCGATCCAGATTACGGACGACAGCGCGCAGCACGCAGGCCACGCCGGCGCGTCCGCCGGCGGTCATTTCAGTGTCACGATCGTGGCGGCCGCATTCGCCGGTAAGGCCCGCGTGGCGCGGCATCGCATGGTGTATGATGCGCTGGCCGATGCCATGCAGCGCGGCATTCATGCCCTTGCAATCACGGCGTATACGCCCGAAGAATTCGCTTTGTTGCCCCGCTAGGAAAATTTCTGATGACCTTGAAGAAAACCCACCTTTGGGTATTGCTGGCTGCATTTGCCGCCGCACCTGCATTTGCACAGAACATCGCTGTCGTGAACGGCACACCGATTCCGAAAGCACGCGCCGACGCCCTGATCGATCAACTGGTTCATCAAGGCCAGCAAAACACGCCGCAACTGCAAATGGCCGTGCGTGAAGAGCTGGTGAACCGCGAAATCCTGATGCAGGAAGCACTGCGCCGCGGCCTGCCGAATCGTCCGGACATCAAGGCACAAATCGCGGTTGCACAGCAAACCGTCGTGCTGCGCGCGCTGATCGAAGACTTCGTGAAGAACAACACGCCGACCGACGCCGAAGTCACCGCGCGCTACAACTCGCTGGTCAAGGACGCGGGCGGCAAGGAATATCACCTGCACCACATCCTGGTCGACAATGAACAGCAAGCGAAGGATCTGATCGCCAAGATCAAGGCCGGCGCGAGCTTCGAAGACCTCGCCAAGCAATACTCGAAGGACCCGGGATCGGGCAAGAACGGCGGCGATCTGGACTGGTCGGACCCGAAGGCCTATGTGCCTGAATTCGCGGAAGCGGCCACGCATCTGCAGAAAGGCCAGATGACCGACACGCCGGTGCATACGCAATTCGGCTGGCACGTCATCCGTGTCGACGACGTGCGCAACATCACGCCGCCGCCGTTGGAACAAGTGCGTCCGCAGATCGTGCAGCAGATCCAGCAGGAAAAGCTGCAGGCATTCGAAGAAGGTCTGCGCAAGAACGCGAAGATTCAGTAAGCGTTTTTGTCGACTGCTTCAGAACAAAAAACCGCCCTCGGGCGGTTTTTTGTTTCTGCGGGTGCGGCTTTGATCCGACTCGCTTCTGCTGAAGCAAGGGCGCCGCTGCGATGAGCGACGGCCCCTGCCACATCATCAACCCAGCCAGCGGCGGGCGTTCTGGAACACGCGCAACCACGGGCTCGCGTCCGTGATGCCTTCGCCCCAACCTTCCGGATGCCAGCTCATTTGCACCGCGCGATGCACACGCTCGGTGTGCGGCATCAGCACGCTGAAACGGCCATCAGGCGTCGTGACCGACGTGATACCGTCCGGCGAACCGTTCGGGTTGAACGGATACTGCTCCGTTGCCTGACCACGGTGATCGACGTAACGCATCGCCACGGCCACCTTCGACGCATCGCCCTGCTGCGAGAAGTCCGCGTAACCTTCGCCGTGCGCAATCGCCACCGGAATGCGCGAGCCTTCCATGCCGGCAAAGAAGATCGACGGCGAAGCCTGCACTTCGACCAGCGAGAAACGCGCTTCGAATTTCTCCGACTTGTTGCGCGTGAACTTCGGCCAGGCTTCCGCGCCGGGGATCATCGATGCGAGGCTGCTCATCATCTGGCAGCCGTTGCAGATACCGAGCGCAAACGTGTCTTCGCGGCCGAAGAACGCGGCGAACATATCGGCCAGTTGCGAGTTGAAGCGGATCGCCTTGGCCCATCCTTCGCCTGCGCCCAGGGTATCGCCGTACGAGAAACCGCCGCACGCCACCGCGCCGGCAAAATCGGCCAGGTTGGCGCGGCCTGCCAGCAGGTCGCTCATGTGCACGTCGTGCGCGTCGAAGCCGGCGCGGTCGAATGCATAGGCCGTTTCGAGGTGTGAGTTCACGCCCTGCTCGCGCAGGATCGCGACGCGCGGGCGCGCTGCCTTGCCGACGCCCCGAAGGAAGTCCCCTTGGGGGATAAACGGCGCCGCGACATCTTCCGTCGGATCGAACGTGAGGATTGGCGAGATGCCCGGATCGGCCACGTCGGAGAGCGCGTCGTATTCGGCATCGGCGCAAGCCGGGTTGTCGCGCAGACGCGAAATGCGCCAGCTCACCTCGCTCCACGCGCGATGCAATTCGGTGCGCGGTGCGTCGTAGATCTTCTTCGCGTCGCGATAGATTTCTATCGTATCGCGCTCGTTGGTTTTGCCGATCACATGCGAGCATGCCGACAGACCGTGTTCGCGCAATGCGACCAGCACCGCGTCGCGGTCCGCCGCACGCACCTGAATGACGGCGCCGAGTTCCTCGGTGAAGAGCGCGCGGATCGTGCGGTCTTCACGACGGCCGCTGGTCTGCTTCGCCCAGTCTTTCGCGTCGCCGAAATCGGATTCGTGGTTCGGATCGAGCACCAGCATGTCGACGTTCAGCGATACGCCGACGTGACCGGCAAACGCCATTTCGCAAACCGTTGCCCACAGGCCGCCGTCTGAGCGGTCGTGGTACGCGAGCAGCTTGCCGTCGCTATTGAGCGACTGGATCGCAGTGAAGAAACGCTTCAGGTCTTCCGGATCATCGACGTCGGGCACCGTGTCGCCGACCTGCTGCGTGACTTGCGCGAGAATACTGCCGCCCAGACGATGCCTGGCGCGGCCGAGGTCGATCGCGATCAGCACGGAATCGCCCACACCATCCGCTCCGCTCGCGCGGCGCAGTTGCGGCGTGAGGTGCTGACGCACGTCTTCGACCGGTGCGAATGCCGTGATGATCAGCGAAACCGGCGCGACCACTTCCTTCGCAACGCCACGGTCTTCCCACTTCGTACGCATGGACAGCGAATCCTTGCCGACCGGAATGCTGATGCCAAGCGCCGGGCACAATTCCATGCCGATGGCCTTGACCGTGTCGTACAGCGCGGCGTCTTCGCCCGCTGCGCCGCATGCGGCCATCCAGTTCGCCGACAGCTTGAGCTTATCGAGCGACGCGATCGGCGCCGCCGCGATATTGGTGACCGCCTCGCCGACCGCCATGCGGCCCGACGCCGGCGCGTTGATCACGGCGAGCGGCGTACGCTCGGCCATGGTCATCGCCTCGCCGCGGAAGCCTGCATAGTCCATCGTCGTGATGGCGACGTCGGCAACCGGCACTTGCCACGGGCCGACCATCTGGTCGCGCGCGGTCGTGCCGCCGACCGAGCGGTCGCCGATCGTGATCAGGAACGACTTGCTGGCCACCGTAGGGTGACGCAGCACGCTGACCGCGACGTCCGACAACGCGATGCCGGTGACATCCACCGGTTCGAGTTTCGTTTCAACGCGCTTCACGTCGCGATGCATGCGCGGCGCCTTGCCGAGCAGCACTTCCATCGGCATGTCGACCGGCTCGTGTGCAGCGTCGCCGTTCGCTTCGGAATCGATCACCTTCAGCTGACGTTCGGCCGTGGCGGTGCCGACCACCGCGAACGGGCAGCGCTCGCGCTGGCACATCGCTTCGAAAGCCGGCAGATCGGCCGGCGCAATCGCCAGCACGTAACGCTCCTGCGCTTCGTTCGACCAGATTTCGCGCGGCGACAAACCGCTCTCTTCCAGTTGGATCTTGCGCAGATCGAAGATCGCGCCCTTGCTGGCACCGTCCACTACTTCCGGGAAGGCGTTCGACAAACCGCCCGCGCCCACGTCGTGAATGCTCAGAATCGGGTTCTTCTCGCCGAGTTGCCAGCACGCGTTGATCACTTCCTGCGCACGACGCTCGATTTCCGGATTGCCACGCTGGACCGAGTCGAAGTCGAGTTCGGCCGTGTTGGTGCCGGTCGCCATCGAACTGGCGGCGCCGCCGCCCATGCCGATGCGCATGCCCGGGCCGCCGATCTGGATCAGCAGCGAGCCTTCCGGCAGATCGTGCTTGTGCGTGTGCTGATCGGAGATATTGCCAATGCCGCCGGCGATCATGATCGGCTTGTGATAACCGCGCACCAGACCCGCAACGTTCTGCTCGTAAGCGCGGAAATAGCCGCCCAGATTCGGCCGGCCGAATTCGTTGTTGAACGCGGCGCCGCCGAGCGGGCCGTCGATCATGATTTGCAGCGGCGACGCGATGCGGTCAGGACGCCCGTAGGCTTCGTACTTGTCGTCCGGATTGCGATGTGCCAGCGGTTGTGCGGCGTCGCGCGCGTTTTCCCATGCTTCGACGCCGTCCGGCAATTCCAGGTTCGACACCGTGAAGCCCGCCAGACCCGCCTTCGGACGCGCGCCGCGGCCGGTTGCGCCTTCGTCGCGGATTTCGCCGCCCGAGCCGGTCGAGGCGCCCGGGAACGGCGAGATCGCCGTCGGGTGGTTATGCGTCTCTACCTTCATCAAGGTGTGCGTCAGTTCGACATTGCGGTGATAGTGCTCGGGCAACTCGTTTGCGCCGAGTTCAGCCGGCGTGCGCGGGAACCAGCGCTCGGCGATGCCGCCCGCCATGATCGCCGAGTTATCCGAATACGCGACGATCGTGCCCTGCGGATTCAGCTTCTCCGTGTTGCGGATCATGTTGAACAGCGAGATGTCCTGCTTCTCGCCGTCGATCGTCCAATCCGCGTTGAAAATCTTGTGACGGCAGTGCTCGCTGTTGGCCTGCGCGAACATCATCAGTTCGACGTCGGTCGGGTTGCGGCCGAGTTTCGTGAAGGCGTCGACCAGGTAGTCGATTTCGTCGTCGGCAAGCGCCAAGCCCAGTTCCGTGTTCGCCGCTTCCAGCGCGCCACGGCCATTGCTCAACACGTCGACGGTTTGTAGCGGCTTGGCCGGCAGTTCGTCGAACAGATGCAGCGCGTGGTCGCGCGAGGGCGACACACTCTCGGTCATGCGATCGTGCAGCGCTGTGGCGACGGCCGCGCGGGCTTCGTCGGACAGCGCTTTCTTGCCGCCCAGCAGACCGCCTTTCAACGTGACCGTGTATTCGACGCCACGCTCGATGCGGCGCACCTGCGTCAGGCCGCACAGATGGGCGATGTCGGTTGCCTTGCTGGCCCACGGCGACACCGTGCCGAAGCGCGGCACCACGAGGAAGGTTTCGGCCGTGCCGCGCTCTTTGGTTTCTTCAAGCGGATCGCCGTAGTGCATCAGCGCTTCGATCTTCGCGTTGTCATCCGCGGAAAGCGGGGTTTGCGCGTTGACGAAGTGCAGATATTGCCCGCGCACGCCGGTGATGTTGGCGTCGATGCGCGTCAGCGTTTCGAGCAGGCGGGTTTGACGGAAATCGGAAAGGGCCGAAGCGCCGGGGAAACACGAGAAGTGGGCCATGGACTTGACGTTGCGTCGCTAATGATGCCGATGAGTGATGCCGATGAGTCGCGCGTGAAGGCGACGTGAGGCGGAAAGGAAGTCCGGGATTATACCCCGGGAACGGGCTTCCAACGGGCTTCGCACCAGGGTTTTGGTGGGGTCCGCAGGGCGGCCCGGACGCGTCGTTGCGGCTTTCTGGCCGCGCGCTCGCGTGGCAGAGCCATCCTTTTGACTGCTATCATTCGCCCTTTCATCAGATCGGCGCGAGCGGCCTGAGTCATGCCGGGCAGCGCGCCGCATGCCACGCTTAACGGGAACGCGGCAGTTCGGCGGCCCGCCGGCAAATCGAATCAGATCATGGATGTCATCGTCATTGGCGGCGGGATTGCGGGCGTCGCCACCGCTTATCAACTGCGCGCGGCCGGCCACCGGGTATGCGTCGTCGAGCGCCACGCAACGGTCGCGCAAGGCGCGACCTATGGGCACGGCGGCACCGTGCTGCCAACGCCGCTCGACGTCTGGTTCGGCCCAACCTTCATGGCGAGCCGCCTGGGCGCCAGAAACGGCGTGATTAGCAAGGCCGGCTTTAACGGGCCGGCGCGCCAGTTCGTCAAGCAACTCAGCGCTTTGCAGGAGCCCGAGGCGTTCAGCAGCCAGTACGCGCGGCTGCGTCCGCTGATCGAAGCATCGCGTGACGCGATGGCAGATCTCGAAGCGCGCTTCGGGCTGGAATTCGAACAGGCAAGCGGCCTGCTCTATCTGGTGCGTTCCGAGCAGGAATGGCAGCAGACACAGACTGCGCTCGATCTGTTGCGCCAATACGAAGTCCCGCACCACGTGCTGACGCCGGCCGAATGTGCCGCGTACGAGCATTCCGTGCGGACCGAGCCAGAATTCGCCGGCGGCGTGCTGTTCGACCACGAGCGCACGGCTAATTGCCCGCTTTTCGCGAAACTGATCAAGCAGACCCTCGATACGCAAGACGGCGTGCAATTCATGCTGGGCTGCGAAGTCGCGGCGATCCGCCTCGAAGGTCAGCGTGCGGCGGTGGAACTGGCGCCGCGGCCGGGCGCGGCATCGCGTTCACGTGAAGTCGATGTGATCAACGCCGACGCGATCGTGGTCGCCGCGGGTTATGGCAGTCTGCCGCTACTCGAACGCCTGGGGCTGCGGCTACCGTTGCATCCGTTGCGCCTGCATAACCTGGTCGCGCCGATTGCGCACGAGGAATGCGCACCGCACGTCGCGATCGTCGACGCGGTCAAGCGGATTACGATCAACCGAATGAATCATCGCCTGCGGGTTGCGGGCGGTGCGGTACTGCAAAGCGCCGGGCAGATCGACAAACCGCTGGGCGAAGCATTGACCAAGGAAGCGCTGGCGCTGCTAGGCCAGGCGACTCACGACTGGATCCCAGGCGCGGCCCGGATCTCCGCCGCCTTGCCGTGGGAAGGCGTAAAACTGCTGTCGCCGGACGGAATGCCTGTGATCGGCAATGCGCTTCATCCGCGTCTGTTCGTGAACGCCGGCCACGGCCCGGCTGGTTGGGGTCTCGCATGCGGGGCGGGCAAACTGATCGCCGACCTGATCTCGGACAAGACCCCCGACGTCCCCGCAGACACGCTGGCCGCTCTGCGCGCGGACCGGTTCCAGTAAATGGCGGGCCCGCGCCGGCGCGGGCCCAAAAGCAGCGCGTGCGAAAAAGCAGGTGCCGCTTCTCGCGCCGGTCAGGCCAGGTCCGACGGCCAATCGGACACAACCAGCCCCAACCTGGCCTAATCAGGCCCAATCAGGCCCAATCAGGCCCAATCAGGCAATAACAAGGCCGGCCCAGGCCAACACGGCGCGCGCCCGGAGCATATCGGCACTACCATAGTGGCTCCCCAAGCTTCCTCACCTTGCCAAAGGTGAACTCCAAGCCTCGCCATGACAGTGTCCGAATCCACGCTCCCGACGTTAATCAGCCCGCACAACCGGGCATTGCCACTGCTCACGCTAACCGACCTGCGGATCCTTGAAACCCAGGCCGCGGCGACGCTACCTGAGCACACCTTGATGTCCCGCGCCGGTAAGGCAGCCGCGAGCTACTTGCGAGAACGGATCACGCGCAACACATCGATCGAAAAATCGAAGCACAAGGTATGGGTCGCGGCAGGCCCGGGCAACAATGGCGGCGACGCATTGATCATGGCCGCGGAACTGCACCGGGCAGGTATCGCTGTCGACCTTTGCATGCCGCTTGAAGTCAAGCCGGACGACGCCCGCTGGGCGCTCGATACAGCCCGCGCGGCAGGCGTAGCCATCACCACGACACCACCGGCCTCGCTGGAAAGCTATACATGGCTGGTGGACGGTATGTTCGGCATCGGCCTGACCCGCCCCCTGGAAGGCATCTTTGCCACCATTGCTCGCCAACTCTCGCAACGCACGAAAGCAAAGTCCAGAAGAGGCGGGGTTCTGGCGCTCGACACGCCAAGCGGCCTCGACAGCGACACTGGCACGGTAGTCGGCGAGAGACACGATCAACGCGAAAGCCAGAGCGATGGTGCCGCAGTTCACGCCACGCACACGATCACCTTCATCGGAGCGAAACCCGGTCTCTTCACGGCGCAGGGCCGCGATCTCGCCGGCATGGTAATAGTGGCGCCGATCGGCGTCGACAGCAGCACCCGTTCGGCCGTGCAACTCAACGCGCCCGAGCTTTTCGCCGCCTTTCTGCCGCCGCGCGACTTCGCCACCAACAAGGGCACCTTCGGCAGCCTCGCCGTGGTGGGCGGCGACACCGGTATGTGCGGCGCGCCGATCCTCGCCTCACGCGCGGCGCTCTACACCGGCGCGGGTAAAGTGCACGTCGCCCTGCTCGGCGACGGCGCCCCGCCCTACGATCCGCCGCATCCCGAACTGATGCTGCATGCGATCGACGATCTGCCACTCGACAAGATGGACGCGCTCGCCGTCGGCTGCGGCATGGGTCATCGCGACCGCGCCACACGCGTCATGCACGATGTGCTGCCGCTCGACGTGCCCAAACTGTTCGACGCCGACGCGCTCAATCTGATTTCGAAAGACCCGTCGCTCGCGGCCAAAGTCATCGCGCGTGGCGTGCAAGGCGATCCCTGCGTGCTAACGCCGCATCCGCTGGAAGCCGCGCGCCTGCTCGGCACCGACGCGCCGGGCGTGCAACGCGACCGCCTCGCTGCAGCGCGGGCGCTGGCTGCGCGCTTTGCCAGCGTGGTCGTGCTGAAAGGCACGGGCACCGTCATCGCGGCGCCGGACGGCCGCGTCGCGATCAATCCGACCGGTAATGCCGCACTCGCGACAGGCGGCACGGGTGACGTGCTGGGCGGCATCATCGGCGCGTTTCTGGCCCAGCACCTGCCGCGTTACGAAGCTTCGTTGGCGGGTGTCTACCTGCACGGCCTCGCCGCCGACAGGCTGAGCGCGCAAGGCTGCGGCCCGGCCGGCCTGACGGCGGGCGAACTCGCACCGATGGTGCGGACTTTGCTCAATCGTATGTTCTATCCGGCAGCGGCTGAGTGAAGCACCCTATGCGACCTCCCAAACCGGGCGTCTCAAATCGACCAACCGAAATGGAGCAGCTCAGATGAGCCGGCCCATCCCACACCCAATGGGCCAGCCCAAATCGGTCAACCCAAATCGGCCAGCCCCAATGGGCCGGCCCATCCCACAATTTGCAGACGATGCCCAAACCGCTGCCACCCGTCACACAACGCCGTTATACTGACCGACTGCGCCGCGCGTCAGATCATCGCGAGTTGCAGCGAAACTTCAGTGAGCCGGTTCGATCCCAGGCAGGCTCGCGAAGGTTCACAGCAATCCACCGCGAACCCGGTCGCGCGGCATCGCTCTAACAGCATCGTCGCATCATCCTCGGCAGCGCTTCACGCGCACGCCTTTCTTCGTGCCCCTTCGCTAGACGGACGCTATGACGCAGAACTCTCTCCCCTCCTGGTCCTCGCTGCAAACGCATTACGAGAAGATTCGCGATGCGCACATGCGCGACTGGTTCGCCCCCGAGAACGATCCCGCCCCTACCCGTGCTGAGCGCTTTGCGTTCGCGGGCGGCGGTCTCGCGGTCGATTTTTCAAAGAACCGCATCACCGACGAAACCCTGAAACTGCTGGTGCAGCTCGCGCGCGAAGCCGGCGTCGAGAAACGCCGCGACGCGATGTTCGCGGGCGAAGTCGTCAACCCGACCGAAGGCCGCGCCGCATTGCACACCGCGCTGCGCGCCACCGATCCGAAAGCGCCGTTCCATGCGCAGATCCAGGCCGAGCGCGCGAAAATGGCGGCGTTCGCCGACAAGGTCCGCAGCGGTGAATGGACCGGCTACACCGGCAAGCGGATTCGCTATGTCGTGAACATCGGCATCGGCGGCTCGGACCTCGGCCCGAAGATGGTCGTGCACGCGCTGCATCATCTGGCCACGCCCGAGATCACGACGCATTTCGTGTCGAATGTCGACGGCGCGGATCTGTACAACGTGATGCAGCAGATCGATCCCGAAGAGACGCTCGCGATCATCGTCTCCAAGACTTTCACCACGCTCGAAACAATGACCAACGCGCGCTCGCTGCGCGACTGGTTCGTCGAGAAAGGTTGCCCGGAAAGCGCACTGGCGAAGCACTTCGTCGGCGTGTCGGCCAATCCGTCTGAGGTGGTCAAGTTCGGTATCGCGAAAGAGAACGTGTTCGAGATGTGGGACTGGGTCGGCGGGCGTTATTCGCTGTGGTCGGCAGTGGGTCTGTCGATCATGATCGCAATCGGCCCGCAACAGTTCGGCGAACTGCTGGCCGGCGCCAACGAGATGGACCAGCATTTCCGCGACGCACCGCTCGAAAAAAATCTGCCGGTGCTGCTCGGCATGATCGGCATCTGGTATCGCAACTTCTTCGGCTCGCAAAGCTATCTGGTCGCGCCGTATTCGGAAGCGCTGCATTTCCTGCCGTCGTATCTGCAACAGCTCGAGATGGAGAGCAACGGCAAGTCTGCGCGCCTGGATGGCGTGATGGTCGACTATCCGACCGCCGCTGTGACGTGGGGTGAACCAGGCACGAATGGTCAGCATGCATTTTTTCAAATGCTGCACCAGGGTCCGACCATCGTGCCAATCGATTTCATCGCCGTGCTGACGCCGGAGCATCCGCTCGTCAGTCATCATCCGAAGCTGCTGGCGAACTGCTTTGCGCAAAGCGAAGCGCTGATGCTGGGCCGCACGCTCGAAGAAGCGAAGAAGGTCGCCGGTGCG